>NZ_BAAGQL010000005.1:0-319592 GCF_054783495.1 Luteococcus sediminum | reverse complement strand
GGGCAGGTAGCCCAGGCCGTTGAGCCGGCCCTGGATCTGCTTGACGGTGTTGTTGCGGTGGCCGGGCTTGGCGACGACGGTGGACGGGGCGGCAGCCCTGACCGTGGCGGCGGCCTGGCTCGGGGTGGCGCTGGCGGTCGCCGACGGGGCCGGCGTCGGCGTCGGCGTCGGTGCGGCCTGGGCGGTGACGGCAGGCCCGGCCAGCAGGCTTGCGCTGGCGAGGCTTGCGACGAATGCGCGGTTCAGGGTGCTGGACATGGTTTCCTCCGTGGGTGGCTTCCTGACTGGTACACGCTCCACGAGGCCGCGGGGTTGCACGGGATGCCAATTTTTTCCTGAAGGCCCCGGGGGGATGGAGCCAAGGCCTCATCCTCGCATCGTGAAGGGTCGCATCAGTGCTTGCCGTGGACGTGTCAGGAGGAAAAGAACCGCCGCCCACCCGTGGGGGTGGACGGCGGTTCAGCCAATCGTCAGCAGCTCACTTCTTGTTGGCCGCCTTGAGGCGGCTGCGCACCTTGGCGCGGTCGTTCATGCTGAGCTGCACCTTGCGGATGCGGACATTCTTCGGCGTCACCTCGAGGCACTCGTCCTCGGCGCAGTACTCCAGCGACTCCTCCAGGCTCATCAGTCGCGGCGGGATGAGGCGCTCGAGTTCGTCGCCGGTCGCGGAGCGCACATTGGTGAGGTGCTTCTCCTTGGTGGGGTTGACGTCCATCTCGTCGGGGCGGGAGTTCTCTCCCACCACCATGCCCTCGTAGACCTCCTCGCCGGGGCCGACGAACAGGGTGCCGCGCTCCTGCAGGTTGAACAGCGTGTACGAGGTGGTGACGCCCATGCGGTCGGCGACCAGCGAGCCGGTCGGGCGGTTGCGCATCTCGCCGGCCCACGGGAAGTGGCCCTCGTAGACGTGGTTCATGATGCCGGTGCCGCGGGTCTCGGTGAGGAACTCGGTGCGGAAGCCGATCAGGCCACGGGCGGGAAGCACGAACTCCATGCGCACCCATCCGGTGCCGTGATTGACCATCTGTTCCATGCGCGCCTTGCGCACGCCCATCATCTGGCTGACGGGGCCGACGAAGTCCTCGGGGCAGTCGACGGTCAGGCGCTCGAAGGGCTCGTGCAGCTTGCCGTCGATCTCGCGGGTGACCACCTCAGGCTTGCCGATGGTCAGCTCGAAGCCCTCGCGACGCATCATCTCCACCAGGACGGCGAGCTGCAGCTCGCCACGGCCCTGCACCTCCCAGGTGTCGGGACGCTCGGTGTCGTTGACGGTGATCGAGACATTGCCGATCAGTTCCTGGTCGAGGCGGTTCTTGACCATGCGGGCGGTCAGCAGCTTGCCGACGCGGCCGGCCAGCGGCGAGGTGTTGATGCCGATGGTCATCGAGATGCTGGGCTCGTCGACGTGGATCAGCGGCAGCGCCTTGGGATCGGCCGGATCGGCGATGGTCTCGCCGATGGTGATCTCCGGGATGCCGGCGATGGCGATGATGTCGCCGGGGCCCGCCTCGTCGACGGGCTTGCGCTCGAGGGCGTCGGTCATCAGGAGCTCGGACAGTTTCACCGTCTGCTGGCTGCCGTCGCGGCGGATCCAGGTGACCTGCTGGCCACGCTTGATGGTGCCCTCCTTGATGCGGCACAGCGCCAGGCGGCCCAGGTAGGGCGAGGAGTCCAGGTTGGTGACCAGGGCCTGCAGCGGGGCGTCCTCGGTGTAGGTGGGCGCCGGGATGGTCTTCTCGATGGTCTCGAAGAGCGGCTGCAGGGTCTCGGAGTCGGGCATGTCGCCGTCGGCGGGCTGGTTCAGCGAGGCGCGGCCGGCCTTCGCGGAGGCGAAGACGACCGGGAAGTCCAGCTGCTCGGCATTCTCGTCCTCGACGAGGTCCATGAACAGCTCATAGGTCTCGTCGATGACGGCGGAGATGCGCGCGTCAGGACGGTCGACCTTGTTGATGACCACGATCAGCGGCAGCTTCTTGGCCAGGGCCTTGCGCAGCACGAAGCGGGTCTGGGGCAGCGGACCCTCGGAGGAGTCGACCAGCAGGATGACGCCGTCGACCATCTCGAGACCGCGCTCGACCTCGCCACCGAAGTCGGCGTGGCCGGGAGTGTCGATGATGTTGATGGTCAGTTCCTGGCCATCGTCCATGGTGTGGCGAACGGCGGTGTTCTTCGCAAGGATCGTGATGCCCTTCTCGCGCTCGAGGTCCATGGAGTCCATGACGCGGTTGTTGACGTCCGACCCCTCACGGAAGGCGCCCGACTGCCAGAGCATGGCGTCGACGAGAGTCGTCTTGCCGTGGTCGACGTGGGCCACGATGGCGACATTGCGCAGGTCTTTGCGGATGGGCATGCAGAAAGCTCCGAAACTTGAGGGGAATTACCTGTGGAGTCTATGCCCCCACGCAGTGTGCACCTGACCGTCTGCTGTGGCGCAAGGCCCCGCCACAGCCGCGCCACAGCTGGGGCTCAGCTCTTCCTGCGGTCGGCGGCGACAGCCTCTTCCACGTCCGGCGACAGTGCACGGCCCGTCGCCAGGCGGGAGTGGCGGTAGCCATAGCCGAAGTAGACGGCGATGCCCAGGGCCAGCCAGACCAGGAAGCGCAGCCAGGTCTCGACGGCCAGGTTGAGCGTCAGGCCGATGCAGATCACTGCCGACAGGATCGGCAGCACGGGCGAGAAGGGCACCTTGAAGGGACGCTCCAGGTCCGGATGGGTGCGCCGCATCACCGGGATGCCGATGCTGACCAGGATGAAGGCGCTCAGCGTGCCGATGTTGACCATCTCCTCCAGCATGCCGATCGGGGTCAGGCCGGCCAGCAGGGCGATCACCACGGTGAGGATGGCGATGATCTTCGTCGGGGTGCGGTGCTGGGGGTGGATGGTGGCCAGCCCCATCGGCAGCAGGTTGTCGCGGCACATGGCGAAGACCAGGCGCGAGCAGCCGATGATCATGGTGAGCACCACGGTGAACAGGCCGACCACGGCGCCGGCGGCGATCAGGATGGCCATCCAACCCTTGCCGTGGTGGGCGAAGGCCTGGGCCAGCGAGGCCGAGGGCTCGAGCTGGTCGTAGCGCACCATGCCGGTGACCACGACGGAGACGGCGCAGTAGAGCACGGTGGCGATCAGCAGCGAACCGATGATGCCGCGGGGCAGGTCGCGCTGCGGATTGCGGGTCTCCTCGGCGGCGGTGGCAACGACATCGAAGCCCAGGTAGGCGAAGAAGACCAGCGCGGCGCCGGCCAGGATGCCGCCCACGCCGAAGGCGGCCGGCTGCAGGCCGAACAGGGCCTGGACCAGGGGCTGGGTCATCGTGCTGTGGGCGCCCTCGCTGGGCACCGGGGCCGGGATGAAGGGCGTGTAGTTGGACGGATTGATCAGCCCGATGCCCGCCACGACGACGAAGAGCACGATGGCCACCTTGATGCCCACCAGCACCGTCTCGACCCGCATCGACTCCTTGATGCCCAGGCTCACCAGGGCACCCAGGAAGAGCGCCAGCAGCACCGCCGGCACGTCGACGGCACCGCCATAGCTGTACTGGGCGGGCAGCGTGATGCCGACATGGCCGAGCAACACGCCCAGGTAGGCGCTCCAGCCCTGCGCCACCACGGCGGCGGCCAGCAACAGTTCGAGGATCAGGTCCCAGCCGATGATCCAGGCCACCAACTCGCCCATCGAGGCATAGCTGAAAGTGTAGGCCGATCCGGACACGGGCACGGAGGAGGCGAACTCGGCATAGCACAGGGCGGCCAGGCCACAGCACAGGGCGGCCAGCAGGAAGAAGAGCACCACTGCGGGGCCGGCCACCTGGTTGGCGGCCCGGCCGGTGAGGGTGAAGATGCCGGCGCCGACGATGATGCCCACCCCGAAGACGGTCAGGTCGAAGGCGCTCAGCGTCTTGGCCAGCTTGTACTCCGGCTCGTCGGTGTCGGCGAGGGACTGCTCGATCGACTTGGTGCGAAAGATCTTCACGTGGGGCTCCGACATCGGTGGGCTTGGCCACCACATCTTCGGCCCTTCGCCGCTGCAACGCACAACTTCCCGCATCGTGGACCGTCCCGAGGGCCTCGCCGCCACCCGGCGCGCGCCCTAGAGTTGGGGCATGGCACACGAGACCCACCCCAACCTGATGGCCTCCGGCCCGGAGACCCTGCTGCCCGCCGACCCGGCCCTGGCCCAGCTCGAGGAGCGCGGCACCGAGGGATTCATCGACGTGGTGCGGGCCAACCCGACCTCCAGCCTGTGCTGGGCGCTGCTGGCCGAGGCCGGCCTGGCCGAGAACACGCCCGAGGCCGACGTCACCGCCTACGCCTATGCCCGCACTGGCTACCACCGCGGACTCGACGCGCTGCGCCGCAATGGCTGGAAGGATTCCGGCCCGGTGCCGTGGAGCCACGTGCCCAACCAGGGCTTCCTGCGCTGCCTGCGGGCCCTGACCGTGGCCGCCGACCGGATCGGCGAGGATGCCGAGGCCCAGCGTTGTGCGCAGTTCCTGCGCGACTCCTCCGAGGAGGCCCACCAGGTGCTGGTCGAGGGCAACTGAGGGCCCTCCTGGGCCGCCCCTGGACAACGTCCAGGGGTGCCCCACCGGCCGTGGGCTAGAATCGTGCGGCACGAGCCTCTTGCCCATGCAGGAGGCTTCACCTGTTTCTGGCGGCGACCACAGTCGGGGCGCCGCCCATTGATCTTGGAGGGCTGAAATGCCTGGCATCGTGGTGATCGGGACCCAGTGGGGCGACGAGGGCAAGGGCAAGGCGGTGGACCAGCTCGGCGAGAGGGTCGACTTCTGCGCCCGCTACTCGGGCGGCAACAATGCCGGCCACACGGTGGTCGTCAACGGCAAGAAGACCGTGCTCCACCTGCTGCCCTCGGGCATCCTCAACGACAACACCACCTGTGTGCTGGGCAATGGCGTCGTGATCGACCTCGACGTCATGTACCACGAGCTCGACGAGCTGGCCGCGCAGGGCACCGAGGTGGCCCACCCGCTGGTCTCGGCGACCGCGCACGTGCTCACCAGCTACCACCAGACGATGGACAAGGTGACCGAGCGCTTCGCCGGCAAGCGCAAGATCGGCACCACCGGCCGCGGCATCGGCCCCGTCTACTCCGACAAGATCAACCGGATGGGCATCCGCGTCCAGGACCTCTTCGACGACCAGGTGCTGCGTGACAAGGTCGAGGCCGCCCTGGTGCTCAAGAACAGCCAGCTGGTCAAGATGTACAACCGGCCCGAGATCGAGGTCGACGAGGTCGTCGAGCAGCTGCTGGCGCACCGCGAGCGGATCCGTCCCTTCGTGGTGGACTCCGGCCGCGTGCTCAACGACGCCCTCGACGAGGGCAAGGTGGTCCTCTTCGAGGGCGCCCAGGCCCACCACCTGGACGTCGACCACGGCACCTATCCCTATGTCACCAGCTCCAACCCCACCGCCGGCGGCGCCTGCACCGGCACCGGTGTCGGCCCCACCCGCATCGACCGGATCGTAGGCATCGCCAAGGCCTACACCACCCGCGTCGGCGAGGGCCCCTTCCCCACCGAGCTCTTCGACGCCGACGGCGAGCGACTGCGCACCGAGGGCGGCGAGTTCGGTGCCACCACCGGCCGTCCCCGCCGGTGCGGCTGGTTCGACGCCCTGGTGGTGGAGCAGGCGGCCACCTACAACGGCTGCACCGACATCTTCCTCACCAAGCTCGACATCCTGTCCGGCTGGGATCGCATCCCCGTCTGCGTCGCCTATGAGGTGGACGGCGAACGCCTGGAGCACTTCCCGGTGGACGCCAACCAGCTGGCCAAGGCCACGCCCGTCCACGAATTCCTCGACGGCTGGCACGAGGACATCTCCGGCTGCCGAACCTTCGACGAGCTGCCCGCCAACTGCCAGGCCTATGTGCACCGCCTGGAGGAGCTGATCGGCTGCCGCATCTCCGGCATCGGCGTCGGCCCCGGCCGCGAGCAGACCATCACCATCAACGACCTGCTGTAACAAGAGCAAGGGGACGACCCCCTTGGACCCCCGCTGCGCTCGCACGCACCGCCGTTCGCAGGCTCACGGCTGAGCTCACGTGGGGCAGGGGGGGGACGACCCCCTTGGACCCCCGCTGTGCTCGCGTGGCACGTTAGGAACCCATGCACGCCTGGATCGATGTCAGCGCCGGGGTGGCCGGCGACATGCTGCTGGGTGCCATCCTCGACGCCGGGGCCCCGCTGGACGAGGTCCAGCGGGTCCTCGACCAGGTGGTGCCCGGATCGGTCCGGCTGCACGCCGAACCCGTGGTCCGGGGTGGCCAGCGCGGCACCAAGGCCCAGGTCGAGGTCCTCGTCGACGACCCTCCTCACCGCACCTGGGCCACCATCAGGACAATGCTGCAGGAAGCGGCGATCCCTGCCTGGACGGCCGACCGCGCCCTGGACGCCTTCGGCGCCCTGGCGCTGGCCGAGGCCCGGGTGCACGGCACCAGCCCTGACGAGGTCCACTTCCACGAGGTCGGCGCGCTGGACTCCCTCGCCGACGTGGTGGGCACCTGCGAGGGCCTGCGACTGCTCGGCGTGGAGAGCCTGTCGGCCTCGCCCGCCGCGCTGGGGGAGGGGCGGATCCGTGCGGCCCACGGCGACATCCCCGTCCCGGTGCCCGCCGTCGTGGAACTGGCTCTGGGGTGGCAGGTGCTGCAGACCCGCTACTCGGGAGTCCTCGCGTCGCCCCCCGGAACCTCCGCCCCGCACCAGCACGCCGGACATTCCCACGGCCACGACGAGCCCGCCGAGGTGACCCTTCCCGGAGCCGTCGGCGAGCTCGCCACCCCCACCGGCATGGCGCTGGTGCGGGCACTGGCCGCCAGCTGTGAACCGATGCCGTCCATGACGATGGTCGGCGTCGGGATCGGCTGCGGCGGCAAGGACTTCGCCGACCACCCCAATGTGGTGCGCATGGTGCTCGGCGACCGTGGACAGGACGCTCCCGTCGCCCGCACCGAGGACCCGCTCGGCATCGAGGTGCACGAGCTCGAGGCCACCGTCGACGACATGGACCCGCGCCTGTGGCCCGGAGTGATCGACGCCCTGCTCGCGGCCGGCGCCCGCGACGCCTGGCTGGTGCCCTGCGTCATGAAGAAGGGACGGCCCGGTTTCGTGCTGCACGCCCTGGCCGCCGCACCGGAGCAGGAACGGGTCGGCGACGTGATGCTGCGCCAGACCTCCACCCTGGGCATCCGCTCCCACCGGGTGCGGCGCACCATGCTGCAGCGCTACTGGCGCACCCTCACGGTGCGGGGAGTGGAGGTGGAGGTGAAGGTGGGCCACGACGACGGCATCGTCGCCCACGCCACCGCCGAGTTCGACTCCCTGGCCCGCGCTGCCCGCGAGCTCGGGATCGGCGAGCAGGAGATGCTGGCCGCAGTGCAGGCGGCGATCGTCGAGGCCGGGCTGGTCCCCGGAGCACGCGTCACCGACTGAGTGGCGCAGCCCCCGATGTCGGGGGCTGCGGCACACAGTTCAGCGACGATGGACCCTCCAGGGCAAGACCCGGCCAGCCCTGGGACAATTCGCAGCGACTCAATAGGCTCGAAAGCACCATGAGCGACATCCCCCCTTCCATCGGCACCAATCCCGCCGAGGCCGTCATCCGAGAGCTGCGGTCGGTGCCCGCAGGCCGGCTCGGCATCGCCTACTCCGGCGGGGTCGACTCCGCCGTCCTCCTCGCCCTGGCCGTGCAGGCACTGGGAACCGGGCGCGTCATCCCACTGCTCGGGGTGAGCCCCTCACTGGCCGCCGACGAGCGACGCATCGCCCACGAGGTGGCCGCCCAGATCGGCGTCGAGGCGCACGAGGTGGACACCCACGAGGGCGCCAACCCGGCCTATGTCGCCAACGGCGCCGACCGCTGCTTCCACTGCAAGGACGAGCTCTTCACGCGCATCGATGACCAGGTGGCCGACGAACTCGGGCTGGTGGCCGTCGCCTACGGGGAGAATGCCGACGACGTGCTGCGGCCCGACCGCCCCGGTGCCCGCGCCGCCACCGAGCACGACGTGCTGCGCCCCCTGGCCAGCGCCGGCATCACCAAGCCCCAGGTGCGGGCGATCGCCCGCGAGCTCGGCCTGTCCGTCGCCGACAAACCCGCCGCGCCCTGTCTCGCCTCCCGCATCCCCCACGGAGAACCCGTCACCCCCGAGAAGCTGCGCCAGGTGGAGGAGGCAGAACAGGCCGTGCGCCGCGCCGGCTTCAGCGACGGACGCGTCCGGCACCACGGCAGCATCGCCCGCATCGAACTGCCTGCCTCCGAGATCGGACGCCTCGCCGACGACCAGTTGCGCTCCCAGCTGCTCGCCGACGTGCGCGAGGCAGGCTTCGCCCACGTCACCGTCGACCTCGCCGCAATCCAGTCCGGCGCCTTCACGATGCAGATTCTCAGCAGAGGGGGGACGACCCCCCTCGAACCCCCCGCGCGGCGTGCGGGTGTGGATGCTGCGACCTCGTCGCAGCCGGGGGCTTCGACGCCGCCGGTCCTCAGCAGAGGGGGGACCACCCCCCTCGAACCCCCCGCGCGGCGTGCCGGGTCGGATGCTGCGACTTCGTCGCAGCCGGGTGCAGGGACGCCGCAGGTCCTCCAGCGAGGGGGGACGGCCGGCCATGACTGAGTCCGATCCGCTGGACGGCATCGCGAACCTCGACCTGGGGCGCGCCCGCCGACGCGGCTACCCAGAGGCCGTCTACTGCGAGGGCAAGACCACCGAACAGGTGCGGGCCATCGCCCGTCGCTTCGGTCACGCCGGGGGCCCCGAGGCGGGCGCCGTGCTCTTCACACGCGCCACGGCCGAACACGCCCAGGCCGTGCTGGCCGAACTCCCCGACGCGGCCCACGACGAACTGGCCGGCTTGCTGGCCTGGCCCGGAACCCCTCCCGAACCGACCGGCGAGCTGGTGGTGGTGGCCTGCGCCGGAACCTCCGACCTGCCCGTGGCGCGGGAGGCTGCGATGACCGCGCAGTACCTGGGACGCCGCACCGAACTGGTGGTCGACGTGGGCATCGCCGGCCTGCACAGAACCCTGGCCCGGCTCGACCTGCTACGCAGTGCCGGCTGCATCGTCGTGGTGGCAGGGATGGACGGTGCCCTGCCCGGCCTGGTCGCCGGGCTCGTGGAGGTACCGGTGGTGGCGGTGCCCACCTCCGTGGGCTATGGCGCCGCCTTCAACGGCCTGGCCCCCCTGCTGACGATGCTCAACGCCTGCGCTCCCGGCGTCGGCGTGGTCAACATCGACAACGGTTACGGTGGCGCCCACCTGGCCGCCCAGATCACCGCACCCCGATCACCACGGCCCGCTGCCGAACGGGGCTGACCGTTCAGCGGCGGCCACAGTCGTGCTGGTGCCTGCGTCCGTCGCGGTTGTCACCCTCACAGGACTGGGTGGGCAGCATGGCGGGCCGGTCGTCGACCTTCCGGCGTGGCGTCACCGGAACCAGGCTCGGCTCCACGGCGGTGGGCCGCATGCTGCTCGGGCGCGGCGCGGTGGAGGGATGCCCCGTGGGTTCCGGACTGCTGGGTCGTATCGAGGGCAAGGGCTCGGTCGACGGCGGGGGCACGACGCTCGCGGTGGGCCAGCCGACGGGCGGGGTGGAGCGTCCGGGCATCGGCGTCGGGTCGTCCAGCGGCATGGTGTGCGTGGTGGGTGCCTTCCACGTGGGCGTCGGCGGCGGTGTCCACGATCGGTGGGCGCGTGGCAGACCCACGCTCGTGCGGGTGGGCGAGGGAACCGGGCGGCTGGTGGCCGGCGCCGCGGCCGTCGAGCGGGCCGTGGGCGCCGGTGCCGTGCGCTGGGGCGCGGGGGGCGCCGGGGCTGTGGACGTCACCGAGGCAGTTGGTTGCGGGGTGGCCGAGCGCTGGGCGGCCGGGCTGCCCTCCCTCGTCGGCTGGGGCTTCGGGCGTGCCGGAGTGCTGGGCGTGGGGGAGCTCGCAGTCGGCGATGCTGCAGGATCGGGCTGGCTGACCTGGCCCTGGGGCGCAACCGTGTTCACGATGGCCGAAGTGGCCACTGCGGCCAGAAAGAGGATGGAACCGCTCTTCGCGACGCTCATGGGGTGCTGCCAGTGCTGCGGTTCATTGCTCTCCACCTCCGAATCGGCCATCAGGGAAGGGGAATGGCCGGTTTGGTCCAACGATATCTGAATCCTGAACAAGTCCTGAAGGGATCGCCGGGCGTCTGGAAGATCTGCCAGAACTGCGCGGGGGTCCGGGCGCACGTGCCCGGACCCCCGTCAGCTGTGGCGGAGGGCTGCCCCTCCGCGACGACCTCAGCCCAGCTGGGCGAGTGCCTCGTTGAAGGTGGCCGAGGGACGCATCACGTCGCTGGTCAGCTTCTCGTCGGGGCGGTAGTAGCCACCGATCTCGACGGCCTTGCCCTGCACGGACAGCAGCTCCTCGCTGATCTTCTGCTCGTCGGCGGTGAGCTTCTCCGAGATCGGCTTGAAGGCGGCCGCCAACTCGGCGTCCTCGGTCTGCTCGGCCAGCTCCTGAGCCCAGTACAGGGCCAGGTAGAAGTGCGAGCCACGGTTGTCGATCTGACCCACCTCGCGGGCGGGGGACTTGCCCTCGCCCAGCAGCTTCTCGGTGGCGGCGTCCAGTGCGGAAGCCAGCACCTCGGCGCGCTTGTTGCCGTCGGTGGTCGACAGGTGGCGCAGGCTCTCGGCCAGGGCCAGGAACTCACCCAGGGAGTCCCAGCGCAGGTAGTTCTCCTCCACCAGCTGCTGCACGTGCTTGGGGGCGGAGCCGCCGGCGCCGGTCTCGAACAGGCCGCCACCGTTCATCAGCGGCACCACCGAGAGCATCTTGGCGCTGGTGCCCAGCTCCAGGATCGGGAACAGGTCGGTGTTGTAGTCGCGCAGCACGTTGCCGGTCACCGAGATGGTGTCCTCACCCTTGCGGATGCGGTCGATGGAGAACTTGGTGGCCTCCACCGGGCTCATGATCTGGATGTCGAGGCCCTCGGTGGAGCCGACCAGCTCGGAATCGGCCAGGTAGGTCTTGACCAACTCGATCAGGTTGCGGTCGTGGGCGCGCTCGGTGTCCAGCCAGAAGATGGCGGGGGTCTTGGAGGCGCGGGCCCGGGTGACGGCCAGCTTCACCCAGTCGCGGATCGGGGCGTCCTTGGTCTGGCAGGCGCGCCAGATGTCACCGGCGGCCACCTCGTGCTCCATCAGCACCTCGCCGGCCTGGTTGAGCACCTGGACCTTGCCGTCGGTGGCGATCTCGAAGGTCTTGTCGTGCGAGCCGTACTCCTCGGCCTTCTGCGCCATCAGACCCACATTCGGCACCGAGCCCATGGTGGTGGGGTCGTAGGCGCCGTTGGCCTTGCAGTCGTCGATGACGACCTGGTAGATGCCGGCATAGGAGCTGTCGGGGATCACCGCGAGGGTGTCCTGCTGCTCGCCCTCGGCATTCCACATCTGGCCCGAGGTGCGGATCATCGCCGGCATCGAGGCGTCGACGATCACGTCGCTGGGCACGTGCAGGTTGGTGATGCCCTTGTCGGAGTTCACCATCGCCAGGGCGGGGCCGTCGGCCAGCTCGGCATCGAAGCTCTTCTTGATCTGTTCGCCATTGGCCAGCTTGTCCAGCCCGGCGAAGATGCCGCCCAGGCCGTTGTTGGCGCTCAGGCCGGCCGCGTCGAGGTCGCTGCCGAACTTCTCGAAGGTCTGCGGGAAGAAGGCCTTGACGACGTGGCCGAAGATGATCGGGTCGGAGACCTTCATCATGGTGGCCTTGAGGTGGGTGGAGAAGAGCACGCCCTCGTCCTTGGCGCGCTTGACCTGCTCGGCCAGGAAGGCGTCCAGGGCGGCGGCGCGCAGCACGGTGGCGTCGACGATCTCGCCCTTGAGCACCGGCAGCTTCTCCTTCAGCACGGTGGTGCTGCCGTCGGCGCCGACAAGCTGGATGGTGAGCACGTCGGCCTCGGGCAGCACGACCGACTGCTCGTTGTGGCGGAAGTCGTCGGCATCCATGGTGGCCACGGCGGTCTTCGAGTCGGCACTCCAGGCGCCCATCGAGTGGGGGTGCTTGCGGGCGAAGTTCTTGACCGCCAACGGGGCGCGACGGTCGGAGTTGCCCTCGCGCAGCACCGGGTTCACGGCCGAGCCCTTGATGGCGTCGTACTTGGCCTTGTCCTCGGCCGAGGCGCTGTCGTAATCGGGCAGGTCGACGCCCTGGGCCTGCAGTTCGGCGATGGCCGCCTTCAGCTGCGGCATGGAGGCCGAGATGTTCGGCAACTTGATGATGTTGGCCTCGGGGCTCTTGGCCAGCTCACCGAGCTCGGCCAGGTCGTCGCTCTGGTGCCCGAAGGCAGCGGCGATGCGGCCGGCCAGCGAGATGTCGCGGGTCTCGACCTCGACGCCGGCGGTGCTCAGGTAGGCCTGCACGACCGGCAGGAAGGAGAAGGTTGCGAGCA
This sequence comes from Luteococcus sediminum, assembly GCF_054783495.1. Classification (NCBI taxonomy): domain Bacteria; kingdom Bacillati; phylum Actinomycetota; class Actinomycetes; order Propionibacteriales; family Propionibacteriaceae; genus Luteococcus; species Luteococcus sediminum. Next base: position 307,153 of record NZ_BAAGQL010000005.1, on the reverse strand, counting down.
GCGGAGCCTCGTCGGTGTGGGTGTAGATGATCTTCGCCATGGGCTTGGTGATCCCCTCGAATCGTCGGACGTGTCTTGTCGTCGATACTGGCTGGCAGCCGTGCCAACCGTCCTTTCCAGACTAGCGGAGGCGACCGACAAAACCGCGGGCTCCAGCCACGGCGGTCACTCCTGGGGCATGCTGCGCACCTCGAGGTGTGGCTGCGGCACGAGGTTGGCCATGCCATTCCAGGCCAGGTTCACCAGGTGGGCGGCCACCACCTCCTTGGACGGCTGGCGGGTGTCCAGCCAGCTCTGCCCGGCCAGGGCCACCAGGCCCACCAGCGCCTGCGCGTAGAGACCGGCGAAGTCGACGTCGAAGCCGTGCCGGGCCAGGGGCGCGGCCAGCAGGTCCTCCACGCGTCCCACGATGTCGGACAGGATGCTGGCGAAGGAGCCCTGGCTCGAGACCACCGAGGAGTCGCGCGAGAGGATCCGGAAGCCGTCGGGATTCTCGTCCAGGTAGTTCATCAGGGCCAGCGCGCCGTACTCGATCAGCTGCCGGCTGGAGGCCCCCGGCGTGGTCAGGGCGGTGCGGATCGCGTCGTGCAGGCGCTGCACCTCGCGGTCGACCACCACCGCGTAGAGGCCCTCCTTGCCGCCGAAGTGCTCGTAGACCACCGGCTTGCTCACCTGGGCGCTGGCGGCGATCTCCTCGACGCTGGTGCCCTCGAAACCCTTCTGGGCGAACAGGGTGCGCGCCACCTCCACCAGCTGTTCACGACGCTCGGAGCTGGTCATCCGGATCCGCCCGCGGCGGGCGCGTCCACCACGTCCCGCCGTGGGCCGGGAGGAGCGGGGGCTGCTCTCGGCGCGGTTCTCGTCGGCGGGGTCCGGCAGGCTGGGCATGGACCCATCGTCCCATACCCCCGCGGGGGTGCTTCTGGTGCTGGACGAAGCGGTCCCGCGCGGAGCGGGCCGGTACTGCGGGCGGGGACGCGCGCGTCGAGGAAGTGCGTCGTCCGGTGTGAGGTGCGTAAGATCAAGGTGCCCTGCCATGCGCGGGGCGATCCCCGGTTGGTCTGTCGGTAGGGCCCGCCTGACTTTGAATCAGGACAAGCGACGCAGGTTCGACTCCTGCCCGGGGAGCGGACATCAGGTTCGCGAAGGCAAAGGAGTCCAGGTGAGCATGCAGGACAAGGACGAGACCGCACGGGTCTCCGCAGTGGTGGTCCTCGCTGCAGGTGGTGGGACGCGGATGAAGTCGAACACCTCCAAGCTCCTGCACGAGGTGGCCGGACGCTCCATGCTGAGCTATGCCGTCAACGCCGCCGAGGAGGTCGAGCCCGAGCACCTGGTGGTGGTCGTCGGCCACAAGCGCGAGCAGGTGCTGGAGCACCTGGCCGAGATCGCCCCCGGCGTGACCACCGCGGTCCAGGACGAGCAGAAGGGCACTGGACACGCCGTCCAGTGCGGCCTGCAGGGTCTGGGCGAGCTCACCGGAGAGGTGCTGGTGACCTACGGCGACGTGCCGATGCTCACCGGCGAGACCCTGGTGCAGCTGGTGCGCGAGCACCGCGCCCAGGACAACCACATCACCGTGCTGACCGCCGAGGTGCCCGAGCCCTTCGGCTACGGACGCATCATCCGCGACGTCGACGCGTCCTCTCCAGGGTCGGGCCGGGGCGACCAGATCGCCCGGATCGTCGAGCAGAAGGACGCCACCGCCGAGGAGGCGGCCGTCACCGAGATCAACTCCGGCATCTACATCTTCAATGCCCAGACCCTCTACGAGGGTCTCAAGCACCTCAAGACCGACAACGCGCAGGGCGAGCTCTACCTCACCGATGTGATCAGCACCGCCCGCGCCAACAGCGAGCGGGTCGGCGCGCACATGATCGACGACCTGTGGCAGACCGAGGGCGTCAACGATCGCGTCCAGCTGGCCCGGATGAACGGCGAGATGAACCGTCGCATCATCGACAAGTGGATGCGCAATGGCGTCACCATCCAGGACCCCGCCACCACGTGGATCCAGCACGACGTCGACATCGCCCAGGACGTGACCATCCTGGCCGGCACCCACCTGGAGGGCGCCACCAGCATCGCCACCGGGGCGGTCATCGGTCCCGACACCACGCTGACCAGCGTCGAGGTGGGGGAGGGCGCCGAGGTGGTGCGCACCCACGGTTCCTTCAGCGTCATCGGCCCCGGCGCCACGGTGGGCCCCTTCAGCTTCCTGCGCCCCGGCACCGAGCTGGGCGCCAAGGGCAAGATCGGCGCCTTCGTCGAGACCAAGAACGCCCAGATCGGCGACGGCTCCAAGGTGCCCCATCTGACCTACTGCGGCGACGTCCGCATCGGTGAGGACGTCAACGTCGGCGCCGGCACGATCTTCGCCAACTACGACGGCACCAACAAGTCGGTCACCCATCTGGGCGACGGGGTCTTCATTGGCTCCAACTCGGTCCTGGTGGCCCCGGTCGACATCGCGGACGGCGCCTTCGTGGCCGCCGGATCGGCCGTCGTCGAGGACGTCCCGGCCGGCAGCATGGCCGTCGCCCGCGGTCGCCAGCACGTCAGCGAGGGATGGGTCACGAAGCGTCGCCCCGCCTCGAAGGCCGCCAAGGCTGCCAGCCGCGGCAACCACGAGATCCACCCGGACGTGTCCGCGTCCCGGGAGAAGATGGCCAAGGTCAAGCCGGAGGACTACAAGTGAGTGGTGTCAAGCGCCCCAATGACAAGCACCTGATGCTCTTCTCGGGGCGGGCGCACCCCGGCCTCGCGGACGAGATCGCCGCCCTGATGGGGGTCGAGCTGGTGCCGACGCGCGCCATCGACTATGCCAACTCCGAGACCTATGTGCGCTTCGAGGAGTCGGTGCGCGGCGCTGACGCCTTCGTCATCCAGAGCCACTGCGCCCCGGTGAACCAGTGGATGATGGAGCAGCTGATCATGATCGACGCCCTCAAGCGGGCCTCGGCCAAGCGGATCACCGTGGTCAGCCCCTTCTACCCCTACGCCCGCCAGGACAAGAAGCACCTGGGTCGTGAGCCCATCAGCGCCCGCCTGATGGCCAACCTGTACAAGGCCGCCGGCGCCGACCGCCTGATGAGCGTCGACCTGCACGCTGCCCAGATCCAGGGCTTCTTCGACGGCCCCGTCGACCACCTGTGGGCGCTGCCGGTGCTTGCTGACTACGTCACCGAGAAGTACGACACCTCCGAGATGGTCGTCGTCTCGCCCGATGCCGGGCGCGTGCGACTGGCCGACATGTGGACCGACCGGCTGGGTTGCCCGCTGGCCATCATCCACAAGCGCCACGACGTGAACGTCGCCAACCAGGTGAAGGTGCACGAGGTGGTCGGCCAGGTGGAGGGCAAGGTCTGCCTGCTGGTCGACGACATGATCGACACCGCCGGCACCATCTGCCAGGCCGCCGAGGCCCTGATGGAGCACGGCGCCCGCCAGGTCATCGCCGCGACGACCCACCCGGTCTTCTCCGGCCCGGCCCGCGACCGCCTGGAGAACAGCTCCTTCAGCGAGATCATCGTCACCAACACCCTGCCCCTGCCCGAGAACTGCTGGGACATGAAGAAGGTGACCACGCTGTCGATCGCGCCGCTGATCGCCAAGGCCATCCACGAGGTCTTCGAGGATGGCTCGGTCACCAGCCTCTTCGGGGGCAATGCCTGAGCGATCCCGCTCCTGCAGTTGTTGGGCCCGGTCACCACAAGGTGGCCGGGCCCGCTGCATTCCCGCCGCCAGATGTGCCCGGACGTGTGGCGTGGCGGGTCAGGCCGGGCGCACCCCGACCATCCGGCTCACCGGCAGGGTGAAGGGGCCCTCGGCCTTCTTCATCAGCCGCGCCGTGCCGCTGGCCAGGGCCAGCACGCGCACCTCGGCGCTGCGGGGGCTGCCGTCGTCGGCGACGTAGTCGAGCACCCACCAGCCGGGGCGGCCGATGGACTCGCGCAGGGTCTGCACCAGGTTGCCCGAGGCGATCTGGTGCTTGCGGCCCTCGTCGCGGGCCAGCAGCTCGTCAACCACGCCGCGGGCGTCAACGCTGGCGGTCTCGGGCACCCGTACCGGGCCGCTGCCCTTGGCCCGGCGGGGAGCGGGGGTGGTGAAGCGGGCACCGGTCGCGTCCTGCGCCACGGGCGCCAGCCCCATGTGGCGCAGGAAACTGACCAGCTCCTCCGGCTCGGCGGCGGCCGCGAGCACGGTGGGGGCCAGCTTGCGCAGTCCCAGCACGGGGGCGTCGGCATGGCCAAGGACGGCATCGACCAGGACCGGGTCGTCGACGGTGAGCACGCTGCCCACGGCGGCCACCTGCACCTGCCCGTGCTTGCGGGCGATGTCGTCGACGAGGTAGTCGAGCGACTGCGGCACGCCGGTGCTGGAGTGCTCCCGGATCCAGCTGCGGATCTCGTCGGCGGTCCAGCCCGCATCCAGCCCACGTCGGATGCTGGCGGCGGTGAAGCGGTGCACGCCGGCGCCGCCGCTGGACTCGCGTTCGGCCAGCAGCCCCATGGCACGGGCGACGTCGGCCTGCAGCGGCGCGGGGGTGACGGCGGTCAGGTCGCCCTGGAGCAGGAAGTCGGTGACGGGTTGCGGGAAGCCGGGGTCGTCATCGGCATCCACCAGCAGCGTGCGGCGTCCCAGCGCTGTCAGGCCGAGCCAGCCGAATTCCTCGGTCAGGTCCTGGCAGTGGGCGTCGAGGTCGATCCTGCTCCAGCCGGGGCGCAGCCACAGCAGCCGCTCGGCCAGGCGTTCGGCGGTGACGGGGGTGCCCGGCGCGGCCGACTGCAGCTGCTGTGCAGCCAGCCGCCGCAGGGCCCCGGCCCAGGCGATGGTGTTGCCGGGGGCCAGTGCCGGGGCGGCGAGGTCGACGAGCTGGTCGAGGGCCAGCCAGGCCTGGCGCAGGGCTGTCCAGCGGCTCCAGCCGTCGGTCTCCAGCCACTGGTCGAAGTGGTGTGTGGGCAGCCAGGCGCCGGCGGTGCTGGCGATGAGCCCGGCGCGCTCGGCGACCAGCAGCAGGAAGAGGGTGCGTCGGGTGCCGCCGCCGTCCCTGGCCAGGACGTTGAGGTCACGCTTGGCCAGCGCGCCGGTGGCCAGCGGCCGCGGCTGCATCCGTCCCAGGGTCTCGATGACCACCTCGGTGCTGCTGACCAACTCGAAGGCGCTACCCAGACCGGCGCGGTCGGCCACCGACGAGGACTCCGGGGCCGGCCACGGCGGAACGACGGGGCTGGCCTCGTCGGCGAACAGTCGCCCGCCGCGCAGCCGCAGTGAGACCTCGCGAGGCAGGACGATCGTGTCCTGGTCGAGGGGGCGGACCAGCTTGTGGTGCAGCAGCTGGTCGACCGGGCGGGTGGAGTCGGCTCGGCCGCGACGGTCGGCCTGGGCCACCCGTCCGGTGGGGTTCTCCCAGGTGAGACGTTCCAGCACGGCGCGTCCGGATTCCCCGACGGCGGCCAGCGCGGTGTCGATGTCGGCATCGTCCATGGGCATGGTGGAGCTGGCCGCCAGGCCGGCCGGCCAGGCCCCGAACCAGGCGCGGGCGGCATGGGTCAGGTGCCAGCTGCGCTCGCTGCCCCAGGCCAGGGCGCGGCGGCGCAGGGCCTGCAGGGCATGCTCGACGGGCCCGCGTTCGACGGCCATCATCGCGGCCAGCCGACGGGTGCTGACCGCATCCGGTGCGGCCGCCAGGGCGAGGGCGACGCGACGCTGCCAGGAGTCGAGGGCCTCCAGGGCCAGGTGGGTGGAGGCCTGCCCGGTGGCGCGTTCGATGAGCTCGTCGAGGCTCTGGGGGCGGGGCACGGCGAGGTCGGGTCGCAGCTGCACCAGCGAGGTCAGGCCCTCGGCGTCGAGCCCCCTGATGACCTCGGCGACCGAACGGGGGGTGCTCACCGGCCTGCCCGGCGACGCAGGTCATCCCATCCGGCCAGCAGGCTGAAGGGGATCATCAACCCACAGGCCACCCTGGCCCAGGAGTCCAGCGCGCCGAAGGAGTTGCCGGTGAAGGTGGTGACCACCCACATCGCCAGCAGGCCCCAGATGACGGCCGAGTAGGTCTGGCGCATCAGCAGCACCCCGGCACGGGCACGGTTGGCCAGGATCGAGGCGACCAGCAGCAGGATCCAGCTGAAGGTGGGCACGACGGCGCCGAAGGCCAGCACGGCCAGCATCAGCCAGCCGACCTGCTGGACCACGTAGGGCAGCGTGATCCGGTCTGGCACGGGGGCCTGGGGACGCTGCGCCGGCCCCTGCCCCGTGCTCGGCTGCCACTGCTGGTCGGTCTGGACCTGCGACTCCTGGCCCGGCTGGTAGCCGGGCGGTGCCGGGTCGAAGGGGCCCCGGCGCACGGGTGCCTGGGGTGCGGGTGCCTGGGGTGCGGGGGCCTGGGGTGCGTGAGGCACGGGTGCGGGGGCCTGGGAGAGGGGATCCGGCTGGACGGGTTGCGGGGCTGCCGGAGGCTGGGGCGTGGTGGCGCTCGCCGGCGGCGGCAGCGGCACCGGAGCGCCGGTGGGCGGCGGCAGCTGGGCCAGCGAGGCGGCGGGAACTGCTGCAGGTGCGGGCAGGGGTGGTTGCTGGCCAGGGGCGGCGACGGGCACCGTCGGCAGGCCGGCGGGGGGCGGGAAGTCGGGCGCGAGCTCCGTGCCGGACTCCTCGGCCACGGGGCCCAACGGCATCATCGGATTCCAGGCATGTGCTGAGCCCCAGGCGCCCGCACCGCTGGACGAGGTGGTGAAGGCTTCGGCGGGGTCGCGCCGCGGTCCCTGCGAGGGGGCGAGTTCGGCCAGTGCGACGGTCTGCGGCGCCTCGAAGGCATCCGGCTGCTGCGCCGGGCGCCCGTCGGCGGGGTGGGGCGGACGGCTGCGGCCCTCCAGCGAGTCGGTGCGGGGCGTGACGAAGGCCTCGGGTCGCTCCACGGGCGCATACTGCGCCCCATCGGTCCAGTCAGCCATGCCCACCAGTCTAGGTGCCGGCTCGCAGGCTGCCGGGGAGGTGCCGGAGCAGTGGACGGTGGAGTGCGCTCGGCCGGACGGATAGACTTGGCCGAACCGTGCCCCCCGGCACGGCCGACATCGACCAAGCGAGGATGAAGTGCCCATCGGCAAGGTGCGTTTCTACGACGCAGAGAAGGGTTTTGGCTTCCTGTCCAAGGAGGACGGCGGAGACGTCTACGTGCGCGCCAATGTGCTTCCCGAGGGCGTCACCTCGCTCAAGGCAGGCCAGAAGGTCGAGTTCGGCATCGTCGAGGGACGACGCGGAGAGCAGGCCCTGGGCGTGCGGCTGCTGGAGGCCCCGCCGTCGCTGTCCAAGGCGGCCCGCAAGAAGCCCGAGCAGATGGCGGTCATCACCGAGGACCTGATCAAGCTGCTCGACGGCATCGGCAATGGCTACCGCCGCGGACGCCACCCCGAGGCGCGCCAGGCCCGACAGATCGCGCTGATGCTGCGCAAGGTCGCAGACGAACTGGAGCTGTGATGGCAACCACCAGGACCAGGGCCCCCAAGCCCGATGCAGTGACGGCGGCCGCCGTCGACCAGGCACGCGAGGCGGCCGTCGAACGTGCAGCCGACTTCGGCGTGGGCGAGCACATCGGTGCGGTCGCCGAGGGCGAGCGCGTGGTCACCCACCTGTTCGAGTGCCCCCACCCCGGCTACGCGGGCTGGCACTGGGCGGTCACGATGGTGCGCGCCTCGCGCGCCCGGGTGGCCACCGTCAACGAGGTGGTTCTGCTGCCCGGCCCCGACGCCCTGTTGGCGCCCCGCTGGGTTCCGTGGAGCGAGCGGATCCAGGCCGGCGACGTCACCCCCGGCACGCTGCTGCCCACCCCCGACAATGATCCGCGGCTGGAGCCGGGCTTCACCGGTGGCGAGTACGCCGCCGATGCCGACCCGGCCGAGTGGTCCGCCACTCGCGCCGTCGTGAACGAGTTGGGCCTGGGGCGCGAGCGCGTGCTGTCGCAGTACGGGCGCGCCGTCGCCGCCGAGCGGTGGAACGAGGGCGAGTCGGGATCCGACAACCAGTCCAGCCGCCTGGCCCCGGCCAGCTGCGTCAGCTGCGGCTACTTCGTGCGCCTGCAGGGCGGGCTGGGCAGCCTCTTCGGGGCCTGTACCAACGAGTTCTCACCCTTCGACGCCACCGTCGTCTCGGTCGACCACGGCTGCGGCGGCCACTCCGACGTCGTCGCCGAGGAGCGGGGCATCGAGCTGCAGCCGCCCGTCTTCGACACCATCAGCATCGACAACAACCTGTTCGACTGAGCAGACCCGCACCGCGCCCCTGCTGACGCCTCCCGTTCAGCAGGGGCGCGGTGCGTCCTGCCCAGGCCGGACGGTGGAACGACGCGCGGTCGTGGAGCCATAGGCTTGACCCCATGTCCAGCACCACTGAAGGGGCCTCCCACGCCGCCCCGCCCGGTACCCCGCCCACCCAGGCCAGCGGCTTCGACCGCTGGTTCGGCATCACCCGTCGCGGCTCGAGCGTCGCGCGCGAGGTCCGCGGCGGCCTGGTGACCTTCTTCACGATGGCCTACATCATCGCCCTGAACCCGCTGATCATCGGCTCGGAGGCCGACCGCAACGGCAACCTGCTCTCCGGCGCCCCCAAGTACCTCGACGCGGCCCGCACCCAGGTGGACTGGGCCGCGGTCGACCAGAGCAAGATGATGGTGGCCGCCGGCACCGCCCTGGTGGCCGGCATCATGACCATCCTGATGGGCGTGTGGGGCCGCTACCCGCTGGCCATCGCCGCCGGCCTGGGCCTCAACGCGATGCTGGCCTACACGATCGCCCCGACCATGACCTGGCCGCAGGCGATGGGCCTGGTGGTCTGGGAGGGAATCCTGATCACGCTGCTGGTGCTCACCGGGGTGCGCACGGCGGTCTTCCGGGCCGTGCCACCGGCGATGCGCACCGCGATCAGCGTCGGCATCGGCATGTTCATCACCTTCGTGGGCCTGCTGAACTCCGGTGTGGTGCGCAAGCCCGCCGGTTCGCCGCCGGTCGAGCTGGGCATCAACGGCTCGCTGATGGGCTGGCCGATCGCGGTATGCATCATCGGCTTCCTGCTGCTGGTGGTGCTGCACACCCGTCGTGTGCCGGGTGCCATGCTGATCTCGATCCTGGTCGCCTCGGTGCTGGCCATCGTCGTCGAGGCCGTCGCCAAGGTCGGGCCCACCTTCCTGCCGGACGGCTCGAAGAATCCCACCGGCTGGGCGCTCAACGTGCCCTCGCTGCCCAGCGCCTCGGAGTTCACCAATCCGAGCCTGGGCACCGTCGGCAAGGTCGACATGGTGGGTGCCTTCATGCCCAACGGCCACTTCGACGTGAAGGTCTTCCTGGGCCTGCTGCTGCTGGTCTTCAGCCTGCTGCTGGCCGACTTCTTCGACACCGTCGGCACCGTGGTGGCGATCGGCCAGGAGGGTGACCTGCTCAACGAGAAGGGCAATCCCGAGCACCTGCAGGAGATCCTGATGGTCGACTCGCTGGCGGCGATGGCCGGTGGCCTGGGCGGCGTCAGCTCCAACACCTCCTTCGTGGAGTCCTCCGCCGGTGTCGGCGAGGGCGCCCGCACCGGTCTGGCCTCGGTGGTGACGGGCGTGGCCTTCCTGGCTGCGATCTTCCTGGCGCCGCTGGTGGACATGATCCCGTCGGAGGCGGCAGCACCCGTGCTGGCCTTCGTCGGTTACCTGATGATGAGCCAGGTGGCCCACGTGGACTGGGATGACGTGGAGGACGGCATCCCGGCCTTCCTGACCATCGTCCTGATGCCCTTCAGCTACTCCATCACCACCGGCATCGGCGCCGGCTTCATCGTCTACTGCCTGGTGAAGCTCATCCGCGGCAAGGCGCGCCAGGTGCACCCGCTGCTGTGGGCGGTCTCGGCGCTGTTCGTCCTGTACTTCGGGCAGGGGATCCTGATGAGCCTGGTCGAGCGCATGTGAGGCGAGCGCATGTCGGCAGAGCACCGGCGCCGGCCCCGGACATCCTCCGGGCCGGCGCCGGTGCTCGTCCGGTGGTGCCTTTCAGTCGTGCGGCAGCAGCATCGTGACCGTCAGCGTGGTGGGCTCCAGCGCCCGCACGGCGTGACGCAGCATCGGGGTGAGATGCAGCAGCGCACCGGGTTCCAGCTCGAGGCTGCGGTCGGGCAGGGTGAACTCGACCTTGCCGCGCAGCACCTGGATGAGCACGGGGTGACGTGCCGCATGCTCGCGCAGCTCGTCGCCGGCCTCGAACTCGAAGGCGACGACCTTGGTGGTGGGCAGGTCGAGCACGGCCTTGGCCCCGGGCCTGCCCTTGCGCCCGGTGGACTGGCCCCGCACGTCCTCGACGAGGGTGGCCTGGCCGTCGGTACAGCCGGCCAGTTCGCCCTGGTCGACGTGTCCGTCGAGGGGTGACTCAGGATCACTATTATTCACGGCAACTCCCTTGTTATATGGCTTGCCCTCAGGCTAGTCCCGCAAGGGTCCTCGGGGAAGGGGTGGCCGCCGCCGGGTGCGGGTCAGTCCTGGCGAGCCTCGCGGGTGGCGCGATCATTGGCCTTGCGCAGCGCCTCCACCAGTTCGTCCTTGGTCATGGTGCTGCGTCCCTCGACGTCCAGGCGCCGGGCCAGCTCCATCAGGTGCTCCTTGGTGGCATTGGCATCGACGCCGCCGGCCGTCGGCGCCGAGCTACCGCGACCCTGTTCGGCGCGCTCGTCGGAGGGCCCGGCCTCGTCCTTCGGCTCCCAGTGGTCCCCGACCTTCTCGTGGGTGTGCTTCAGCGAGGCATAGGCCGTTCGGGCGGCGCGTTCCTCGTCGTCATAGCTCTCCATCGCGGAGTCATAGGTGTGGGCGAAGGTCCGCTGCGCCTTCTCGTCGGACCGGGCCAGAGTCGAGGGCAGTTCGGACTTGCGGGGGCTGTCGTCCTTGTTCGTCTTCGGCATGTGGCCGAGCCTGGGAAACGCTCCGGACACCCGCCAGACCCCCAGGGGGGCCTGCGCGCCGACGCGAGACGTGTCCGGGCCGAAGCGGCGGACCCGTTAGGTTGGCGCCATGTTCACCAAGATTCTGGTCGCCAATCGTGGCGAGATCGCCGTACGCGCCTTCCGCGCAGCCTATGAGCTGGGTCTCGAGACCGTCGCCGTCCACCCCTATGAGGACCGCAATTCCGAACACCGCCTCAAGGCCAACGAGTCCTACCTGATCGGTGAGCAGGGCCATCCCGTGCGCGCCTACCTCGACATCGACGAGGTGGTGCGCGTGGCCAAGCATTCCGGCGCCGACGCCGTCTACCCCGGCTACGGCTTCCTCTCGGAGAACCCCGAACTGGCCCGTGCCTGCCAGGACAATGGGATCACCTTCATCGGCCCGCCCGCTGACGTGCTCGAGATGGCCGGCAACAAGGTGCGCGCCCTGGCCGCCGCCCGCGAGGCCGGCGTGCCCACCCTGCGCTCCTGCGAGCCCAGCACCGACGTCGACTGGCTGGTGGATCAGGCCGACCAGATCGGCTTCCCCGTCTTCGTGAAGGCTGTCGCCGGCGGTGGTGGCCGCGGCATGCGCCGGGTCAACAGCCCAGAAGAACTCACCGAGGCCCTGGGCGCCGCCATGCGTGAGGCCGAGAGCGCCTTCGGTGACGCGACGGTCTTCCTGGAGCAGGCCGTCGGGCGACCCCGCCACATCGAGGTGCAGATCCTGGCCGACCAGCACGGCAACGTGATGCACCTGTTCGAGCGCGACTGCTCCATCCAGCGCCGCCACCAGAAGGTGATCGAGATCGCCCCGGCACCGCACATCTCCGACGAGCTGCGCGAGGCCCTCACCCGCGACGCGGTGAAGTTCGCCCAGGCCATCCACTACTCCTGCGCCGGCACCGTCGAGTTCCTCGTCGAGACCGAGGGGCCGCGCGCCGGCGAGCACCACTTCATCGAGATGAACCCCCGCATCCAGGTGGAGCACACCGTCACCGAGGAGATCACCGACGTCGACCTGGTGCAGGCCCAGATGAGGATCTGCGCCGGGGAGAGCCTTGCCGACCTGGGCCTGTCGCAGGAGAGCCTGGAGATCCGCGGTGCTGCACTGCAGTGCCGCATCACCACCGAGGACCCGGCCAACAACTTCCGCCCCGACACGGGCACCATCACCGCCTACCGCTCCGCCTCCGGCGCCGGCATCCGCCTCGACGGCGGCACCGTCGGCGCGGGCGTCGAGATCGGCGGCCACTTCGACTCGATGCTGGTCAAGATGACCGCCCGCGGGCGCGACTTCGACATGGCGCTGCGCCGGGCGCGAAGGGCACTGGCCGAGTTCCGGATCTCGGGCGTGAGCACCAACATCCCCTTCCTCAAGGTGGTCCTCGACGATCCCGACTTCGCCGCCGGCGAGCTGTCCACCGGCTTCATCGACGAGCGGCCGCAGCTGCTGCGGGCCCGGCCCCGCGCCGACCGCGCCACCAAGATGATGCGCTGGCTGGCCGACGTTGCGGTCAACAAGCCCAATGGCGAAGCCATCGCCGGGCTCGACCCGTCGGCCAAGCTGCCTGACATCGACCTGTCCGGCCCGGTGCCCGACGGCCCCCGCACCCGCCTGCTCGAGGTGGGGCCGGCCGCCTTCAGCAAGGAGCTGCGCGCCCGCGACGACGTGGAGGTGACCGAGACCACCTTCCGCGACGCCCACCAGAGCCTGCTGGCCACCCGGGTGCGCAGCCGCGACCTGCTCGGCGTGGCCCCGCACTATGCCCGGATGCTGCCCGAACTGTTCAGCGTCGAGTGCTGGGGCGGCGCCACCTACGACGTGGCGCTGCGCTTCCTGGGCGAGGACCCGTGGGAGCGGCTGGCCCGGCTGCGCGAGGCGATGCCCAACACGCTGCTGCAGATGCTGCTGCGCGGGCGCAACACCGTCGGCTACACGCCCTACCCGACCGAGGTGACCCGTGCCTTCGTGCAGGAGGCCGCCGCGGTGGGCGTCGACATCTTCCGCATCTTCGACGCCCTCAACGACGTCGAGCAGATGCGCCCGGCGATCGAGGCGGTGCTGGAGACCGGGACGACCATCGCCGAGGTGGCGCTGTGCTACACCGGTGACCTGAACGATCCGGCCGAACAGATCTACACCCTCGACTACTACCTGGACCTGGCGCGCCAGTGCGTCGAGGCAGGAGCGCACATGCTCGCCATCAAGGACATGGCGGGCCTGCTGCGTCCGCCGGCCGCGGCGAAGCTCGTCACCGCCCTGCGCGAGGCCTTCCCCGAGGTGCCGCTGGCGCTGCACACCCACGACACCGCCGGCGGTCAGCTCGCCACCCTGTTGGAGGCGATCCGCTGCGACGTGGACGTCGTCGACGTCGCCAGCGCCCCGATGGCCGGCACCACCAGCCAGCCCTCGGCCTCGGCGCTGGTGATGGCCCTGGCCAACACCCCCAAGCAGACGCGCCTGGACCCGCGGGCCGTGACCGACCTGGAGCCCTACTGGGAGGCGGTCCGCAAGGTCTACCACCCCTTCGAGTCCGGCCTGGCCTCGCCGACCGGCCGCGTCTACACCCACGAGATCCCCGGCGGGCAGCTGTCGAACCTGCGCCAGCAGGCCATCGCGCTGGGCCTGGGCGACAAGTTCGAGCAGATCGAGGCCATGTATGCCGCGGCCGACCGCATCCTGGGCCGGCCCACCAAGGTGACTCCCAGCTCCAAGGTGGTGGGCGACCTGGCCCTGCACCTGGTGGGCGTGGGCGCCGACCCGGCCGACTTCGAGGCCGACCCGCAGCGCTTCGACATCCCCGACTCGGTGATCGGCTTCCTCAACGGCGAACTGGGCCAGCCCCAGGGCGGATGGCCCGAACCCTTCCGCAGCAAGGCGTTGGAGGGACGCAAGCAGCCGGTGCGCACCACCGAGGTGGCCGACGAGGACCTCGCCCTGCTCGCCGAGCCCGGCCGCACCCGCCAGGAGACGCTGAACCGGCTGCTCTTCCCCGGCCCCACCAAGGACTTCGAGGCCTACCGGGAGGAGTACGGCGACCTGTCGGCGCTTCCGACCCTGCCCTACCTGTTTGGCTTGCAGCCCGAACAGGAGCTGGTGGTGCACCTGGAGAAGGGCATCAGCCTGATCCTGGGCATCGACGGCGTTGGCGAGGCGGACAAGAAGGGCAAGCGCACCGTGCACGGCAAGGTGAACGGCCAGCTGCGCCCGGTGCGCGTGCAGGACCGTTCGGTGAAGCCCGAGACGGCCGCCGCGGAGCGGGCCGACCTGTCGAAGCCGGGCCACGTGGCGGCTCCCTTCGCCGGGGCCGTGACGGTGCAGGCAGAGGTGGGCCAGACGGTGGCGGCCGGCGAGACGGTGGCCACCATCGAGGCGATGAAGATGGAGGCCTCCATCACCTCCCCGGTGGCCGGCACGGTGCAGCGCGTCGTGCTGTCCGGCACCACCCAGCTGGAGGGTGGCGACCTGCTGCTGGTGGTGGAACCCGCCTGAACCGGCGCACGGCCGGGCGGCTTGCGGCGACGCAATAGGGTGGGCTCGTGAACCCACGATCTCGTCGCCTGGTCGTCTCGGGCGTGCTCCTGCTGCTGGTGCTGATCGTCGTCGCCGGGGCCTTGCTGTGATGCCCCGGCGACGGGTCGGCCTGGCCGCAGGACTCCTGCCGCTGCTGGCCCTGCCGTTGCTGGCCCCGGTGGCCACGGCCGCGCCCGGCCTGGACGATGCCGTGGATTCGCTGACCGGTCTTGCCATCGACCCCTCGTCGGGGCTCACCTGGACCAGCGACACCTCCCGGGTGGTCGCGCATCGCGCCGACGGGCAGCGGGCCGGTGCGCTCACCCTCGACGTGCGGCCCACCGACGTGGAAGGCCTTGCCTTTGGCAATGGCAGCCTGTGGATCGGCGACGTGGGCGACCGGCAGGGCTCCCGCTCCCAGGTGCAGGTGCTGCGCGTGGAGTCACCCGAACCCGGCTCCAGCGCACGCACCGAACGCTTCGTTCTGCGCTATCCCGACGGCGCCCACGACGCCCAGGCGATGACGGTGAGCCCCAATGGCCGCATCTACGTCATCACCCGTGGTGCACGGCCCGGCATCTACCGCACCTCGACCACCCCCCGAGCCTCCACCTCCCAGTCGGTACAGGGAAATGACCTCACGCGCATCGCCGACGCGCCGGGCGGGGTCACCGATGCCGCCTACAGCAGCGACGGCAGCCAGCTGGTGCTGCGCAGCGCCCGCGCAGTGCACGTCATCGACGGGCAGGAGTTCACCGAGACCGCCTCGGCCGCCCTGGCCAGCGGCAGCGGGGGCTTCGCCATGGCGCCCGGCCAGGCGGGCATGGTACTCAGCGACGGCGAGGGTGCGCTGGTCGACGTCGCCCTGCCGGCCACGCTGGCCCAGCTCCCCGACGATGCCGAGGCAGCCGACCCGCGTGACCGGGCGGGCAGCCCCAGTGCGAGCCCCTCGGCCAGGCCGGCACGCCCAGCCCCGGACGCGGGCACCGGGGGCGGCAAGGCCAGTACTGTGTGGGCACTGGCCGTGGCGGGGCTGATCTCCCTGGCCGCGGTCGCGGTGGTCTGGTTCAAGCGCTGAGTGACGGGCCTCGTCACCCTCCACGAAAGGCAGGCATGGCCATGATCGCGTGCCGGCAGGTCGTCACGGGCCTCGCCGACCACCCGCAGGAGCTGACGCTCCGCGTGGACGAGGGCCGCATCGTGCGCCTCGAGGAGGGCATCCACCCCGAGGCGGTGCTGCTGGAGGGTTGGCTGGTGCCGGGCTTCGTCGACACCCACTGCCACGGCGCTGCCGGCGCGGTCTTCGCCGCGCCCGAGGTGGACGACGCGATGCGGGCGCTGCTGCACCACCGCCGCCACGGCAGCACGACGGTGGTGGCATCGGCAGCCACCAGGTCCCTCGACGTGCTGCTCGACGAGGTGGAGCGGCTGCGGCTGCTGGTGGACCTCGAGGAGCTGGCCGGCATTCACGTGGTGGCGGCCTTCCTGGAGGGGCGCGGTGACGACGACGATCCCGCCGCGGAGCTGCAGGCCGCCCTGGCCGAGGTGGTCGCCGCCGACGGGCAGAGCCTGCTGATGGTGACCCTGCCGCCGGAGCGTCCGGGCGCCCTGGAGGCGACGCGGAGCCTGTGCGAGGCGGGGGTGACGGTGGCCGTGGGCCACACCAGCGCCGATGACGTGCTCACCCGGGAGGCGATCGAGGCGGGCATGCGGGTGGCGACGCACCTGTTCAATGCCATGCCCGAGATGCGCCACCTCGACCCAGGGCCGGTGCCGGTGCTGCTCACCGACGACCGCGTCACCTGCGAACTGGTCTGCGACGGGGCCCACGTCGACGAGAACGTGGTGCGCCTGGCGATCCGCGCCGCGGGCATCGACCAGATCAGCCTGGTCTCCGATGCGATGAGCCTCAGCGGGCATGCCGACGGTGCCTACGAACTGGGTGGGATGCCGGTGCAGGTGATCGACCAGGTGGTGCGCACCCTCAACCTGGATGCGACGCCGGGTGCGGTCGCCGGCTCGACGCTGACGATGGACCGGGCCTTCTCCTTCGTGGTGGGGCTGGGATTCAGCGTGGTGGAGGCCTCCCGGATGGCCAGCACCACCCCCGCTCGCGCCCACGGCCTCACCCAGGTGGGGCGGCTGGCCCCCGGCACCTGGGCTGACCTGTGCCAGGTGTACGAGGACGGCCGGCTGCAGGCGGTCATGCGGCGCGGGAATTGGCTGGACGGGCCGTGACGTTGAGAGACTGGGAGGATTCCGTGGCCATGAGGAGCACAGCGTGAACGAGCTGATCGACACCACCGAGATGTACCTGCGCACCGTGTACGAACTGGTGGAGGAGGGCATCGTCCCGCTGCGTGCCCGCATCGCGGAGCGGCTTCGCCAGAGCGGCCCGACCGTCTCGCAGACCGTCGCCCGCATGGAGCGCGACGGCCTGCTGACGGTGCAGGACAACCGCCAGATCGCCCTGTCCGAGAAGGGCACCGAGATGGCCGTGGCGGTGATGCGCAAGCACCGGCTGGCCGAACGCCTGCTCGTCGACGTGATCGGGCTCGGCTGGGAGCAGGCCCACGACGAGGCCTGCCGCTGGGAGCACGTGATCAGCGACGACGTGGAGCAGCGCCTGGTGGCGATCCTGGATGATCCGCGCGAGTCACCCTATGGCAATCCGATCCCGGGCCTGGGGGTCAAGGGCGGCCTCCAGGACGACCAGGCCTTCCGCCGCGGCCTGCAGCCGCTGTCCGAGCTGGTGGGGGAGAGCGCCACCACCGTGGTGCTGCGACGCATGAGCGAGCATGCCCAGACCGATCCCAGGACCTTGGAGGTGCTCTCCCGGACAGGCATCCTGCCCGGGGTGACCTTCATCGCCCGCACCGAGGCGGGACTGTTGTGGCTGGACCATGACGGTGAGACCGTCGAGATCCCCTTGGAGGTGGCCGAGGGCCTGTTCGTGGGCCGTCCATGATCAGTTCCGAGGCGCTGGTCAGCCTGTGCGAGCAGCACTGGTACGACGCGGCGCTGTCGATGCTCAACCAGCGGATCGCCGCGGGCGACGGCGATCCGGCGATCGCCGAGGCACGCCTGCTGGCCAGTGTCGCCCAGCGGGTGATGTCGCTGGATGCGGAGGACTTCGACCACATCGTCGTCGACGTCCGTGACCGGCCGTGGGCGGCGCGCCTGTCTGCCTGCGGTTTTCCGCACGGGCCGCGCGACCCCCAGCGGGGGGCCCTGGCCTCGCTGGTTCCCCTCTACGAGCTGATGCTGGAGGTGCTGAACCTGCGCGCCGAGCGGGCCGAGCCGCAGCTGCTGGTGGTCACCGCCCACCTGATCGCCGAGTACCTGTGCCAGCTGGCCTGGGAGCCGGCGCTCGGGCACAGCGGCGACCCCCTGCTGATGGGTCGTACCGTGGGGGAGCGGTGGGGCACCGACGACCCGACCTGTCCGCACAACTCGGCGATGCGCGCCACGGCCCGGCGTGCGGTCAATGCGGCCAGCGGCGATGCGGTGGGCTTCACCAGCTACCTGGACAAGTTCCACTCCCGCCTGGGCGAAACCCTGGCGGTGTGCGCCATGAACCACCTGACCATCAATGTCGGTGAACGCCCCGACATCGGCCCCACCTGTGCCAGTCCCTGCGGCTGGGCGGTGCGGGGCACCCGGGAGGAGCGACGCCAGCTGGACGCCCGGGTGCGCCTGGCACTGGTCTACCTGGACAGCCCCCTGGTGGCGCTGCGCCACCACGCACCGGTGGGGCACTTCTTCGGGGTGCCGTCGGTGGCCGAGATCTCGGAGGGCTGGTTGCGCACCTGGGAGAAGCTCTCCCAGCAGTGGCCCGACGGCTCGAACCCGCTGGTGGGGGCGCTGCCCACGGATCCTGGCGAGGCCCTTCCGGGGCTCAGCGCCCTGGTCTCCACGGTGGCCGGACGCCCGGTGGGGCAGGGATCGCTGCTGCGCGAGATCGGCGACGACATCATCGCGGCCCTGCGCCGGGCACGCGCCTGAAGCTCTTGCGGCAGCCGGAATATCGACGCGCGGGCTCTGGTTGTACCCCATGACGGGCGCGCCAACCGTGCGCCGACGACTTTGACAGGAGTGGTAGCCATGGCACCCGTGGCCATCGACAAGGACACCTTCGCGAGCACCATCAACGACAACGACATCGTGCTGATCGACTTCTGGGCCGGCTGGTGTGGCCCGTGCATGCGCTTCGCGCCGATCTACGACGAGGCTGCCGAGCGCCACGCGGATGTCACCTTCGCCAAGGTCGACACCGAGGAGGAGCGCGACCTGGCCGCCGGGCTGGAGATCACCTCGATCCCCACGCTGATGGCCTTCCGCCAGGGCATGCTCGTCTTCCGCCAGGCCGGCCTGCTCAATGGCTCCCAGCTGGACAAGCTGGTCGAGCAGATCAAGGAGCTGGACGTCGAGGAGCTGAAGAAGAAGGCCGCCGAGCAGCAGGCCTGAGCCAGCACCGCGTCGTCTCAGGACGCAGCACGACGGAGGGGGCGGATCCACGTGGATCCGCCCCCTCCGTCGTGCTGCGTCCTGCCGGACAAGCCGGCGGGGCGACGTGGCGACCCTGGGATGATTCGAACATCCGACACACGGTTTAGGAAACCGTTGCTCTATCCCCTGAGCTACAGGGCCAGCTGCGTGGATCCATCCTAGGGCGGCCGGATGCCCAGCGGCCAATCCCCCGCGCACACCGTGGCCGGCCACGGTGCGGACCCGGCAGACTGATGAGGGGCTGAAGAGGGCTCTGACTGGGCCTTCTATGGTTTGCGGCGGCTCTGGACGAACGTACCGTTGTGCCCGTGGACGGCGTCTCGCGTCGTATGTCTCCTGGGGGTGGGTAGACGGCTTCGGCCCTGCGCGAGCGCCGTTCTCCTTTTCTGCCCCGCGATGCCCGCAGCCCCTAGGATCGAGCCATGAGTGCCAAGGGTCTTGAACTTGCAATCGAGAAGATGCGCACCGCGAAGGTCAGCGAACCGGCCATCGAGGTGTTCAGCCACTACTACGAGCAGCTGGAATCGGGCGCCACGGGCCTGATCCGCGAGGACACCATCGATCCGCTCACCGATCCGCCCATGCTGGACGACGTCGAGGTCGACGAGCAACAGGCGCGCGAGGCGATGCCCACCACCGTCATCATCAAGCTCAACGGCGGACTGGGCACCTCCATGGGCCTGGACAAGGCGAAGAACCTGCTGGAAGTGCGCGACGGCAAGACCTTCCTCGACATCATCGCCCAGCAGGTGCTGGCCGCCCGCGAGCAGTACGACGCACGCATCCCGCTGCTGCTGATGAACTCCTTCCGCACCCAGGACGACACCCTGGAGGCGCTGGCGAAGTACCCCGAGCTTGAGGTCGACGGGCTGCCGCTGGACTTCCTGCAGAACCAGGAGCCCAAGCTGCTGGCCGACGGGCTCACCCCCGCCGAGTGGCCGGCCGATCCCAGCCTGGAGTGGTGCCCGCCGGGCCACGGCGACCTGTACCCGGCCCTGATGGGCTCGGGCGTGCTCGACCAGCTGATCGAGGCCGGTTTCCGCTACGCCTCGGTGAGCAATGGCGACAACCTCGGCGCGGCCCCCGATGCCCGCGTGGCCGGTTGGTTCGCCAGCACCGGCGCCCCCTATGCCGCCGAGCTGTGCCGCCGCACCGTCAACGACCGCAAGGGCGGCCACCTGGCCGTGCGCAAGTCCGACGGCCAGCTGGTGCTGCGCGACACCGCCCAGTGCGCACCTGAGGAGATGGACTACTTCACCGACGAGCACCGCCACCCCTTCTTCCACACCAACAACCTGTGGCTCGACCTGGTGGCCGTGCGCGATGCGCTGGCCGAGCGCAAGGGCGTGCTGGGGCTGCCGCTGATTCGCAACGAGAAGACCGTCGACCCGGCCGACGGCTCCTCGCCGAAGGTGATCCAGGTGGAGAGCGCGATGGGTGCCGCGATCGAGGTCTTCGCCGGTGCCACCGCCATCTGCGTGGGACGCGACCGCTTCCTGCCGGTCAAGACCACCAATGAGCTGCTGCTGCTGCGCTCCGACATCTATGAGCTGGACGAGTCCGGCCACCTGGTGGCCCAGGCCGACACGCCCGGTGTGAGCCTGGACAAGCCGTACAAGCTGGTGCAGGAGTTCGAGAAGCGCATCCCCGAGGCGCCGTCGCTGCGCCGGGCGAGCTCCTTCACGGTCCTGGGTGATGTCACCTTCGGACGCGACGTGAGCGTGGTGGGCAATGTCGAGGTGCAGGCCTCGGCGCCGGCGACGGTGGCCGACGGCACGGTGCTGGAGGGCAAGGTTCAGCTGGATGCCTGATCCGGCACAGGACATGGGGCCCGACGAGGCCCTGCTGACGGCCGTGGTGATCGCCCTGACCGGCGAGACCGCGGCCGTCGCCGTGCCGGATCGGCCGGGTTCGGCGGGGGATGTGGTCGAGGCGGTCGTCGAGGAACTGGCCGGACGAGGCTGGAAGGCGCCCCGGCTGCAGGAGCTGCGGCGCTCCCGGCAGGAGGCCGAGCAGCCGTGGCCCTTCACCGTGCCGCGCGAGGTGCTGGCCGTGGCGGGTTTCGCGCGTTACGAGGCGGTGCTGCGCGAGGTGCGGGCCAGGGTCGGTCTCGACGGCCTGGTGCCCACCCGGCACGTCGGGCCGAAGGTGCTGGGGCCGGCCGAGCAGCGGCTGCTGGCCGAGGTGCCGCCCCACCACGGCTTCGTGGGGTGACGACCGGCCAGGTCAGCTCGTCAGAGCGTGCGACGCCCCGCCATCCTGGAGGGTGGCGGGGCGTCGTGGTTCGAGCGTGTGCTGCGAACCGATCAGTGTTGACCGATCAGTGCAGACAGATCAGTGCAGACAGATCAGTGCGAACCGATCAGTGCGAACCGATCAGAGGGCGCGGCGCTGGGCGGCCATCAGGTCGCGGATCTCGGCCAGCAGGCTCTCGGTGGTGTCCGCGGGCTCAGCGGGCTTGGTGAAGCGGGCCTTGGCGGCCTCGTAGGGCTTCACGATGAAGAAGTAGACCACGAAGGACATGATCAGGAAGGCGACCAGGGCGGTCAGGAAGGGGCCGACGGAGGACATGCCGAAGGGCTTGAACGCGTCGAAGTTGGGCGAGCCGCCAAGCCTGGCCAGCAACTCGATGATGATCTTGGTGAACGCGGTCACCAGAGTGGCGAAGGCACCGCCGATGATGAAGGCGACGGCCAACTCGATGAGATTTCCGCGCATGATGAAATCCTTGAAACCCTTCATGGGTCGCTCCTTGTGACTGGCAGGCGACCCGGGTTCGGGCCTCACAACTGCGTGGACAACACTCAGTGCTGTTGAACGTTCACAGATCCAGATCGCCAGGTGCGGACAGGTTGCCTCCACAGAGCCCTCTCAGGCACGGCTATCACCTGGGCCATGAATCCTGCCAGGAGTGCGCGGAGGCCTCACCCGAGGGCCACCCCCAGGCCCTGCCCACCGGCCCAGGCCGCGAGTCTGCTGGCCGTCTCGGGATCGGCGCTGACCACGAGCAGGCCCTGGTCCGGCCCGTCACGCCCCTGCGCCGGTGGGACCGAGGCGACCCGTACCCGACTGGCCAGCGTCACCGCCTGCCCGTCCTCGCCCGGCGAGACCACCGTCACCCGGTCACCCACCCGCACCATCGCCAGCACCTGCGGGTCCTGCACCCGGAAGGGCACCAGCAGCTCACCATTGCGCGTGGCCTGCCCGGCCTCCACCACGGACTGCTCGGTCAGCGGCAGCCCGGCGTCGACCGGCGAGGCCAGCACCCGGCCGGTGAGCCGTCCCGGATCATCCAGGGCCCCGTCGGGAACCAGCGCGGGTGGGTAATGGGCCAGTCGCAGGTCGCCCGCAGCCAGGGAACTGCCCGCGGGCAGGGCACGGGCCGCCACCAGGACGTCGACGGTGGCGGCAGGCGCCGGGCGCAGCACCGTGAGCGCCAGCAACACGGCACAGGCCGCACAGAGTGCAGCGAGCGGGCGGCGGTGCCAACGCACCGCCCGGGCCACCGAGGCCCCGAAATCAGAAATCCTCACGCCCACAGTGTGTGGGTCGTGAGGATCTGGCGGTCAGCCGTGCACAGGCAGGGTCAGTCGCTGCTGGCTGTGGATGACGAGCTGCTGGTGGAGTCCTTCGAGGAGGAGCTGCTGCTCGACTCGCTCGAGGAGGCGGACTTGTCGCTGCTGGAGCTCGACGAGGACGACGAGGCCGTCGCCGAGGAACCCTTGGTACGGTTGTCGGTGGCGTAGAAGCCGGAACCCTTGAACACGACACCCACGGCGTTGTACACCTTGCGCAGGGTGCCACCGCAGCTCTCGCACACGGTCAGGGCGGGGTCGCTGAACTTCTGCACGCGCTCGATCTCGGAGCCGCACTCGGTGCAGCGGTACTGGTAGGTAGGCATCTCAATCCTCACTGGCCGCTCCCTGGTGGCGGGGGCGGGGCCGCCAGAGTCTATCGAGCAGGTCGGGGCCAGCAGAAATCGTCGCTTGGCGCGTCCGGATCGTTGTATCCGGGTCGGCTCAGTGGCAGCGCACCAAGCCGCTGGGGAGCACGACCATGTCCACCCGGCGGTCGTGCGGCTCGGTGGGCAGGTCGTCGGCCAGCTCGTCCTCGTTGAGCAGCATCCACACCTGGGCGCGCTCGTCCACCGCGGACAGCGCACGGTCGTACCAGCCGCCGCCCACGCCCAGGCGGCGTCCGTCGCGGGTGCCGGAGAGCCCCGAGCAGATCACCAGCTCGGCCTGGGCCAGCAGCTCGTTGCCGTGCGCCTGCCCGGTGGGTTCGGGGATGCCCCACAGTCCCGGGCGCAGGTTGGCCGGGCCGTCGAACCAGGCCCAGGCCGGGTCATGGCGCGGGCCGTCGGGGGTGGGGGAGAGCACCGGGCACATCACCTTGTGACCCAGGGTCCACAGCGCCGTGGCCAGTTCGATGGTGCCCGGTTCGGGGCGTGTGGCGTGCGGCGGCACGGAGAGGTAGATCGAGATCGTCGACGGTTCCACCCCGCGCAGTGCGGCCAGCACCAGGCCGGTGCGGGCGCGGTCGTCATCCAGTCGCTCGGAGGCCGGTCGGGCCTGTCGTCGCTCGATGACCTGCTGGCGGCGTTGCTGCTTGGAGAGTCCTTCTGAGTCGACGATGCCCATTCGCCTATCGTAGGCGCCATGGCATTGTTTGGTCGCAAGAAGATCGTGGAGGGGCCGGAGCCCGTCGAGCCGGAACCGGCGCCGACGCTCCCCGAGCCCCCCGCCCCCGGTGCGAGCGGCATGCGCATCATGGAGGACCATCGCGACTACCTGCTCAGCCTGGTGGAGCCGCTGCCCCCCTTCGGCATGAACCTGCTCGACGCGTGGGGCCTGGCCCTGTGTGAGGACATCGATTCCGAGACCGACCTGCCGGCCTTCGACAACTCCCAGATGGACGGCTTCGCGGTGCGCGCCGCCGACGTCGCCGCAGCCACCCAGGGCGAGCCGCTGGTGCTGCCGGTGGTCGCCCACCTCGCCGCCGGGCAGGCGGGAAGCGAGGCGCTCGCCCAGGGCAGCGCGATCAAGATCATGACCGGTGCTCCCATTCCCGAGGGCGCCGACGCCGTCGTGCCGATCGAGTTCACCGATGCCGCCGCCGGCCAGGGCGGGCAGGAGAAGGTGAAGGTCTACGAGGCCGTGCAGGAGGGCGAATACGTGCGCCGTCGCGCCTCCGACATCCGCGACGGGGACCGGCTGATGCACCGCGGGCAGGTGCTGGATGCCCGCAGCATCGGCCTGCTGGCCGGGGCGGGCATCGACAAGGTACTGGCCCGTCCGCGCCCGCGCGTCGTGGTGGTCTCCACCGGCGCCGAACTGGTGGAGCCGGGCCGCACGATCTCCACCCCGGGGCAGATCCACGACGCCAATGGCTTCATGATCGCGGCCGCCGCCAAGGCCGAGGGCGCGCAGGCGTGGCGTGTCCAGGTGCCCAGCGATGATCCCGAGACGGTGCGCGAGGTGATCGGCGACCAGCTGATCCGCGCCGACCTGCTGGTCACCACCGGCGGGGTCAGCAAGGGCGACCATGACGTCGTCAAGCAGGTGATGCCCACCCTGGGCCTGTGCGACTTCGCCGAGGTGGCGATGCAGCCGGGCAAGCCACAGGGCTTCGGCCTGATTGGTGAGGACAGGGTGCCGATGGTGATGCTGCCGGGCAACCCGGTCAGTGCCTATGTCAGCTTCCAGGCCTTCGTGCGGCCCCTGATCCGGCGCCTGATGGGGGTGGAGCCGGTGGGTCACACGCCCGTGCCATGCGTGGCAGGGTCCCCGATGCAGTCGGTCAAGGGCAAGCTCCAGTTCGGACGGGCGGTGGTGCGCGAGGAGCGCGGCCGTCGCGTGGTCGACCTCGTGGGAGGACATTCCTCGCACCTGCTGGGGGACCTGGCCCACTGCAATGCCCTGGTGCTGCTGGACGAGGACATCGACCTGGTCCACGCCGGCGACCGCGTGATGGTCTGGAGGCTCGACCATGACTGAGCGCCCACCCTTTCGTCCCAGGTCGGTCGACGACATGGTTCCCGACGTCGCGCGAGCCGGATCCGAGCCGCAGCCCTTCCCGCACCTGAGCGAGAAGGGTGAGGCGCGGATGGTCGACGTCAGCGAGAAGCAGGTGACCGCCCGCAGCGCCACCGCCAAGGGCATGGTGCTGCTCAGCGCGCAGTGCCGCGAGGCGCTGCGCGACCAGAGCCTGCCCAAGGGCGACGCCCTGGCCGTGGCGCGCATTGCCGGTGTGATGGGTGCCAAGAAGACCAGCGACCTCATCCCGCTGTGCCATCCGCTGCCGCTGACCGGTGTCGACGTCACCCTGCACCCGAACGAGGTGGGGGTGGAGATCGTCGCAACCGTGCGCACCACGCACCGCACCGGCGTCGAGATGGAGGCCCTCACCGCCGTCTGCACTGCGGCACTGGGTCTGGTGGACATGGTGAAGGCCGTCGACAAGCACGCCCGGCTCACCGACGTGCGCGTCACGGCGAAGAGTGGCGGGCGCAGCGGCGACTGGACCGAGCAGGAGGGCGGACGGTGAGTCCGGCCGGTGCGACGAGCCTGGCCCGCGCGGCGAGCCTGGGACGTGCGGTGGTCATCACCGCCTCCGACCGGGCCGCCGCCGGCGTCTACGCCGACCGTTCCGGACCGCTGGCCGCCGAGGGCCTGCAGGCGATGGGTTTCGAGGCCGAGGTGGTGGTGGTCCCCGACGGGGAGCAGGTGGGCACCCAGATCCGCAGCGCCGTCGACTCCGGTGCCGTCGTGGTGCTCACCACTGGCGGCACCGGCCTGGGTCCGCGCGACCGGACGCCCGAGGTGACCGCCCCGCTGCTGACCCGTGAGCTGCCGCACCTGGCCGACTGGATCGCTCGTCGCGGGCTGGAACAGGGTGTGGCCACCGCGGTGCTCTCGCGCGGGCTGGCGGGCATGGTGGACGGTTGCATCGTGGTGAACCTTCCCGGCTCGGTCGGGGGAGTGCGCGATGCCTTGTGGGTGCTGGACCAGGTGCTGCCCCATGCCGTGGCGCAGGCCGCGGGCGGGGACCACTGATGGAGCACCACCTGATCCGTCGGCGACGGCTCAGCGTGGTGTCCGACACCGCGCCGCCGCCGGTGGCCAGTGATCCCGAGTCCTTGCTGCAGGCGCTCGGTGTGCGCTTGCCGGCGCAGCACTCGTGGCCGGTCGAACTGCGGTGCGGGCCGGTGGTGCTGCGTCCCCTGCACCGCCGCGACCGCAGCTCCTGGCACGAGGTGCGTCAGCGCAATGCCGCCTGGAATGGCCCGTGGGATGCGACGATGCCGTCGGGTACCCGCGCCACCTCCACCGATTTCGTCGGGATGGTGAAGAACTTCGACCGCCAGGCGCGTGAGCTGCGCACCCTGGCCTTCGCGATCTGCTGGGACGAACACTGGCCGCGTGAGTCGACACCGGGGCGCAGGCTCCCCCTGGCCGGGCAGCTCACCATCAGCGGCATCACCTGGGGCTCGGCGAACTTCGCCCATGCCGGCTACTGGGTGGACCAGGCGCTGGCGGGGCGGGGCGTGATGCCGACGGCGCTGGCGCTCGGCACCGACTACTGCTTCATCACGTTGGGCCTGCACCGGATGGAGGTCAACATCCGGCCCGAGAACGCCAAGAGCCTGCGTGTGGTCGAGAAGCTGGGCCTGCGCGACGAGGGCATCCGTGAGCGCTACCTGCACATCGACGGGCAGTGGCGCGACCATCGCAGTTTCGCCGTCTGCACCGAGGACGTTCCCGACGGCCTGCTGGGTCCCTTCCTGGCCTCCGGGACGCCCCGCTGGCTCTCCGAACACCTCCGAACTGGCGTCTGAGCCCAAGAAATCATCCCAAAGGGTACAACACGCCTGGTCGGGTGGTGGCCCACGAACCATGAGCCAGTACGCTTGGGCCCGTGACGGGACTCATCTTGGTGGCAATGGCCTTGGCGTGGATTGCCTACCTCGTGCCGTCCTTTCTCGCGAAGCGGGATCCTTCTGACAACGAGGATTTCGACGTGCTGCAGGGGCTCACGGAGCCCCGCCAGGTGGTCGCCCGTTCCGTCGTCGCCCTGGAGGGTGACCAGAGCGAGGTCTCGACGCCCCTGATGCGCCGCGCCGTCCGCGCCGAAATTCACCGTGAGGCCAGCACCGCCGCCCGCCGCCGCCGCCGCATCCTGCTCGGCCTGGCTGGCCTGACCGTTGGTGCCGGTGTGCTCGTCGCCCTGGACCAGGTGGCTTGGTACGCCCCGGTGGTCCCGGCTGTGCTGCTGCTGGTCTTCCTCGGCCTGTGCCGCTACAGCGTGGTGAAGCTCAATGCTCGTCTGGACGAGCGCCTGGCCTCCCTGGAGCCCGACTGGCGCGAGGACACCATCAGCTTCGAGGTGCCGGCCGGCCTGCGCTCCGCCGCCGGAACCGAGGACTCCCGTGAGCTGTCGATCGAGATCAGCGCCCCGGTGGAGGGCCTCAACGGCAGCCTGTGGGATCCGATCCCGGTGACCATGCCCACCTACGTCAGCAAGCCGATGGTGCCGCGCACCGTGCGCACCATCGATCTGTCGGCGCCGGAGCCGACCCAGTCCTTCCGCCGCAACCCCGTCGTGGCCGAGGCTCCCGAGCAGGAGTACGGCTCGCTGGCCGAGCAGGTCGACGAGCGGCCGCGGGTCGTGGGGGAGTGAGCGCCGGTTTCCCTGCCCCGCCCGACGGGTGCTAGGCTGTATCCGCTGTTCACGCAGCAACAAGTTCACAAGGGGCATTGGCGCAGTTGGTAGCGCGTCTCGTTCGCAATGAGAAGGTCAGGGGTTCGAATCCCCTATGCTCCACCAGCAAGAAACCTCGCTGACTAGGAAGAACGGTTCCGGTCACGCGGGGTTCCTTCGTGTCCGGGGTCATTTCGCCATCTCTCGCGGACCCCCGGCGGACCCCAGGGCTAGACTCGCTCAGAGAGCGGGACGACCTTGAAGGTGTCCAGTAGATGCGGTTCACCGTCCTGCACAAAGGTGATCGTGCTGACAAGCTCGTGAGTCTCAGGAAGATGCTTAAGCACCTCCGAGCGCGGGTGATCGTCGATCCCCATGACCCAAGTGTTCTTGTAGATGTACTCGATTTCTTCATAGCTCATACGTCCAACTTAGATGCTGTCGCGGCACCTGTCTGGACAAACCCCGCCGAGATCATGTTCAGCTTTTCCAGCCCCGCAACGTCGGCGGTCGTGCCCAGGTAGTGGAGGTAGCGGTTCGTGGTCGCGATGGACTCGTGCCCCATCCATGCCTGCACGGTTCCCGGGTCGACGCCACGGGCCAGCCACAGGCAGGCAGCGGTGTGCCGCAGGTCGTGGATGCGACGGCCCTTGCCGGTGGTCTTCCAGTGCAGCGTCCGCACCACGGCATTGCGGTGCAGCTGGGCGCCCCGGGCGGTGGTGAGCAGCAGGTCGTCGGGGCCCTTGCCAGCGGCGAAGGCCTTGACGATGGGCAGCAGCCGGTTGGCCACCGGCACGCGACGCGAACGCCCACCCTTGGTCGACTTCACGCCCACGCCCTCGGGAGCCGAACGACGCACCCGCAGGGCAGCGGTGGGCAGCTCGACGAAATCACTGACGCGCAGTTCACGAGCCTCGGCCCAACGCAAGCCGGTCCAGCCGAGCACCAGCATCACGTCGGCCAGGGTGCTGTCGAACGCCTGCCAGTCTCGATAGGCGGCTTCCAGCTCGTCCTCGGTGAAGGGCAGCATCTCGGTGGCGGGGACGGAGCTCTTGGGCACTCGCACGTCGGTCACCGGGTTGCGGGCAATGAGCTTCTCCCGCACGCACCAGGCGAAGAAGGTCGACAGGCTGGCCCGATAGCGCACCACGGAGTTGTGGCTCAGACCGCGGGAGAGCAGCGCCTCGAAGGAGCGCGCCACCTCACGACCGGACACGGCCGACACCTGCAGCGCCATCATGCTCGTGGGGATGCGGTGCAGCAGCTCGCGGTCGGTCTGCCAGGTCTTCACGGCCACCGTCGTGCGACGGATCTCGAGCCAGCGGGGGAGCAGGTCACGCACGCGCTCCTTGCCGGCGCGAGGGTCGATGCCGCCGTCCAGGGCGGCACGTTCCCTGGCGAGCCAGGCCGTGGCCTCCCGGCGGGTGTCGAAGGTGCGGGAGGCGACCTTCACGCGTCCGCTCTTGAGGTGGGCCCGCCAGCGTCCGTTCGGGGTCTTCTCGATGCTCACGCGGCAGCCCGCCGCAGCCAGGCCTCGACGTCGGCGCGCAGGTAGCGGGGGCAGGTGGGCGACAGCCAGGTGCAGCGCTGGCCCTGCCCGGTCTTGCGCCAGCGGCACAGGGTGGACGGGGAGACGCGGATCCACGCGGCCAGCTCCTCGCTGGTCAGGTAGTCGGACACGATGCCGGCGTCCGGCTTGGTGAGGGTAGTGGTCATGCTCATGGTTCAGCTCTCCTTGGTGTGGGGGTGGGTGGTTGTGGCCTTCCACTGCGCGTACTCCCGAGCCCGGGCGGCAGCGGCCAGGGCGAGCGCCTCGTCGGCGGCGGTGTCCCAGCCGGTGCCGTCGTAGGCCCAGTCACGCAGCACAAGGGTGGTGTCGTCGTCCTCGTCGTCGGCGAGCAGGTCGACGGTGGCCCAGTCGATGGGTCGGCCGGTGCGCTGCTGGTCGGCCATGAGCGACTGGAAGCGGGCACGGGCCCGTCGCAGGGCGCCCAGGGTGATGGAGTAACGGCGGCTCTTGGTGGAGAAGTGGCCGCGGAAGCCGAGTTCGTGCGACCACTTGCCCAGGTGCGCGTACACGTCGAGGCCGTCCTTGCCGACAGGTTCGGTCAGGACGTGGCCGGTGCGGCGGAGGGCGTCGCGGCTCTTGGCGTGGCCGGACCAGATCCGGCACAGGGAGACGAGCCGGTCGAGGTGCGGGTTCGAGGCGTCGGCCTGCTTGGCAGCCGACGAGTCCTTGGTGGCGTACTTCGCGAGGTAGCCGGCCACCTGGGCGGGCTGCAGCTCACGGTCGGGATCGTCGGGACGGTGGCTGGTGCGGACGGGCTTGGCATCGATCTGCGAACCGAACACGAGCAGCACGGGGCGGATGGACGGGTGGGGCGCCGGGGCGACGTAGGAGACGGCCGCAGCCGCATCCCGGGCGATCTGGGCAAGGATCTCTGAGGCGATGCCCGGCGGGGCCGGTGCGCCAATGCCCTGGGCGGCAGGGCCGTCGAGGCGGATCAAGGCGTGGAAGTGGATTGCGCCGCGGGTCTGCATCTCGGCGACCTTGGCGAACTGCACCGAGCACGCGTCGTTGATCATGGACGGAGCCACACCGAGCGCGGTGGCGAGGTGGCGGCGCAGGGTGATGGTGAAGCGCCGCCACAGCTCTGGCGCCCACCACTGCCACATCAGGTGGTGGTCGTAGCGGTAGCAGTCGGGGCAGATCGGCTGCCCAAGCAGCGTGTCGTTCTCGTCGTGCCGCAGGTTGCACCACATGGGCCTGCCGTGCGGGCAGAGCCGTCCTTCATGGCGCGGGTGACAGGGCTTGCCGCCGCGGGTGCCGTGGACGGCGCCGAAGGACGGGGCGGTGAGAGTGAGGAAGACCAGGGGATTGTCCGCCACGGTCTCGGGGATGTTCTTGCCGCCCTGGACGCCGCAGCGGATCACCTCGAAGGTGTCGCGGGCATACAGGCGGGAGCACGACGGGCACACGCTTTCGCGACGGTTGCCGCAGCGCTGGAACAGGACGCCGAGGGGCTGGTCGGCGGAGCGGAAGACGCTCAACACCTCGCCCGTGTGCGCGTCGATGCGAGTGGTGGAACCGGACAGACGGATGGGATGGGCGCAGTGCCCGACATGGGCGGCAGCGGTGGCGAAGGCATCGAAGGTGCCGTCCTTGATGCGGTCGAGCATCTGGGTGGCCATGCGGGGGCTCAGGTCGAGGTCGAGAGGGGATGCCTCACCGAACCCGTCGAAGCGAGCCCCCGCAAGCGTGGTCATGCTGCCTGCTCCCCGAGCTTGTCGAGGGGCTGGCCACAGTCATTGAGCCTGTCGAAATGACCATCCATGCCACCGCTGCGTGGCTGGCGGGGCTTGCGCGGGGCCCGGGGCTTGCGTGCCTTGGGCATGGCGCCCTGGGATGCAGCGTTGCCGTCAGGAGCGTTGGTGATTTTGGGCGCCGGCGGCAGCGCTGCTTCCGCAACCTGCTGTTCGGTGGGCAGCTCGACCACCACGGGGGACGGATACCGGCGGGCCACCTCGCGGATGGTCCTGTCGGGCCAGTAGTCGGCGCGAACCTTGTCGAAGGTGCCGTCCTCGTCCTGGATCCAGCCGGTGCCCTGCTGCGAGCGCAGGATGCGGTGGGCGGGTGCCACGCGGGTGGTCTCGTCACCCAGCACCATGCGCGTCTCGGTGGAGCTGTTGAGGCGCAGCGCGAGGGCCTGCGTGAACAGGTTTCGCATGCCGACGATCTCTTTGCGCGGGTCCTGCACGGCGGCGAGCACGACGACGCCGAGGGCGCGGCCCTGGGTGAGCACCTCCGACAACAACCGGAAGGCCTCCTTCACGACCTCGGGCGGACCGTAGGAAGTGAGCACGGCCAGCTCGTCAATGACCAGGACGTGTAGCGGGTCGCCGGGGCGGGGCTGGTGCAGGCGCGAGACACCGGCCATCACCGCGCCGCGGGCCTCGATGACCTGCATCAACTGGCGCAACACCCCCAACGCCTGGGCGGGGGTGGTGGCCATGCAGCAGAACAGCTGCTTGCCCATGGACAGTTCGAGTCCGTGCTTGAGGTCGATTCCCCACAGCTGCACTTCTCCCGTGGGAACGGCCGGGGCCAGGTTCCCGACCACTGACCACATGGGCGAGCCCTTGCCCGACCCGGACGCACCCACGATCAGCGTGTGCCGCCCGATCACCTGCAGGCGCCACGTGGTGCCCGCCTGAGTGCGGCCAGCAGCAACGACGCCCAGGGTGTCGATCTGGTCGCGGGTGATGATCGACGCTTCCCGGCCCGTGGCGAGGGCGTTGCGCATCATCAGCTGCACCTCGACCTGGCACTCGGAGACGAACGTGCACCGGCCCGAGGTGGCCGCGGCGGCGACCTGCAACGCGGGGACCGCTGCCTCGATCTCCTCCAAGGTCTGCCCCATGCGGGCCCGGATCCGGAGCACCAGCAGGTCGTCACGCGTCTCGACACGCGACAGGTACGGCGCGACCCAGTGCGACACCTGCTGGGGTTCGCGGACGTACTCGGTGTGGTCGCCCGCGCGGACCTTGCGGGTCACCTTCTCGATGCGGGTGCGCTGCACCGACAGGCCACACTCTCGCGCCAGCTCGTCCCAGTTCTTCCGCGCCCACCGCCGCCAACCCCGCCGACGCCGCGGTCCGGCGACGAACCTGTCGAAGGTGAACGGGTTGGCCAGCGACCACCAGGCCCCACCCACCAACGGCATCAACCATGCCGCAACAGCGACCCCGAGGCCGAGGTGGGTGGTGCGGGAGTCGATACCGCACACGATGGCCAGCACGAACCAGGCGATGTAGCAGGTGGCGAACCACCACCGGCCCTGCCAGATGCCGCGCAGCAGGCGCCCCACGAACACACCAGACACCCGGAGTGGGCGCCACACGGCCCCTGCCACGGCCGCGACGTGAAGACGCCTGCGGTCGGGGCTGGGCAGCGTTGCGACGGTCATCGTCAGGCCCCCTGGGCCTCGCGCGCAGAGGTGGAACGCACGGTGCCGACCTCGGCGAAGTCGGTGGCCTTGATCGACCAGGCGAGCTTCGGGAACGAGCCGTTCTTGTCGACCCACGCCGTCACGGTCAGGCCCTCGAAGGCGACCGGGGTGAACGGCAGCCCCGAGGTGTTCTCCGGCGGGACGGGCTGGTGCTGGGCGGCGATCTTCACCACCACGGCCTTCTCCTTGCCGCGCGCCTCCGGGTCGTTGTCGAAGACCGTGATCGACCACATCGGCTGGCCCGTCTCGGCGTCGACCTGCTGCGGACGGCTCCCGTCGGGGCGCTGCGGGGCGTTGAAGTCGAAGACCGGCCGCACCTCCTCACCGGCCGGGAGGAAGGCCCCGAACGGGAACACCGTCTCCATCGACGCGTTTTGCCTGCGCTGCACTGCCATGACTACCTCCTGATGACTGATCCGGCCACCTACCGGACTCATAAGTCATCTAAGACCACCTGAAGATGTCCGGCAAGTCTTTTCAGTCATGTTCTGATTGGCGAGTTGGTCAGGTTGAATTTCTGGCGCAGAAAATAGGCTGTTTCTGTCCAATGCCATCCGGTCCCCCTGTAGACAGGGATCCGGTCCCCTACAGACAGGCAGGTGCCCCACGTGGACATGTCAGACGTCATCCGCGCGCGCCGTGCCCGACTGGGCATGTCCCAGGCGGAGCTGGCTCAGCACGTCGAAGTGGCCACCCGTCAGATCGCTCGCTACGAGGCCGGCGAACAACAGCCAGCCTTCAACGTCGCGCAGAAGATCGCCCAAGCGCTCGACCTCACCCTGGACGAGCTGGCTGGCAGCTACAGCGACGGCCTGGACCTTGCCGGGGATTGGTACATGTCCTGGCAGACGTGGAAGGACGAGGTGGAGTACTACACCGTCCAACGCGTCCACGTGGCCCAGAAGAACGACCGCCTCCTCTTGGTGGCTGAGCGCGGCGATGGAGAACTCGAAGAGGGCTACTACGCCTGGCGGGGCGAGATGCGGCTGTGGGACAACGACACACTGATGGGTTGGTACGCAGCAGCCGAGGGCGCATCCCGCTCCAAGGGCACCCTGATCTTCACCCTCAACCCCCAGGGCCTGCACGCCCACGGGCTGTGGACCGGAATCAGCTACGACGGGTTGCTGACCGGTCGCGGCGGCATGGCCCGCGACCAAGACAAGGCACTCAGCATCGCACGGAGGGGAACAGATCATGACTGACACAGACTTCGTGACCGTGACTATCACAGGGCCCAGCACCGAGCAGCTGGCCAAGCTCGTGCGGTTGCTCGTGGAGGCACGGCTGGCGGCGTGTGGAAATATCATTCCCGGCGTGGTCTCGATCTATCGCTGGCGGGACGCTATTGAGCGCGAGCCCGAAGCGTTGGCCCTAGTCCACACGCGGGCGAGACTGTTCCGACAAATAGAGAACCTCGTCACTCAGCTCCACCCTTACGAGACCCCGCAAGTCACGGCAATCCCTATCTCGGCAATCAACGAGACCTACTCGAACTGGCTGCGAGACAATACCCAACTACCTGGGTGAACACGCGCCCTCACCAGCGAGGGGGTGATCTCTACCCAAACAGCACCACGCCAGCAGAGAAGAAGCACAATGACCAAACCTGACCTCCCCAAGAGTCCAAACAGACCTGACGGGGCAGCACTCGCCGCTTCCGCCGCCGCCCTGATGACTCTGCCCCAAAATGCCGCCAACTTAGTGCGTCTCCAACGCTTGGCGGCCTTGGGATCATCTGTTCGGGAGGCCCATGAAGGGTCGGTCAGTGCGCGGACACTGACTCAGATTCTACAGGAACCCGAGTTTTCAGATCCACGAATTCTCGGAATGGAGGATCCCTTTGAAGACATCTTTGTGCAGAGTATTGCATTCACGGGGGGACCGTACTTGGCATCCCCAGGCATGGGACTATATTCGACAGCAAACGTGAAGTCTCTCCTGCAAGTCATTGCCGCAACGCAGGACTTCTCAAACGAAGATCGACAATGGGCTTACGCCTACACGCGCGCCATCCTCCAATTGAGCGACCATATTTGGCGTAAGGTCGGTTTGAGGCGCGGGACGTTACCTCAATCTCGTCCAGGCGACAAAATTCACATCCCCTCTGACGCCGAACTGACTCGCCTCCGCCAGGCTGTCACGTTTACAACGGCAGAGCTCGGGGGCATATCACCATCTCTATCCGCATTTGTCGACGCACACTCACATAACCCGGGCGACCTCACACGACCCTGCAAAGAAGACATTACTGATGATCGTCTAATTCTCAGCCCCTTCCTGAAAACAAGTCAGGGATACGTCGTCGTTCTGCCAACCGAACTCTGTACGACGCTCCGATACTATCTAATGGGTATCATCGCGAAGAATTCCGGAATTCCCTCGCTTGCGGCCAACTTTGCAAGAGTTGCGGCGGGACAAATCTCGGACGAGTTTTCCGTAGATTTGAAGTTCCGTCGCGCGGGAGGCAGCAACACAACCCCCAATTGGACGGCAACAACTGCTGATGGTCTCAAAATCAATCTCGTCTCGGCGACAGACAGGCTTGAGGGCTGGAATCAGACGGAGGTCTGGCCGCAGATCTCCACAGACCAACAGATTCGCGAAGTCACCGAAATCCTCGCTGCTGAGGACGCGACGGCGGAGGCAGCCGGAACGAAACTTCTCCACATGATCGCCATCGACAGCCCCGGACGAGAAGGTTTCTGGGGAATCCCCACCGGGTCGACCTCAAACCCCGTTCTTCTCGGAAGATCTGAGGACTTGGCACTCATTATCCGTCACCAGGAGCGCAACCCAAACGCACTATATCTCTTTGGGCAGGCACTTCAGAGACGCAGCTATTCCACGCTGTCGGCTGGTATATTAGACGACTACTCGATCTACACGGAGAATCAGAATTCTTTCTACTTGAGTGACGATGGAGTACCCACCTTTGCTGTCACGCCTCCGGGTGCTGCCCTGGCGATTCGGGCTGCTGACTTCGAGTCTCACGATTTACATGTCGTTCACACGACAACCCAGCCGCGCATGCTTACATGGGTATCTCGAGCCCTCCCTTATGATGCCCCGGAAATCTATCGTACCGATCCCCGGTCGAGCTGCTTCGGATACACTGTAGAAGACGGAGACACTTGCATCTTTATCACTCTCCATGAGAGCGTCACGCCCGACACCTGGCTCCAGCTCGAGCTGCTCCAAACAACCTCCTACTGGATCTCGCAGGTAACACAATCACTCGGCGACCTATTTTATGATCTTCCATGTATAGAAATCGAAATCGAAGACGCAATAATTTGGCTGGACCCCCATCTGCCAGTCACTAGCGATCCGCCAGTGCGCGTGCGGTCCACGAGTCGGGGTAAAAGCATCTGTTTCACACGAACATTTGCACACATGCTTAGAAGTCGAGATAACGCCGCAGAACGTGAGCTGGTGGATTGCCTTTTAGGCTCTGTCTTCGGCCTGAAAGCGAGCGATAGAGTACAAGCGCTTGATCGAATTGCACCTACCGGCTCCAAACGGATGATGCATACCTTTGCGGATCAGGATGCCCTTGAGCTGAACCCTGGACTATTGCCGGAGCCCGTCTACATTCACGAGCAGGCCGAAGCGCTGGTTCTCGACGAGTTGGGGCAGTGGCTCACCAGTCCAAGCGGTGCAGCGATGTCTGCGGGCAAGGTCCAATCGGAAGAGCGGGGCGCTGTATTGAACGCCGCCGTGGAACACCTCTTCGCCAAACTCGAACACGAGATCTCTCGCTTTGACACCAAAGATCTTCTGGGTGCTCTAATCCGCGGTAATGAATCGCTGATCAGAAGATCGAAGATCGACAGTCTTTTGCTCCCCTCCCGTCTTGCCTGTTTTGGCGCAAACTCGCGCGCCGCGACTCGCCTGGTCGAAGATCGCTCCAATAGCTCCACTGCACAACGAGCCACACGCTTTGTCATCGAATACGTCGCCGCGACTCAACCGCACGGAAATGAACGGAGCGACGGTCTGTCGTATATGAGGATTCTCTCGATCGCCAGTGAGATATGTAATCGCGGCGCCACGTCGGATCTAATTCATTACGGACTTGCTGACTATTCTGTTGAGATTCTCAACTCTGGGCGATTGGGGGTTTCACGTGAAGATCCGATGAATCGGGCGATATCGGATCACAGTCATGCAATTGGCGACCGCCTCATTCGTTCTGCCTTGGGAGAACCGATCCCTAAGGTTGACAGCAGTATCGACGTGGAAGTCTTCCTAGAGGAAAATGAGGAGGCCTTTCGCGCTGAGTTTGGCTTTTCAATGCCAGAACTGGCAGTCGTCTGCGGAGAACTGCTGTCAAAAGCGGCGCCAGATCAAATGAATACGTGCGAAGTTGATGAGTTCATCCACTCGGTGATCAATGAGACGGGACTGAAGGCCGATATAGTCAGAAACGTTATCGCTCACTTATCTCTAGAGTCGCGTGATTCATTCATGTCAATCGGCAGCGACGCATTTCCTTGGCGGTTCAACCGAGACGCCTCTTATGTGCGGCGACCGCTTGTGCGTGTTGGAAATGAGATATTCTATGGCTACAGATCAATTTTGGGGGTGGGTCCATACTGGCTCGATGGTGTGCTCTCTGCTCGACTGCAGGCCAAGGCTAAGACAAAGCAGATGAAGGCGTGTATATCTAATGTACGGACACAGATTAACGCCGATTTTGCTCATGCGGTTGCCAAGGAGGCACGCGCTCAGGGTGCGGAGGTAAAGGAGAGCGTCAAGAAACTCAATGGGCAACGCATTGTTGGCCCCACTAACCAAGATCTAGGCGACGTCGATATACTCGCCTGGGACGAGCGGGCTCACGTCGCCTATGCTATAGAAGCGAAAGACTTTGAGTTGGCGCGGACCCCCAACGAACTGTCTATGGAGATGCAGAAGATCTTCTCGGGAAAGAAAGGGAAGAAGACCACCGAGCAGCTACATTATGAACGCGTTGAGTGGTTGAAAACTCACTCCGAGGACATCAGAACGGCATTCGGATGCGATTGCACCCGGCTCGATGTTCGCGTCGTGGGCGCTATCGTCACGAGTGAGACTTTAGTCACTCCGTTCATGGCCCACAGTCGTTATCCGGTCATCGCGCTTGCAGACCTCAGTCTGGACCTGCTCATACCTCCCGCACGCGCAGTGCGAAACCCCCGGGCGGCCCGCCGAGTCTCGCGCTCACAGCGGAAGCGTAGGAAGTAGCACTGAGGTTTTCTCATCAGGGCTGCCTGTAGAACATCGGCAGTGATGCTCTGGCAAGGGGTGATGGTCGACTCGGGTGGGTTCATGCGGGTCGGGTGGTGCAGGATCGGTTTCTGCCAAGACACCCATCGTCCACCAGAATCCGAGCCCGCATGCTGTCCTATCGTGCCACCCTTGACCTTCCCGAGACCATCGTGCGCCGCATCGCAGCGTGGCTGTCGGCCCACCGACGCCGACATGACCGGCGCCCATGGCAACGAGCCGCCACCTGCTGGACCCAAGCGATCCTGCTCTGCCGCTGGATGTGTGATGCGACCCCCATCCACCGCCTGGCGCGTGACCACGGCCTGTCGCAGGCCACCTGCTACCGCTACCACCCGCGAAGCTCTCGACGTGGTCGCCGGCNTGCCACCACCGCCGTCCACACCCCTGCCGGACAAGGGAAAACCACCGATGCCTGGTACTCAGGAAAACACCACCGTCACGGCGGCAACGTCCAAGTCCTCACCGACAGCTCCGGTTTTCCGATCTGGACCTCGCCAGTGTCCCCGGGCGCGACCCACGACCTCACCGCCGCCCGCCAACACGTCCTCCCCCCGCTCTACCCAGCCGCCGCACAAGGACTGAAAACGTTGACCGACAAGGGCTACCAAGGCGCCGGGATCGGCATCTGCCACCCCATCAAAGGCCACCACCTGGCACCCGACACCCTCGCCCGCAACCGACTCATCACCCAACTCCGCGCCCCAGCCGAACGAGCCAACGCCACCCTCAAACACTTCAAGGCACTCCAGAAGGTCACCCTCGACCCCTGGCGCATCACCGCCATCGTCCGCTCAGCCCTCGTGATCGCCACCCACATGCGAGGAGCCTGGTGAGAAAACCTCACTCATCAAGTGACGCATCGGCAGTGGCGAAAGGTATTCGATGCCAAGGCGGTGTGTTGATGAGATTGTGAGAACTTTCCCGGCTCTTCACAGATGAGGGTGTAGTTCGGTAGCGGGACCCTGGTGGTGACAGGGATCGAGGTCCTTGGATGATGGAAGTTCCTACACAGCCATCGCCAAAGACCTCGACATGGACAACGCTACCTTCACCACCCCTGATCTGACCACGTTTTGCTGCCTCGACGACCTCGGCCTGGCCGTCATCGGTCAGCACCTCACCGGCAAGCGCGCGGTCCTGTTGTGTCGCCCGGTCGAGCCTGATGACTGGTGCCACCGCTGCGGCTGCCACGGCCAGCCGCGTGACAGCGTGGTCCGGGACCTGGCGCATGTCTCGTTCGGTTGGCGCCCCACCATATTGCGGGTCCGGCTGCGCCGCTACCAGTGCACCGGTTGCGGGCATGTCTGGCTGCAAGACCTGTCGAGCGCGGCGCAGCCGCGTTCCTGCTTGTCACGCGGCGCACTGCGGTGGGCACTGGAAGCGCTGGTGGTCAACCACCTGTCCATGACCCGCATCGCCGCCGCGCTCGGGGTGGCGTGGAACACCGCCAACACTGCGGTCCTCGCCGAAGGACAGCGACGGCTGATCGACAAGCCCGGCCGCCTCACCGGCGTCACAGTGGTCGGCGTTGATGAGCACGTGTGGCGCCACACCCGCCGCGGCGACAAGTACGTCACCGTGGTCATCGACCTCACCCCGGTCTCCACTGGCACGTGCCCGAGCCGGTTGTTGGCGATGGTCGAAGGCCGCTCCAAACAGGCGTTCAAGACCTGGCTCGCCGAACAACCCCAGACCTGGAGAGATGGGATCCGGATCGTGGCGATGGACGGGTTCACCGGCTCCAAGACCGCCGCCGCCGAAGAACTCCCCAAAGCGGTGACGGTGATGGACCCCTTCCATGTGATCCGCCTCGCGGGAGATGCCCTCGACGTCTGCCGACGTCGGGTCCAGGTCGAACTCCATGGCAGTCGGGGGCGCAAGCACCATCCGCTCTACCAAGCACGGCGAACGCTTCATACCGGCGCTGATCTACTTACTGACAAGCAACAACGCCGATTGGATGCGTTGTTCGCTGATGATCGCCACGTTGAGGTCGAGGTCACTTGGGGTGTCTATCAGCGGATGATCTCGGCCTACCGCGCCACCAGCCGCAAGGAGGGCAAGAAGGGCATGACCCGGCTGATCGAGGCGATCGGCACCGCAGTTCCCAGCGCCCTGGTCGAGGTCTGCAAGCTCGGCCGGACCCTGGCCAAGCGCCGATATGACGTCCTGGCGTTCTTCGACCACCAAGGTTCCAGCAACGGCCCCACAGAAGCGATCAACGGCCGCCTCGAACACCTACGCGGCACCGCCCTGGGCTTCCGCAACCTCACCCACTACATCGCCAGGTCCCTGCTTGAGGCCGGCGGGTTCAGACCCGATCTACACCCTGGATTGTGAAGAGCCGCATTCCTTGCAGTCTCCCCAGGTTTCGCTCGCCTGATCGCTGCTGAATTGACCTCTTGTGAATCAAGGCGCGGCTTCGCCGCGACGCCCGGCGTACGGGCAAGCTCCGGTCCGTGTCCTCGCTACGCTGCGGGCCGGTCCTCGCTTGCCCGTACGCTGGGCGCGTGACGATCCCGGTGATGTCCCTGGTGCATTCAACTGAAGAGGGCACGCAGCAGATGCCTGCTCGCGTGTTTCTGGCCGAGCTAGCTAGGCAGGCGGAGATCGCGTCATCTGCCATGGAACGCGCTTGGCTGCGCGCTTCCGACCCGAGGACGCCCGTAGACGATTTCCAGGTGCTTGCCGATCTGCAAGCCGCGCTCTTTGCGTGCATCGTCATCTCTCGGATCCTGAAGCCCACGGGGGTGCGCGCACATAGCGGACTCACGAAGGGGGAGGCTGTGAGTCGGGCGACTCGTCGCGGGGAGGAGCTGCGGTCCTTGTTGGGGGTGAGTGAATCCTCTCCGCTCCTCAACGTCTCCACGCTGCGCGACTCGTTGGAACACTTTGATGAGCGAATTGACGCCATCTTCGCCGAGGACTGGATGTCAGTGTCTGCCTGGTGGATCGTCCACGGTCTGTCGGTCGTCGAAATCTCTGACGAACCCGGAGGACCGGGTGGACGTTCGAGGACGTTGCGCTCGTTCTTTCCGGGGGCGGGTGTCCTGTACTTCGGAAGTGATGTCCTTGATCTGTACGCTCTGGACCTTGCGCTTGTCGAACTTTGTGCAGTGGCGGTCCCTAGGGCCTCGGCGGGTTTGGACGAGGTGCTTCCTCACGGTCTGTCGGCCTACGGTGGCATGCGCTTGGTATATCCGATGACCCTGGAGGCTGTCGGTGCTCGGCGCCAGGACTGGCTCACGCGGCGGGAATCGCTGGGCCGTGGAGTCTCAAGTCCACCGCCGTTAGCTTGGCAAGAGCATCGACGTGAACCAGACGCACCCCCGGCGCACCCCGGTGGCGCAGCCTGTGCGTCTCACTGATGTCGGATTCACCGCGTGAAACGCATGAAATGGTGGCTCTGACTACCCCTTTTGCCTTCGCAATGAGAAGGTCAGGGGTTCGAATCCCCTATGCTCCACCAGATTGGATGTACTGGAACACCTGACATCGGTTGATGTGGGTGCGAGGGCGGCGAACGGCTCGTTGAGCTGGATCGCCGCTTTTTCGTCTTCGGTGATGAGGATGCGGTGGTAGAAGGCTTGGTTGGCCAGCCGTTTCCCGTGGTCGTCGGTGCGGGCATACATCTGGGCGCAGTCGGCGAGGAGTCGTAGGGCGATGGAGGTGGGGCAGGAGGTTTCCTTGTCTGAGTGGCTAATCGGTGCCTGCGCCCCGCATCTGAGCGCCCTGATGCTCGCTCACCCATAATGGTTGTGGCAGGATTGT
The DNA here is from genome assembly GCF_054783495.1 of Luteococcus sediminum. Classification (NCBI taxonomy): domain Bacteria; kingdom Bacillati; phylum Actinomycetota; class Actinomycetes; order Propionibacteriales; family Propionibacteriaceae; genus Luteococcus; species Luteococcus sediminum. The sequence goes on along the minus strand of NZ_BAAGQL010000005.1, from coordinate 265,435 downwards.
GCGTCGCCGAGTGTCGTTGCACGCTCTGGTTCTACGGTTGGCTGGGCCTTCGGTCAGGGCCGTGGAGGCAGTGGTGATTGATTGCGCCCTGGTGGTCCGCGTGATGGTCCGGCGGGCTTGTGGTCGGACGCTTCGGAGGGACTCCGGTTGCCCACCCACCTAGAGGGCTGTCGACCAAGCGAAGGGTGGATCCCCGCCCCCCACGTTCGGGGTTTCGGGGCACCCGGGGCCAGTGGGGCCCTGGGTGGTTCATTCGCCTCCCGGGAGCTCTCCGATTAGTCCTGTGAGACTTTCGCGCGGAACTCTTGACTCCTTCAGAAGTTCGTGATTCCTTTGCTGCGCAGGGATTCAGAGGCCTCACTGGCACCCTGTCACCCGTGCCCCAGCGACTCGTATCGTCCTTCTTCGCCTGTGCGCTTCCCAGCTGCGTGTCCCCACCACCTGAAAGGGTCATGATGTTCCCGTCGCGAAGCCATAGGTTACTTGCTACCGCCCTCGTGGGCACCTTGATGCTCAGCCCGCTAGCGAGTACGCCAGCACGCGCAGACGAGCCCGGTTCCACGATCGATACCTCCGTCATCCAAGCAGCGGAGTCTGCCGTCCTCAACACCGGCCAATACCAGCCGCGAGAGTCCGTTGCGGGGGATGGCGAGACGCTGATCAGCGCAAACGGTGAAGTGTCGATCAGTGCCGAGGGCGTCTCCATGTCTCTCGGTGACGACTCCTCCCTGACCGTCGAGATCTCCGATGCCGTCGGAGACCCGAGGCTGGATGAGTCTGGCAGCGCGCTCGTCCAGTCCGAGCGAGAGGGGCTCATGCATGTCGTCGAGCCAGTGGAGGGGGATGTGGCACGAATCCTCAACGTGGCGGAACAATCCTACTCCGACAGCCCCCTACACGAGTACGCCTACAAAGTCACCCTTCCTGAGGGAATTGATGTGGTCACCCTCACGGATGGAACGCTCGCGATGGTTCGGGATGCAGAGCCAGGCCTGGGTGAGGCCGAAGCTGCGGAGGTCCTTGCAGCGACACTCCCGGAATCGGCTCTGGTCGACCAAGCAGAGCTGGCAGAGAATGAGGCTCCAGCAGAGGTGCTGGGGGACAGCAGCCCCGATGTTCCCGATGGAAAGGTGGTCGTGGGGGGCTTCCAGAAGCCTTGGGCTGTCGACGCGGCGGGTAACCCCCTGCCCACGGAGCTGACGGTCGATTCGGCGGGGGTTGTGGTGCAGCACGTCGACACGACGGGCGCCGTCTTCCCCGTCGTCTCGGACCCATTGCCGATCATCGCTATTGCTCTGGGTGCTGCCGCCCGGGCACTCGCGCCCCACGTCGCCCGAGCCTTCGTCACGCAGGCGATTCGTGTCGGCGCGTCCGCCACCACGCGCGGAGGGTTCGCTTCCTTTGCCCGCTTCAAGGCAGCCGCTGGCGCGCCGCGCGCCGGCTATCAGTGGCACCATATCGTTGAGCAGTCCACGATCGCCAAGCGGGGGTTCAACCCATACTGGATTCACAACCGCAACAACATGGTTCAGATCCCCCGGGCGGTCCACCAGAAGTGTGTGAATTCTTGGATGGCTCGCAAGGGGGTGCGGAGCTTCGGTGCGAAAGCTGCCAGCAACCAGACCATGCGCCAGTGGGTCCAGGGGCAGAGCTTCTCCACCCAGCACCGGGTCGGCGTGAACCTGCTTCGCCACTGCGGTGTCAAGATCTGAGTACCACCTCGGGTGGCCCGACCATCGCTGGGCGGGCCACCCATCACGACCGACAACATCACTCTTGGAGGGTGGACGATGAGTTTGACCGAGCCCGAGATTCCCGACATCCGCACGCCGATCCACAGCATGCTGCCGCAGGTCCTCCTCTGGATGCAGAAATCGGGAGTGGACCCTGCAGTGGCAGCGCCGGTGCTCACACCGATGCTGAGTGAGCAGTCCTTCGACCCCGGCGACGGCGAGCTTCGCGAGCTGTGGCAGGGGGGCATCGTCTCCTCGTGGTTCGGTGGCCCCGCAATCGCGGTGGGGGCTTGGCCCTCGGACAGGTCTGGTCGTCCATTGACGCATGTCGCGTCGATCTCCTTGGCCGAGGCCCGGGGGATCGTCGACGAGGAAGGTGTCGCGAGCTGGGCCGGTGTGCAGGTTCCTCCGGCGAAGGTGTTCCCCCTGCTCCCCACGACCGGATCGCTCGAGGTCTTCCATGACCTGACGACCTGGGGTTTCGAGCCAGGCGATGCCGAACTCAACGGCTGGCTGGTGCGCTGGGTGGATGACCCCACGTCGCACGAGCTCGTCGAGGGTGGCGAGCCGCCGGAGCCGGTGTGCCAGCAAGTTATGGCTTTGCCGGGATTCTCGCTTCGTTCGTGGGAGGACGTGGCAGCCGTCGCGCCCGGCACGGATGCAGAGCGCTACCTCGACGCCTATGAGCAGTGGCAGCTCGACTGGTTGGTGCAACGTTTCCAGCGTGCGCCGCAGCACCCCGTCCCCACGTCACACGTGGGTGGCCACCCGTCGCACGGGAAGGCGGTAGCAGATGAGATCCTCGCCCTCGGGCTCCCGTTGGCCGAGGATGACGAGCACCTGCTGGTCGTCGAGATCGAGTCTTGGACGTCGCTGGCCGGATGGTTCGGCGACGCCGGCTCGTTGGAGGTCTGGATGCGACGATCCGACCTGGAAGCCGGCGCCTTCGACCGGGCGTGGTGCCTCGTCCGCACCGACTGAGGACGCCGGTGGGTCGATCCTTGGGTGCTGCTCCCACCAACGGATCACCCGCCCTCACCGTCGCAGCCCCAGCACGACCACGAGACTTGATCTCGGCCTGAGCCATGCTGACCACCCCATCCCGCCCGACCCACCATCGATGCCTCTGCAAGGGAAGGGCGACAAGATCACGTGCACCACAGGGATGAGAGTGATGTCACGCACCTCCACGAGTCGTGAGAACTTTCCCTACTGACTCATGGCGCCTTCGGCGCACGTGACCGGAGGCAGCGGGGCCCCGCGGCAGGGCCCCGCGCTCCGGTCGCTTCGCTCCCTGCGCGCACCCCATCGCACCCCACCACCACCGGTCACGTAGAAGAAGGGGACGCCCTGAGCCGTCAGGTCCAGGGCGTCCCCTTTGCTTGCAAGCTGCGGCAGCATGTGTCGGTGGGGCTTGACCCCGGGTTGTGGACACGTGGAATCCAGCATGGGCTGGAGGAAGCGAGATGATCATCACCATGGCCCAGAAGTTCTACTCGATGGAGTTTCGTCAGCAGGCCGTTGACTTGTACGAGACCACGCCCGGTGCGACGTTGAAGCAGATCGCTGGGGAGTTGGGCGTCTCCCGCGGGACCCTGTCGTTGTGGGTCAAGGACTTGGTCAACGGTGTCCGCACCAACGACGGACCGACCCCAGCCACGCCCCCTTCCGGTGAGTCACCAGTAGCGAGGATTGCCCGGCTGGAGGCCGAGAATGCCCGGTTGCGGGCGGACAAGGCCCGGGTGGAGACCGAGCGCGACATCCTGGGCAAGGCGGCCCATTATTTCGCCGGGGAGACGAGCTGGCCAACCGCTTCTGGTTCGTCGCCGACCACCAGACCACCTATCAGGTGAAGCGGTTGTGCCAGGTGTTGGAGCTGTCCCGCTCGGCGTTCTATGCCTGGCAGAAAGCCGGCCCGGCCCGCCGGCAGCGCGCCGAGGCCGACGCTGTCCTGGCTGCACGGATCTGCGCCGTGCAGGACCCGAAAGCTGGTGGGGACCCGGCCTACGGGGCGCCGCGGGTGACCGTCGAACTGAACGACGGCGCCGCCCGCGAGGATCGTGTCAACCACAAGCGCGTCGCCAGGGTGATGCGTGCCCACCAGCTGGCGGGGATCCGGCTGCGTCGCAGGGTTCGCACCACTGTCCCGGAACCGGCCGATGAGAAGTTCGGTGACCTGCTGCAGCGGGACTTCACCGCAGAGAAGCCGAACCAGCGTTACGTCGGTGACATCACCTACCTGCCACTGGCTGGTGGCGGGAACCTGTACCTGGCGACGGTGATCGACTGCTACTCCCGCACGCTGGCCGGTTGGGCGGTCGCGGACCACATGCGCACCGAACTGGTCGAAGACGCGCTGAAAGCCGCCCATGCCGAGCGGGGCAGTCTCCGGGGTGCGATCTTTCACAGTGACCATGGGTCGGTCTACACGTCGAAGGCCTACGCCAAACTCTGCAAGGGTCTCGGGATGACCCAGTCGATGGGGGCCGTGGGGACGAGCTCCGACAACAGTCTGGCCGAGTCGTTCAACGCCACCCTCCAACGCGAACTCCTCGCCGGGCAGACCACGTTCGCTGGGCCGCAGTTGTGTCGCCGTCAGGTCTTTCGCTGGGTCACCCGCTACAACACTCGCCGCCGCCATTCCTGGTGCGGCTACCTGTCCCCGAACACCTATGAGGCCTGCCGGGCCGCTACGCTGCCAACCGCAGCGTAATCAACCACCACCGTGTCCACGATCCGGGGCGAAGGCCCGGTGCCTACCAGGTCATCGATCGGACCACCAAGCCATTTGACTGCCGACCACACACATCATCGACATGCTGTCCTTGGTCCATCCGTCGTTGTAGAGCTTCCCTCCCTGAGCCTCGCAGCGGGCTACGTCCTCATCCTCGCCCCCGTTGTACGCGTACACCTTGAAGATCTTGCCCTGGGGGTCTCGGCAGACCGTGAACAAGTCATCGAACTCGCCGCCGACGTGGTCAGTGCGGCCACCTTGTGCAGAGTAGTCGCGGGAGTCATGTAGGTCTCCCAGAGCCAAGACGCCCAGTGTGATGGCCAAGACCACCAAGGCACCAATCACATTGCCAACCCAACGGCGCCGCCATCCCCGGCCCGGGGGAGCGGTCCCCTCTTCAGTGCTGGCCTCATTCCCTTCGGTCACCCAAACAGAATCGCAGGTCGCAGCTCCAAGAGACTCACGAACCCAGCGACTCGACAGGATTGGAGTGGCGCGGTGGCCCTCGCTCCGGGGGTCGACCCGCAGAGCAAGCTGGGGGTACAGCCCAAACCGGTGGGGTTCGCGAGTAGCCGCACCACCTCTCGCGGGCACCCGGCGGTCTCCAGGGTGGCGCTGAGCCTTGCCAGACCGGGAAGGTCACCGCGCCCATGACCTGCGGACCCGCATCAGTTGGGACGGCTCACTCACCAGGCACGGCGGCATGGCTCGGACGCGGACAAGACATCAGGTTCAGGAACCTTGGTCCCTTGTCGACTCCGTCTACTCCCGCTTGACCTTGATCGGGTAGACCTCCGCTCGCAACTCCTTCACGGCTTGCGTGCAGGCCTCCTCGTACTGCGTCTTGACTTCAGGCGGGTCGAACCGCCCGTCGAAGTCCACGCACTCCCACAGCACACCGCATCGCCGCAGCAGGTTGACGAGCTCGGGGGAGAGGCCATGGTCCTCGGGCGTCATGGCGTACTCGTCCATGTGGTTCTCCCTCAGGGGCCACGGGTGGCCGTGATCGAAGAAGAACCGGATCTGGCGATCCTCGGCCGGGTACTCACGTGCAGGCCACGTTGGTCCGCCCTCCCACTTCACCATGCGCTGCAGCCTTCGAGTTCCGACCGTTCCCGGCACCCGGATTGCGTTGCGAGCCCGTCGCCACCACAGCCCGTACCGGCAGCACCCGACCTGGTGACGTTCTCTCGGGTCCTTGCCGGACCCACTTCATATACCCACGCCGAGCAGCAGGGATTGACTCGGTGCGGGTTTGATTTGGTGGATGGTGACAGGAGTGGCGGCTGCGCCCCCCGGTGGACACCAACCCCAGCACTTCGAAGGCCACCTCCAGGTCCATTCTCCGGACTCCGGGCCGTCTCCGTCCATCCTTCGCACCAACCACGTCCGGGGCAGTAGCGGGCTCAATGCCCACATACTGCCCCGGACGATTTGGTCTCAGGCGTTCACCAGCTGCGCCGCCCGTGTGCTCGTCCTTCCGCTCCTTGGCGTCGCAGTGGACTCTGCGGTCTTGCGCAGCAGGCGCATCGCGTTGACGATGACCACCAGCACGGAGGCCTCGTGGACGAGCATGCCGACCGACATGGTCACCCCGCCGGCGAAGACGCCTGCCAGCAGCAGCACGACGGTGACAAGGGCGATCGCGATGTTCTGTCGCATCACCGAGACGGTCCGCTTGGCCAGACCGATGCCCTCCGGCAGCTTGAGCAGGTTGTCTCCCATGAGGGCGATGTCCGCGGTCTCCACGGCCACCGCCGAGCCGGCCGCTCCCATGGCCACACCGATGTTCGCGGTGGCCAGGGCCGGGGCGTCGTTGACGCCGTCGCCGACCATGGCGACAGTGTGACCGGCGCGCTGCAGCTGCGTGACCACGTCCAGCTTGTCCTCGGGAAGCAGGGAGGCGTGGATCTCGTCGATGCCGGTGGCCTTCCCGACGGCCTCGGCCACCAGCCGGGTGTCGCCGGTGAGCATGACCACCTTCTCGACGCCGGCCCGGTGCAGACGGGAGACCATCTCGGGCGCATCCTGCCGGATCTGGTCGGCCACGGCGACGACGCCGATCGCCGTGTCGTCGACGGCCACGATCATCGGAGTCCTGCCAGCGGCGGCCAGGCCCTGGGCGGCGCGGCTCGCCTCGGCCGTCTCGGCGATGCCGTACTGCTCCAGCAGCGGCGCGTTGCCGATCAGCACCCGACGGCCATCGACCTCGGACACGATGCCCTTCCCGGGCACCGGGGTGACGGCACCGGGGACACCCTGCGGGCCAACCCCCTCGGCGTGGGCGGTCTCCAGGATGGGACGGGCCAGCGGATGCTCCGATCCGCTCTCGGCGGCCGCCGCCCAGCGCAGCACCTCGCGGCGATCCAGCGCAAGATCCAGGACGACGACGTCGGTCAGCTCGGGACGTCCCTCGGTGAGGGTGCCGGTCTTGTCGACGGCGACGGCGGAGATCTTCGCGGAGGTCTCCAGGTACTCGCCACCCTTGATCAGGATGCCGTTGCGGGCAGCACGACCGATGCCGGCCACGATCGCCACCGGGATGGAGATCACCAGGGCACCCGGGCAGCCGATGACCAGCAGCGTCAGGGCCAGGACCACATCACCGGAGACCAACCCGGCCACCAGTGCCAGCACCATCACCGCGGGCGTGTACCAGCGGGAGAAGCGGTCGATGAAGGCCTGGGTCTTCGCCTTCGCGTCCTGGGCCTCCTCCACCCGGTGGATGATGCGGGCCAGGGTGGTGTCGGCACCGATGCCGGTGGCCACCACCTGCAGGAAGCCGCCGCGGGAGACGGTCCCGGCGAAGACCTCGTCGCCCTCGGTCTTCTCCACCGGGATCGACTCGCCGGTGATGGAGGCCTCGTCGAGGGCCCCGGTGCCGGCGACGACCGTGCCGTCCACCGGCACCTTCGCGCCGTTCTTGACCAGGACGACCTCGCCCGTCCGCACCTGCCCGGCAGGAATCTCCTGCTGCTCACCGTCGCGCATGACGACTGCGGAGTCGGGGGCGACGGCGACGAGTTCGGCCAGTGCCGAGCGCGTCTTGTTCAGCGTCGCGGCCTCCAGCGCGTGCCCGATCGCGAACAGGAAGGTGACTGCCGCGGCCTCCCAGAAGTTGCCGACGATGACGGCACCGATCGCGGCGACCGACACGAGCAGGTCGATGCCGACCACCCTGGCGGTCAGCGCCCGGATGGCCTTCGCCGCGATGCCGTAGCCCGCCACCACGGCGGCAGCGAGCATGAAGACGTCACCGAGGGTGAAGGCCCCGCCGGTGTGGGTGGCGTGGGCTCCGGCGTCGAGCCACCACTGGGGGCCGACGCGGATGTTGGCCGCCCCTTCGCCCAGCCACTTGATGGCGAAGGAGATGGCGATGAGCGCGCCGGAGGTGACGGGAACCGACCAGTTCCCGTGAACCCATCTGTGGAACTTGTTCATTTTCGCCCACGTCCTTTCTGGGCTTGTTGATTCTTGGGCTTGTTGATTCTTGGGCTTCGTGCCTTTTTGGGATCTGTGCCGAAGAACCGGCACGGATGAAATGCGGCCGGGCGGAATGCGCACCGGCCGCGGCGTCCTCAGAAGGCCGAAGGGGCGGCCTTGTAACCGGCCTTGGCAACGGCGGCGACGAGATCGTCGACGGAGACGCTGTCCCCGTCATGGGAGACCTCGATGCGGGCAGAGGCGAAGTGGACCTTCACGCTCTCGACGCCCTTGAGACGGCCGACCTGCTTCTCAATCTTGGAAACGCAGGAGGGGCAGGAGAATCCTTCCGCCCGAAGAACGGTGTGGGTGGTGGTGGAGGTGGTCATTGGCTCTTCCTTTCGTGACGGTTACTTCTTGACGACCCTCACGCTAGGTTTTTGCCGCCCGGAACTCCTTGACGCAGGTCAAGTACCGGCTGCGCGGCTGGAAATTCCCTTGCCAGAGGCTGCGACGGTGCCCCCGATGCCGGCTCCGGTAGCCTTCGGGTCATGCCTGCGAACGATTTGTGTGTCACTCGCGTCCCGATCTTCAAAGGACTCACCCACGACCAGCAGCTGCACGTCGCCGAGTTCGCCCACCCGCTGCGCGTGGACAAGGGCGAGATGGTCTACGGTCCCGGAGACCAGGTCCCGCGCGTGCTGGTCATGCACCGCGGACAGCTCAAGGTCAGCCGCACGGCCGCCAACGGACAGGAGCAGATCCTGCGCACGGTGACCGACGGCGATGTGGTGGGAGACCGCGCCTTCCTGACCGGTCACCGTTCGAACGAGCTGGTCACCGCACTCGAGGACAGCCAGATGTGCGTCTTCGACCATGCCGACCTCGCCGCCCTGCTGCGCGCTTATCCCGACATCAGCCAGGCCATGTTGCGAACCCTTTCCGACCGGCTGTCGTCGGTCGAGCGACTACTGGCCGCGATTACCTCCCACGACGTCGGCGTCCGCGTCGCCGCCTACCTCCTGGACCTTCCCGGCAGCATGCGAGACGGCCTGCCGAGCGTGCGGCTGCCGATGGCCAAGCAGGAGGTCGCCGCCTACCTGGGCACCACGCCAGAGACACTGAGCCGACGCCTCGCCGCGCTCTCCGCGTCGGGCGTCATCGAGCTGCACGGGCGGCGGGACGTCACCATCCTCGACATCGACGCCCTCGAACGCGTCGCCGCGCCCTGATAGGCCGCTGCGGGGGCACTCCGTCACGACGGGTGAAATTCCCCACCGGCGCGTGCCGCAGCTCGACACGTTCCGGGTGTCAGGGGAGTGTCGCGGGGGTCGCTCCAACCCCCGAGAGCCGCCGGGATTTCCTCCTGGCAAGCGGTGCAGCCGTTTCCGCTCCTGTTCACGAGGCCCGCCGTATACACCCTGCACCCTTCACACCAACAAGCACCCCCGCGATTCGCCACTTGAAAGAGGGTCCTATCGTCGTCCGGGTTGGATCCCATTCACCACGTTGGAAGAGGGTAAGCGCAGAGATGGACACGTCATCGCCACTGGTCGAGAAGGCAGTCGAGTGGGAGGGCTGCACCGCCGGCCCGTGGCAGGAGGCCATCGACGTGCGCGACTTCATCCAGCGACTACACCCCCTACGAGGGTGACGCCGCCTTCCTCGCCGGCCCCACCGAGAAAACCCAGCGCACCTTCGAGACCCTCGAGAAGGACTACCTGTCGGTTGAGCGCGCCAAGCGCGTCTACGACGTCGACACCGTCACCCCGGCCGAGGTGGACGCCTTCGGCCGCGGCCGCATCATCGGCGACTACCGCCGCGTCGCCCTCTACGGTGTCGACGCCCTGATCGCCGAGAAGAACCAGGCCAAGGACTCCGTCGCGGACAAGCCCTTCGACGAGCACTGGGCCCGCTTCCGCGAGGAGCACTCCGAGCAGATCAAGGCGCTGAAGAAGCTCAAGACGATGGCCGCCAGCTACGGCTTCGACATCTCGCGTTCCGGCCGCACCGCGCAGGAGGCCGTGCAGTGGACCTTCTTCGGCTACCTGGCCAGCATCAAGAGCCAGGACGGCGCCGCGATGAGCTTCGGCCGCCTGTCGGCCTTCTTCGACATCTACTTCGAGCGCGACCTGGCCGCCGGGACGCTCACGGAGGAGGGCGCCCAGGAGATCGTCGACGCCTGGTGTTGAAGCTGTGCATCGTGCGCTTCCTGCGCACCATCGACTACGACCAGATTTTCTCCGGCGACCCCTACTGGGCCACCTGGAGCGATGCCGGCCTGGATGAGGACGGCCGCACCCTGGTGACCAAGACCTCCTTCCGCCTGCTGCAGACCCTGCGCAACCTCGGCCCCGCCCTGGAGCCGAACATCACGATCTTCTGGGACCCGGCGCTGCCGCAGGGCTACAAGGACCTGTGCGCGGCGATCAGCATCGAGACCTCCTCGGTGCAGTACGAGGCCGACCGCCAGATCCGCCAGCACTGGGGCGACGACGCAGCCATCGCCTGTTGCGTCTCCCCGATGAAGGTCGGCAAGCAGATGCAGTTCTTCGGCGCCCGCGTCAACGCCGCCAAGAGCCTGCTGTATGCCATCAACGGCGGACGCGACGAGATGACCGGCACGCAGGTCGTCGAGGGCTTCGAACCGGTCACCGGCGACGGCCCGCTCGACTTCGACGACGTCTGGGCCCGTTACGAGCAGATGCTGGACTGGGTGGTCGGCACCTACGTCGAGGCGCTCAACATCATCCACTACTGCCACGACCGCTACGCCTACGAGTCGATCGAGATGGCGCTGCACGACTCCGAGATCGTGCGCACCATGGGCTGCGGCATCGCCGGGCTGAGTATCGTCGCCGACTCGCTGAGCGCCATCAAGTACGCCACCGTGACCCCTGTGCGCGACGAGACCGGCCTGGTGGTCGACTACATCACCGAGGGCGACTTCCCCGTCTACGGCAATGACGACGACCGCGCCGACGAGATCGCCGCCGTCGTGGTGCACACCGTGATGGAGAAGATCCAGCAGATCGAGATGTACCGCGACGCCATCCCCACCCAGAGCGTGCTGACCATCACCTCGAACGTTGTCCACGGCAAGAACACCGGCTCCTTCCCCAGCGGCCACACCAAGGACACCCCCTTCGCCCCGGGCGCCAACCCGGAGAACGGGGCCGACAACCACGGCATGGTCGCCAGCATGCTGAGCGTCGGCAAGCTCGACTACGAGGACGCCCTGGACGGCATCAGCCTCGCCAACACCATCACCCCCTCGGGCCTGGGCCGCACCAAGGACGAGCAGGTGACCAACCTGGTCGGCATCCTCGACGCCGGCTTCGAACCCGCACTCTGACCCACCACCCACCGAAAGGCACACACCATGAGCACCAAGACCTTCGACGAGCGCCTGGCCGACATGAACGCCAACCGTGCCAAGCGCGGCACCCGGCCGGGGCTCTACCACGCCAACATCAACGTGCTGAACCGCGAGACCCTCGAGGACGCGATGGAGAACCCGGACAACTACCCGAACCTGACCGTGCGCGTCTCGGGCTATGCCGTGAACTTCGTCAAGCTCACCAAGGACCAGCAGCGCGACGTGATCAGCCGCACCTTCCACCAGAACTCCTGACGCCTTGGCATCGGGCAACAACACCCACCCCGCCACCGGGCCCGTCCCGGCCCCGGCACCCGGATGACCGTCTTCATGGCCGGCTGCGAGCTGCGCTGCCAGTACTGCCACAATCCCGACACCTGGTTCACCGCCAAGGGCACCCCGGTGATGCTCGACGAGATGGTGGCGAGGATCTCGCGCTACCGCGGCATCTTCCGCGCCACCGGTGGCGGCATCACCATCAGCGGCGGTGAGCCGATGATGCAGGCCCGCTATGTCGGCAACCTGCTGCACGCCGCCCACGAGATGGGCATCCACACCTGCATCGACACCTGCGGCTTCCTGGGCGCCGATGTCACGGACCAGATGCTCGACGACCTCGGCCTGGTGCTGCTCGACATCAAGTCCGGCGATCCGGAGACCTATCGTCGGGTGACCGGGCAGGAGCTGGAACCGACCCTGCGCTTCGCCCGTCGTCTGGCCGAGCGGGGAATCGAGACCTGGGTGCGCTATGTGCTGGTGCCGGGGCTGACCGACGAGGTGGCCAATGTGCAGGCCGTCGCGGACTTCGTCGCCACCCTGGGCAATGTCTCGCGCGTGGAGGTGCTGCCCTTCCACCAGATGGGCCGCGACAAGTACGACTCCCTGGGCATCGACTACCCGCTGGCCGACGCCTCCCCGCCCTCGGCGGAGTTGCTGGAGCGGGTGCGGGGCCAGTTCCGCGATGTGGGCGTGACCGTCTACTGACCCCGACCCTGTGCGGCGGGAGGCCGAAATGTCCTCCCTCTGACGCCGAAGGTCAACCATCTGGCTGACATGGCGCGAACCCTTGCCGTGATGGGCTGGAGCCATGATCGAGATCGACCACCTGACCAAGCGCTACGGCGGTTTCACCGCAGTGGACGACGTGTCCTTCACGGCACTGCCCGGCCGCGTGACCGGCTTCCTCGGCCCCAATGGCGCCGGGAAGTCCACCCTGCTGCGCATGGTGTGCGGGCTCACCCCGCCCACCTCGGGCCGGGCCACCGTGCTGGGCGTCGCCTATGCCGAGCTGCCCAACCCCATCCAGCACGTCGGGGTCATGCTGGATGCCGCCGCCCAGCATCCCGGACGCACCGGCGCGGAGGTGCTGCGGCTGGCGGGCCTGATTGCCGGCGTCTCCAAGGACCGGGTGACCGAGATGGCCGAGATGGTCGGCCTCACCCAGACCGAGACCAAGCGTCGGGTCAAGGACTACTCGCTGGGCATGCGCCAGCGCCTCGGCATCGCCGGTGCCCTGATGGGCGACCCGAAGGTGCTCATCCTCGACGAGCCGGCCAACGGGCTGGACCCCGCCGGCATCCACTGGATGCGCGAGCTGCTGGCCGACTACTCCTCGCGCGGCGGCACGGTGCTGCTCAGCTCCCACCTGCTGGGCGAGGTGCAGATGATCGCGCACGACCTGGTGATGATCGGCCACGGACGCATCGTCGCCCAGGGCTCGCTGCAGGAGATGCTCGCCGCCAAGGAACTCGGCTCGGTGGTCGACTCCACCACCCGTCAGGACCTGGTGGATGCCGTGCGCAGCAGCGGAGGGCGGATCGACCAGCGCCCCGACGGCACCTTCAACGTCGACCTGCTGCCCGCCGCCATGGGCCAGCTGGCCATTGAGCGTCGTATCCCGCTGGTGCTGCTGCGCGAACGCGACCAGACCAACCTCGAGGAACTCTTCCTCTCCCTCACCCAGGACACCGCCCGCCAGGAGATCCGATGAGCACCATCACCGCCACCCACGCTGCACCCGTGACCGAGCGCCCCACCGGACGTGGCCTGTCCTTCGGGCGCCTGCTGCACGTCGAGTTGCGCAAGCAGGTCGACACCCGCGCCGGCCGCGGCCTGCTGGTGGCCATCGCCGTGCTCAGCCTGGGCGCCCTGGCAGGCGTGCTGTGGTTCTCCCGGCACGACGGAGCCGGCTTCACCACGCTGGTGCAGACGGCCGCGATCCCGCAGGGCATGCTGATCCCCGTGCTGGGCATCATCACCGCCTGCAATGAGTGGTCCCAGCGCACCGCCCTGGTCACCTTCACCCAGGAGCCGCGACGCTGGCGGGTCATCGCAGCCAAGACACTGGCCGCGATCATCTGGGCCACCGGCTTCCTGCTCCTCGCCTGGGGTGTTGCTGCCCTCGCACATGCCGCCTCGATGGGTGCGGCAGGCAATCCGGTGCACTTCGACCTGACCGGCAGGGACTACCTGGCGGGCTGGATCGAACAGGTGGTCGGTGTGCTGATGGGCCTGGCCTTCGGCTTCCTGGTCCTGGTGACCCCGGCGGCCATCGCCGCCTATTTCATCGTCCCCTCGCTGGTGACTGGCCTGGTGATGGGCGTGCCTGCGCTGCGACGCTTCCAGGAGTGGGTGAGCACCACGACGCCGCCGATGTCGGCCGACCCGATCGACCCCGTCACGGACCCGTGGGCGAGGTTCGCCACCTCGATGCTGTTCTGGGTGGTCATTCCCTTCAGCGTCGGCGTGGTGCGGGTGCTGCGCCGCGAGGTGAAGTGAGCGGGTTCACCGCTCCAGGCGGCGCTCCTGCTGCAGGAGCTCCACCGCGGTGATGCCCAGGCGCTCGATCGCGCCGCCCAGCGTGTCGTTGAGGGCGCCCTCCAAGGAGTCGAGGGCGTCCTCGCCGCCGCTGGTGGCCAGCACCTCGCGCTCACCGCGCGGTTCCAGCGCCGCACCACCGTGCAGGACGGCATCGCCGTAGCTCAACCGGCCGCGGGCGGCCTCGCGCAGCACCGCGTCGCGGCTCTCGCGCGAGTCGAAGGCCACCACCACGGTGTAGACGAGGTCGCTGGAGGTGTGCTCGTCGAGCCACTGGACGCCGGGCTGCCACAGGATCATGTGTCGGATCGTACTGGGGGTTGGGCTGCGTGGGGCTTGGTCCACGTCGGCCCAGGCAGGGATTCTCAGGCGCCGGTGAGCTCATCGACCAGCGCCGTGACGCGAGCATCGAGCTCGTCGCGGACCAGGTCCATCCGCTCCTCGCCCCCGATCCCGCGCAGCGAGGGCTCGTCGGTGAGCCAGGTCTCGACGGTGCCGCGCATGCCCTCAACCGGCTCGATGGTCGCCTCGCCGCCGATCACCACCACCCGGTCGACGCGGCGCAGCAGCTCGGGGTCGATCGGCTTGGGGTGCTCGCCCTCGACGCCGGCGCCGATCCGGGCCAGGCTGGCCACCGACTCGGCATTGAGCTTGGTGCCTGGGATGGTTCCGGCCGAGTGCACCTCGAGCCGGTCGCCAGCGCGGTGCCGGGCCAGGGCGGCGGCCATCTGGCTCTTGCCGCCATTCTTCACACAGACGAACAGGACGCTCGGACGATCGCTCACGGTAGTTCTCCCAGGAAGGTTCGCAAGGCCTCGAGGCCTTCGGGTCGGGGGGTGTAGTGGGCCCAGCGGCCTCGCATCTCGCGGTGCACCAGGCCGGCCTGCACCAGCTTCTTCAAGTGGTGCGAGAGCGTCGGCTGGCTCACGCCGAAGACCTCGGGCAGGTGGCAGGCGCACACGCTGGAGCAGGAATTGGCGGCGATGTGGTGGAAGATGCGCAGCCGCACCGGATCGGCCAGGGCCTTGGTGATGACCACGAGGTCGTCGACTCGCCCGGGTGGCAGGGGAGTGCTCGAGGGCGGGCACTCGTCGATGGGGTCGGCCTCGGTCATGGTGGCATCCTAGAGGACCATATTGACGGTTCTCGATGTGCAGCGAGGGGCCTGGCGCCCCTCCATGGGATGATGCCCCTCCAGCGTGAAGGAGCCCGGATGCTGACCTCGCCACCCGACCTGCCCATCCCCGACGGCGTGCTGCGCATCGGGGACGTCTCGACCCTGACCGGACTGAGCCTGCGCTCGATCCGCCACTACGAGGACCTCGGTCTGGTCCAGCCCGCCCGACGTACTGCGGGCGGTTTCCGGGAATATGACGCCGAGGCGGTGCAGAGGCTTCGTCTGGTGATGCACTTGCGGCTTGCCGGGCTCGGGCTGGAGGAGCTCGGGGCCGTGGTCGACCTGTGCCGGCAGTTCGAGCTGGGGCACGAGGGCGTCGATCCCGCCGCCCTGGACAACTGCCTCGACGTGGTGGACCAGGCTGCACGCGAGCTGGAGCTGAGGCTCGAGGCGACCCGCCGGGTGCAGCAGCGGCTTCGTCGCGCACGGGGCGGTCGCGCCACCACCTGAGGCGGCAACCCCCCCTCCGAAACCTCACATCGTGTGAGGTTAGGATGGGCGCTTGCGTCAATCTGCCCTGGGTCGGCCTGTCCTGGGGCAACTTGCCCAGGGTCAATGTGTCCTGCGCACAGCTGCCCGCGTGAGTCTCCCGCGGCATCGAACCTGAACGGAGTCACGTGCCCCACCACGTCCCTGCCCGCGAGGGCCACGCCGCCCCGGATGCCGACCTGCGACGCCAGGAGCAGGGCTTCCCGCTTGTGCCCGAGGCCGGCGGGGGAGCCGATTCGGTGATGGCCGCGCTGCGCGACCCGCGCCGGCTCAGGACCGAGGTGATGGCCGGCCTGGTGGTGGCGCTGGCGCTGATCCCCGAGGCCCTCAGCTTCTCCATCATCGCCGGAGTCGATCCGCGCCTGGGCCTGTTCGCCTCCTTCACCATGGCCTGCACCATCGCCATCGTGGGTGGGCGTCCCGCCATGATCTCGGCCGCGACCGGCGCCATCGCGCTGGTCGTCGCACCCATCTCTCGCGGACATGGCGTCGACTACCTGATCGCCACCGTCCTGCTCGGAGGCCTGATGCAGGTGGCCATGGGGCTGCTCGGCGTCGCCAAGCTGATGCGCTTCATTCCCCGCATGGTCATGGTTGGGTTCGTCAATGCCCTGGCCATCCTGATCTTCATCGCGCAGCTCCCGCAGCTGGTCGGCCCGAACATCCCCTGGATCGTCTACCCGATGGTGGCGCTCGGACTGGTCATCATGGTGGGCCTGCCCCGGATCACCACGGCCGTGCCGGCGCCGCTGGTGACGATCGCCGTCGTGATGGGGCTGGCCCACGTCGCCGGCTGGACGATGCCGACGGTGGGCGACCAGGGTGAGCTGCCCACCTCGCTGCCCAGCCTGGTGCTGCCCACTGTGCCGTTCACCCTGGAGACCCTCGAACTCATCGCGCCCACCGCCGTCGCCGTCGCCCTGGTGGGGCTGCTCGAGTCCTTGATGACGGCCAAGCTGGTCGACGACGTGACCGACACCCATTCGAACAAGTCCCGGGAGGCCTGGGGGCAGGGCATCGCCAACATCGTCACGGGCCTGTTCGGCGGCATGGGCGGCTGCGCGATGATCGGCCAGACCATGATCAACGTGAAGGCCTCGCGGGCGCGCACCAGAATCTCCACCTTCCTGGCGGGCCTCTTCCTGCTGCTGCTCGTCGTCGGTGCCGGGCCGCTGGTGGCACGGATCCCCATGGCGGCGCTGGTGGCGGTGATGATCATGGTCTCGGTGGGCACCTTCGACTGGCACAGCATCCACCCCGCCACGCTGCGGATGATGCCCTGGAGCGAGACGATCGTCATGCTGGTGACCGTCGTGGTCACCGTGGGAACCAACAACCTCGCCTATGGCGTCATCACCGGCGTCAATGTCGCCTTCGTCGTCTTCGCCCGCCGGGTGGCGCACTTCTCGCGTGTGGAGAAGGTGGACGAGCGGGACGTGGACGGTGACGGGGTGCTCGACCAGCGGGTCTACCGGGTCCACGGGGAGCTCTTCTTCGCCTCCAGCAATGACCTGGTCTACCAGTTCGACTATGCCGGCGATCCGGCCCATGTGGTGATCGACCTGTCCGGCTCCCATGTCTGGGATGCCTCCACGGTGGCGGCGCTCGACGCGATCCAGTCGAAGTACGCCAGCAAAGGCAAGAGCGTGGAGATCATCGGCCTGAACGAGGCCTCGGCGGCCCGCCACGGCCAGCTGACCGGGCGTCTGGGCGTGGGGGACTGAGCCACGGATTGACGCGTGTCGGCGTGCCCTGCGATGCTTCATATCGACAACCGTCAATCCATCTGGAGTCGTCATGAACCCACCCGAGAGCACCCCCGTCGCTGCCAGGCTCTCCACCCTGGACCGCTTCCTGCCCGTCTGGATCGGGGTGGCCATGGTGGCCGGGCTCCTGCTCGGACGCCTCGTGCCCGGTCTGGGCGACGCGCTGGCCGCCGTCGAGCTCGACGGCGTCTCGCTGCCCATCGCCATCGGACTGCTGGTGATGATGTACCCGGTGCTCGCCAAGGTGCGCTATGACCGCCTCGACACGGTCACCGGCGACCACCGGATGCTCGGCGCCAGCCTGGTGCTCAACTGGCTCGTCGGGCCCGCCCTGATGTTCACCCTCGCATGGCTGCTGCTGCCCGACCTGCCCGAGTACCGCACCGGGCTGGTCATCGTCGGCCTGGCCCGCTGCATCGCCATGGTCATCATCTGGAATGACCTCGCCTGCGGCGACCGCGAGGCAGCCGCCGTGCTGGTGGCCATCAACTCGATCTTCCAGGTGGTGGCCTTCGCCGCCCTCGGCTGGTTCTACCTCACGGTGCTGCCCGGCTGGCTGGGCCTGGAACAGACCGGCCTGGAGGTCTCGCCCTGGCAGATCGCCCGCAGCGTCCTGGTCTTCCTCGGCATCCCCCTGCTGGCCGGCTACCTCACCCGACGACTGGGGGAGCGCCGCTGGGGCCGCGAGGCCTATGAGCGCTCCTTCCTTCCCAGGATCGGGCCCTGGGCGCTCTACGGGCTGCTGTTCACCATCGTCATCCTGTTCGCCCTGCAAGGGGAGCAGATCACCACCCGCCCCCTGGACGTCGCCCGCATCGCCCTGCCGCTGCTGGCCTACTTCGCCCTCATGTGGGGGCTCAGCTACCTGCTGGGGCGCGGCTTGGGCATGGGCTACGAGCGCACGACGACGCTGGCCTTCACCGCCGCCGGCAACAACTTCGAGCTGGCCATCGCCGTGGCCATCGCCACCTTCGGTGTCAGCTCCGGCCAGGCCCTGGCCGGGGTCGTCGGACCGCTGATCGAGGTGCCGGTGCTCGTCGGCCTGGTCTACGTCAGCCTGTGGCTGCGCCGGCGATTCCCGCACGCCGCCGACGCCCGGTGAGCTGCCTGGCCAGCGACGACCCAGCGCCCGGCCCGCCTCGCGAAGACCGGCAGATCGGGCAGGATGACTGACGTGGACGACGCACTCTTCCCCTTGCCGCAGGACCAGCCCGGCACCGCGTCGGCCGGCCTGCCCGAGGGCGCCCACCACCTGTCCGGCTTCCTCGACCTGCAACAGCAACGCTGGCTGGTCGCACGCTTCCACGAATGGACCGACGGCCCGGTGCCGATCCGCGCCGCCAGCATCCGCGGCCACCAGATGAGCGTGCGCACCGTCTGCCTCGGCTGGCACTGGCGGCCCTATGCCTACAGCCGCGAGGCCGTCGACGTGAACGGCAACCGGGTGCTTCCCGTGCCCGACTGGATGGTGCGCCTCGGCCGCCGGGCGCTCGCGGCCGTCGGGGACCCCGACGCCGGCCAGTACACCCCCGACACCGCCCTGGTGAACTTCTACGAGGACACCGCCCGGATGGGGATGCACCAGGACAAGGACGAACGCTCCTTGGCGCCGGTGGTCTCACTGTCCATCGGGAACTCCTGCACCTTCCGGCTGGGCAACACCACCAACCGCAACCGGCCCTGGACCGACCTGCGGCTCGACTCCGGCGACCTGTTCGTCTTCGGCGGTCCGGCACGTCTGGCCTACCACGGCGTGACGAAGGTGCACCCCGGCACCGCCCCCGAGGGCTGCGGGCTGGCGACGGGCAGGATCAACATCACCCTGCGCGTCACCGGCCTGGACGGCTGAGGGCACCCGGCGTGTTGGCTGGGACAGGAGCTCAGCGCGCCGGGCTGGCCAGCAGCCGGTCGACCACCGCGCTCAGGCGCCCATGGGCCACGCCCAGACAGGTGTCGGCGGCGCCGTAGTAGAGTCGCAGCTCGTCACCGTGGACGGTCAGGCCGCACGGGAAGACCACCCCTGGGACATCGCCGGTCACCTCATAGGGTTCCTGCGCCGAGAGCAGCCACTCCTCGCAGCGGTGCGTCACCACCGTCGGGTCATCCAGGTCCAGCAGC
Source organism: Luteococcus sediminum (assembly GCF_054783495.1). Lineage (NCBI taxonomy): Bacteria > Bacillati > Actinomycetota > Actinomycetes > Propionibacteriales > Propionibacteriaceae > Luteococcus > Luteococcus sediminum. The sequence goes on along the minus strand of NZ_BAAGQL010000005.1, from coordinate 245,799 downwards.
ACCGCCCCGGCACGGTAGAGGTCACCCGAGACGGCCCTGCGCACCCCGTGGTAGAACATCAGCCAGCCATGCTCGGTCTCCAGCGGGGGAGCGCCGGCACCGATGCGCAGGCTGTCCCACCAGTTGCCCTCGCGCGGGGCCATCACCCGATCGCCCTGCTCCCAGGTCTGCAGGTCATCGGAGTACTGGGCCCAGACCGACGGTTTCTCGTCGGCGCGGGCCGGTCGGGTGAACATCACGAAGCGCCCACCGATGCGGCGAGGGAAGAGCACGGCATTCTTGTCGTCCGACGATCCCACCACGGCGATCCGCTCGGCGCTGCGGAAATCGGTGGTGCGCGACAGCGCCACCCGCGCCCCCGTCGGGCCGTAGATGGTGTGGGTGATGACGAAGGCGTCCAGCTCGTCGACCCAGGTGACGCGCGGGTCCTCGACGCCCCACTCGGCGCCCGCATCGCCACCCTCGAGCAGCGGCTCGGGATCGACCTGCCAGCCGGTGGTGCCGTCATCGCTGCGGGCCACCGCCAGGTGGGAGAAGCCACGCCGGTCCTCCACCCGGCAGACCAGCACGGTCTGCCCCTCGTGCACCACCGCGCCCGCATTCATCACCGCATTGACCCGGTAGGGCCACTGGCTGGCGACCAGGATGGGATTGTGGGCACTGCGGACCAGCAGGTCCTCGTCGTCTCGCTCATGCGGCATGGCTGTTCCGTCACCTCGGGGGTGCGAGCCCCGCCTTCTCCAGCGCCACGGCGGCCTGCAGGAAGGCCAACGTCGACTCGGCACCCTGGTTGTCATTGAGAACTTCGACACCGAGCCCGTCATGGCACCCGGCAGTGACCGAATCGTACAACGACAAGCCCAGACGGTTGCCGCCGAGGAACCAGTCGAAGGCGCCGACGGCGGCCTCGGCGCGCCCGGCCTGCCCATCGCAGACGAACTCCGCCAGGCATTCGCACAGCGCCGCGACGTCGATCGGCTGCTCGTCGCCGGTGAAGCCGCTGGAGTCCTGCCCGGGGAAGAGCCAGTGGTTGCCCACCGCCTGCACCTGTTCGTCCTGCCAGAAGTGCGACTGCAGCCAGTCCAGCACCACGGTGGCGCGCTCCACCAGGTCCTCGCGGCCCAGGACGCGCCCGGCAGCCAGCAGCGCCTGCGGGAAGCGGGCATTGTCATAGCTGAGCCGCTCCAGGGGCCACGGCCAGTCCTCGCGCTCGTGCGCCGCCCAGTGCTCATCCAGGCGCTCCAGCACCCGGCCGAGCGCGGCGCGCACCTCGGGCAGTTCCTGCCCCTGCAGGGCACGGGCCAGCCCGAGGGCCCAGTAGGCGCACTCGTGCGGCGAGAGCCCGGCAGCCGCCAGCGGCAGCAGGGCCTGCAACTGGAGCCGGGCCGGGGTGCGCATCGCGGGCGTGTCGCCGAAGGCGGCCAGCACCTCGCCCAGTGCCCACACCGCCCGGCCGATGTGGTCGCCGGGGTGGGGGTCGTCGAGCCAGCGACGCTCGAAGTCCATGAAATTGCGCAGCCCCCGGCCGTCGGAGTTCTCAGCGGCGGCCCGCAGGAAGGCCAGCCCCTGCAGCACCATCCTGCGGCTGTCCCGACTGGGACGGCGACGGTGCAGGCCGCAGCCCACCACCACCATGCGGGCGACGTCGTCGGTGCAGTAGCCGGTGCGCCAGGCCGGCACCGCGCCGTCGGCGTGCTGCACGATCCCGGTCGAGTCCTGCAGGTCCAGCACATGGTCGGGGCGCAGGTAGTGCTGCCAGTCGCGCGCCACCTCAGGCCTGCCCGTCCGGATCGCCCAGCAGGTCGAGCACGGTGCGCCCGACCGTCGGCCAGGCCATCTCGGAGCCGATGGCGCGCGCCGCGCTGCGGGCGGCGGCCAGCTTCTCGGGATCATCCAGGGCCACGTTGACGGCCCGTGCGATCGCCTGTGGGTCGTCGAAGTCGACCAGCCAGCCGGCACCGCCGGCGAGCATGTCCTCGGCATAGAGGTAGCGGGTGGCCACCACGGCGCAGCCGGCGGCCAGGGCGAAGGTCAGCGCGCCCGAGACGATCTGCTCCCGGCCGCGATAGGGGGTGACGAAGATCTGGGTGCAGCCCAGCAGGGACTGCAGCTGCTCGTCGCTGAGGTAGCCGTCGGCGAAGGCGATGTGCTCGCCCATCCCCAGTTCCTCCACCAGGGCGACCAGCTCCTCGCGGTAGGCCTCCCCGTGGCGTCGCACGATCTCGGGATGGGTGCGTCCGGCAATCACGTAGAGCACCTCGGGATGGCGCTCGACGATCGTCGGCATCGCCCGGATCGCCAGCTCCAGTCCCTTGCCGGGCGAGAGCAGGCCGAAGGTGGACAGCATGGTGCGGCCCTCGGTGTCCAGGCCCATCTCCTCGCGCAGCACCCGGCGCTGTTCGTCGGAGTCGACGCCCTCGCCGGGCAGCAGCTCGGTGGGCGCCCCGTGCGGCACCACGTGGATGCGCGGCGCCAGTTCGGGGCGGGCGGCGGTGAGGATCTGCTGGGCCCGCGGGGAGAAGACCAAGATCCACCTGGCCTGGTCCAGCAGCGCGTCGAGCACCTCGCGCTGGTGGGGGCTCGGCTCGCTGAGCACGGTGTGCAGGGTGACGGCCAACGGCACCTCCAGCCGGCTGGCCAGTTCGACCACGTCCTGCCCGTCGGGCCCGCCGTAGATGCCGTACTCGTGCTCGATCACCACCGCATCGGGGCCGAGCTCGTTGAGCTTGCCGGCGACGGCGGGGTAGTCACCCGACTCGGCCTGCCAGAAGGTGGCGAGCACCTCCTCACGCTGCTGGTCCGGGTCGGCGTCGGGCTGCAGCGAGGCCACCAGGTCCACCGTCGCCGCCGGGTCGGCAGCCAGCATTCCGCGGCGCAGGTCGCGGGAGAAGGTGGCGATCCCACACTGTCGGGGCGGGTAGGTCGAGATGATGATGACGTGCATGTGGTCCCCTTCGTGCATGGTGTGCCGCGGGTGCGGTGGACACATTGTCCTACACCGCAGCCCGCGGCAACACACACTAGGGGGTTGATGCGCCGGCCCGGAATGACCGGACCCGTGCGACCTTGGTCAGGCCAGCGCGTCCTCGATCGGCGTGGAGCCGTCATTGAAGGGCAGCTCGCGCCCGGCCAGCCCGGTGCCGCGACGCACCGTCTCGGCCAGAACGGCGGCCACATTGGCACGGCTGACCTGCCCCGCCTCGGCGGCGCCGAGCTCGATCGTGCCGGTCGGCTCGTCGAGGGTCAGGGTGCTCGGCATCAGGATGGTCCAGGCCAGTTCGCTGCCGCGCAGGTGCTCGTCGGCGGCCGCCTTGGCCTCGGCATAGGCGAAGAAGGAGTTGTCGGGGCTGATCCCGTGGTCCTTCCTCGCGCCGAAATAGCTGACCATCACGTAGTGGCCGACCCCGGCCTGCTGGGCGGCCTCCATGGAACGGATCGCCGCGTCCTGGTCGACGGCCCTGGTGCGCTCGGGGCTGCCCCCGCCGGCGCCGGCTGACCAGACCAACACATCGGTGCCGGCGAAGAGCTCGGCCAGCTCCTCGGTGCCCAGCTGCTCCACGTCGGCCACGACCGGCTCGGCGCCGGTGGCGGCCACGTCCTCGGCCTGCTCGGGATTGCGGATCAGGCTGCGCACCTGGTGGCCGGCCTCGACCAGCAGGGGAGCAGCGAGCAGGGCCACCTTGCCGTGGCCTCCGATAATGGTGATCTGGGACATGTGGTGCCTCTCTTGTGGTCGGGCTACATCTGTCCTGTGGACAACGCTGACGGGCCCATTCCTATTCCCCGGCGGCCATCCGGCTCAGGCCCAGACGCCGGAGCTGCCGCGTCGCCAGGAGCCCACCAGGTGGGTGTCGACGATGCCCACCGCCTCCATCAGTGCGAACATCGTCGTCGGGCCCACGTGCGCGAAACCCGCCCTCTTCAAGGCCTTCGACAGGGCCAGCGACTCCGGCGAGGTGGTGGGCACCTCGCCGGAGCTCCGCGGCGCGGGCGTCCGGGAGGGCTGGAAGCCCCAGACGAAGTCCGCCAGGCCACCCTGCTCGCGCAGCGCCACCGTCGCGCGGGCATTGGTGATGGTCGCGTCGACCTTGCGGCGGTTGCGCACGATGCCGGCATCGGCCATCAGGCGCTCCCGGTCGGCGTCGCTGAAAGCGGCCACCGCGTCGGGATCGAAGTTCGCGAAGGCAGCGCGGAAGTTCTCCCGCTTGCGCAGGATCGTCGCCCAGCTCAACCCCGACTGGAAGGCCTCCAGGCTCAGCCGCTCGAACTTGCCGCGCTCGTCGCGCACCGGCAAGCCCCACTCGGTGTCGTAGTAGTGGCGCAGCAGCTCGTCGTGCGCCGCCCATGCCGGACGTGCCAGGCCGTCCTCACCGGTCACCAGGTCACCCATGCCCCCATGGTGACAGGCGGCACCGACAATTTTCGTCGGTCAGCGACGACGGTTGCGCAAAGCCAGCGCGATGCCTCCGGCCACCAGCGCCAGTCCGCCGGCACCGAGAACGACGGGCAGCGCCGACGAACCCTGCTCGGCCGAGGCGGTCTCCGAGGAGGTCTCCTGTGTGGCAGAGGATTCCGCGGAGGCGGACGCCGAGCCTTCGCTCGAAGGCGCCGGACTGGTGGTCTCGACGTCGCTGGGGCTCGCGCTGGACGAGGGCGCCAGCCCTTCGGCGGCGTACTCGGGTGCCGGGGTGATCGAGCCGGTCACGTCGGTGGCGAAGGCGAAGGGCACGGCGGGGGTCTTCTTGCCCGCGGGGCCTTCAAGGCTGACGACGACGGTGTAGTAGCCGGCCAGCCAGTTGTCCGGCACATTGTTCGCGAGGTTGCGGGTGGCTACCGTGCCGGTGCCGACCTCGGCCGTCGCGTCGATCGATCCGAGGTAGAGGGTGACATCGCGGCCCACTCGCCTGCCGTCGGGGGAGAGCACGGTGATGGTCGAACGCCATGACTGATCCAGGGGGAGGTCATTGAAGGGGGCCGCGAGCTGGTCGGAGATCTTGGGGAACTTCAGAGTGGTGGCCAGGCGCTGCCCATTGCCCACCGGCACCTTGAAGGTCTGCACGTCATTGCCGGCGATGGTGCCGGAATAGGTCTTGCCCGCCTCGACGGCGGCCGCACTCGAGAGCGACTTGCCTCCCGTCATCGGCGTCGGCGTGCCGATGGCGGGCGCCTTGGCCAGACCATCCCGTGGCGCCTCGGGGAGTGGGGAGATGTTGGTGACCGGGGGGACCTCCGTCACCTTGAGCTGCACCTTGCGGGGCTGTTTGGCCGCGTAGAGCTCGTCATGGGAGACCTCCACCACCATCTCGCCGCCGGCGCACCCCTCGTCGCGCAGTCCGGTCACTGCGGTGGCGGAGGAGAAGGCCCCCGACTGGTGGTATCCAGTCCCGGAGGCGCAGACGCGGCCGTTCGCGCTGGTCAGATCGACGTCCGCCATGTCCTCTACATTGGTCTCGGGCTGGTAGATGGCGGAGACGGCCATGGTCGAGCCGGGGATGGTGCGCTTCAGCCGGTAGTACTTGGTGGCGTCCTTGCCGCCCTTGGGGCCGACGGTGTCCGTCCAGTCGCCGGCCTGGATGGTGGGGGCCTCGGTGGAGACCAAACCGCCCTTGACCGGTTTGCCCTCGAGCTGGGCCGGGTGGCGGTGTGCTTCTTGGTCTGCTCCAGGGCAGTGCTGAGCTGGTCTGAGTTCTTCACGTCGTAGTACTTGCCCTTGCCCGCGGTGGCGATGCACTGCAGCTGCTTGCGGGCCTGCTCGTCGACGCTCATCCCCACCACGTCGATGGTGACGTCGACGCCCTGGGCGGCCACCTGCTTGGCCGCCTCGCACGGGTGCGGCTCACAGGTGGCCACACCGTCGCTGACCAGGACGATGGAGCGCTTGCCCTTGTCTCCCAGGTCCTTGGCAGCCTCGGTCAGGGCGAAGCCGATCGGGGTCTCGCCGTAGGGCGTGTAGGTGGAGACCGCCGCCCGCAGCGCCGCCCGGTTCCCGGTGCCGGCCGGGACCACCAGCTGGGAGTCGGTGCACGCCCCCGCATCACCCTGGTTCTCGACGGTGGCACCGAAGACCCGCAGCCCAACCCCGGTGTCGACGGGCAGGCCACCGACCAGCGACGTGAGGGACTTCTTCGCCGCGTCGATCTTGGTCATGCCGCCTTGGGCGGGTTCCTTCATGGAGCCCGACGAGTCGAGCACGAGCATCATGGTGCCGCCCTGGTCGTCCCCCTCGCCGCGTGCCGGTGCGGACATCGTCGTCGTGCCCAGTACGGCGAGGACGGCCAGTGCTGACAGGGTCCTGGTGGTGTTCATGCTGCATCTCCCAGAGGTTGACCGCGGGGCGGTGTCAGGGCTTTTCAGGCCAGGGTCGGGTCGTCCGTTCATGACTTTGCAATAGCAAATATTGCACAGTGGTGGGTCTCAGTCAAGAGGCGTGCCGCAGTCAATGAGCGCCTCTCCAGGTGGCATGCTGGTGCCGACATGGGACAGACCTTCGGCGCGCGCCACGAACTCGTCGACCCGATCGCCGCAGGGGCATCGGGTGCCGTCTGGCGCACCTGGGACCACCGTGAACGCGCCTACCGGGCCGGGAAGGTCCTGCGACAAGCCGATTCGGTCTCGTTGCTGCGTTTCATGCGGGAGAGTGGCCACCGCATCGACCATCCGCACGTCGTCGCCCCGCTCACCTGGACGGGCGAGGACGACCGTGTCATCTTCGCCATGCCGCTGGTGCGGGGCGGCACCCTGGCCACCGTCATGGCCGACCATGGCCCGCTGCCCGTCTGGTTCACCGCCGCCGTGGCCGACCAGCTCCTCGACGCCCTGGCCGCCGTCCACGCCCACGGCCTGGTGCACCGCGACGTGAAGCCCGGCAACGTGATGCTCGAGCCGACCGGCACCGGCAGGCCCTTCGTCCGGCTGGGTGACTTCGGCATTGCCGTGCCAGTCGGGGATCCCCGTTTCACCGCCGTGCACCACGTGGTGGGAACGCCCGGCTACCTCTCACCCGAAGCCTTGGCCGGCGCCGATCCCGACCCACGCCAGGACGTCTACGCCGTCGGGGTGGTGGTGCTCGAGATGCTCACCGGCCGGCGCCCCAGCGGCCCCGAGATCCCCGTCGATGGGCTCGACTCCCCGCTGGCGCAGTGGGCGCTCGGCCTGTTGCAGCCGAGCGACCTGCGCCCCGACGCCGCGCAGGCGCGCTCCCGGTTGGCGGCGCTGCGGCTGCCGCTGGTTCCTTGCATCGGCGACGAGCCGGTGGAGGTCTTCGACCAGCTGGGAGACCTCCCCGACGGGTGGGGGCCGGACGGCCCCCGGCCCGGCCTCGAGGAACCGTCCGGGTCCAGGCCCGACGAGGTGGTCGCGCCAACCCTCGTCGGTCCTGCTCAGGTGCCGAGTGGGGCGACCCCGGCTGAGCCCCCGGCGAGCCGCTCCGTCGGGCTGCTACCCGCGGCGCTGGTGGTGCTCGGTCTGGTGCTGCTGGCCGTCGCCGTTCTGTTGTGGTGATCTTTGCAGCTGCAAACTTGTTAGCCTGTGGGCGTGGATGACGTCAGTGCGAACCGGGCCCAGCAGGCAGCCCTCTACGGTGCCCCGCTGGGCGAGGTGATCGGCCACTGCGCCGGAGTTCTCGGCTTGCGGCAGCAAGAGGTTGCTGCCCTGCTCGGCCTGTCGGCTCCCATGGTCAGCCAACTGATGAGTGCTCGTCGCATCAAGATCGCCAACCCGGTGGCCGCCGAGCGCCTGCGGATGATGGTGGAGCTCGTCGCCCAGGTGGACGACGGACTGCTCGACGTCGAGGAGGCCATGGCACGGATGAACGAGCCCACCGCCCCGCTCACCAGCACCACCCGTACCGGCACCCGCGCTGCCCAGACCAGCGACGAGGTGCAGGCCCTCTTCCGCGCCACCGCCCCGGCCGCCGACTACCTTGAGGCCGCCCGACGCCTCGACGACGACTTCCCGGGCATCGCCACCCTGTTGCGGGTCTACGGCACCGAACGCGCCGACCGGGCCCAGGAGCACACCCTGCACCTGCTGCAGGGCTGACTGGAGCCCGTTCACCCGGCTGCCGGCGCGCGAGCCCCGGTGATGGGATCATCGCCGTCGTGCTCGGCCAGCCAGCGCGGCGGGATGTAGGCACAGGTGGGATCAGAGGCCAACAGGTCTCCCGTGACGGCGTAGGCATGTGAGCGAGACCCACCACAGACCTGGTTGAACGGGCACACCCCGCACTTGCCGTGGAATTCGTCGGGGCGTCGCAGCGAGAGCATCACCGGCGAATTGCGGTAGATCCCGCGGAAGGATTCGGATTTCACGTTGCCGCAATGGTGGGGCAGGAATCCAGAGGGGTAGACGTCGCCCACATGGTCGATGAAGACGAAGCCGCGCCCGGAATTGGTGGCCAGTGGCGGCCGCGGGCGCCGATTCTCCAAGTCTGCGGGGGTCACCAACTCCAGCGTGCGGGCCATCAGCTGGTCATAGAGCGCGCCGTGGGGTGGGGCGTCGTCGGTGTCGCGCTGCATCGCCACCCGCCGGTAGGCCTGTGCCTCGGTGGTCTTGATCGCGATGTAACCGCTGACGTCGTGGGCCCACTGCAGCACGTCCTCGTTCTCCTGCGCATCCAGCGCCTGCAGGGCCTGGCCGCGTCCGGTGGGCACCAGGAAGAACAGCGACCACAGGTGGGTACCCATCTGTTTGACCTGCACCATCAGGTCTGGCAGTTCGGTGACGGTGCGACGGGTGATCGTGGAGTTGATCTGCAGCCGGAATCCGGCCTCGTTCACCACCAGTGCGGCCGCCAGGGTGGCGTCATAGGTGCCGGAGAAGCCGCGGAAGGCATCGTGCAGTTCGGCGTGGGCGGCATCCAGTGACAAGGAGATCGCCTTGCCGCCCGCCGCACGCAGGCTCGCCAGCCGCTGGGCGGTGAAGTTCGCGGTGACCGAGGGTGACAAGGCCATCGACAGGCCCAGTCGGTTGCCGTGGGCCACCAATTCCTCCAGGTCGGTGCGTTCGAAGGGGTCTCCGCCGGTGAGGATCACGATGGGGGTCGGCTTGCCGAACTGGGCAATGTCGTCCAGCAGGGCCCTTCCCTCGGTCGTGGTGAGTTGATCAGGGTGGAAGCGCTGCTGGGCATCGGCGCGGCAATGGGCACAGGCCAGCTGGCAGGCCCGAGTCACCTCCCAGATCACGATGAAGGGCCGGTCGTCGGGATCGTGACGCAGCTCCCGCACGGGGGAGCGACGGGCCCCGGTGGCTCGTGTCGTGACCGGGGAGGTGGATTGGCTCATGGCTTTCCTGACGAGATGAGGGAAGGAGGGTTGGTCGTGACGCTCAGGCCCGGGCGTGGATCTCCTCCTCCAGCTGCAGCACCTGGGGGAAGAGCACGTTGTTCTCCTTGTGGATGTGAAGGTGGAGGTCCTGTTCCATCTCGTCCAGCCCGGAAAGCATGGCCCGGTAGGAATTGCAGGCGCCTTCGGGAGGGGTGAAGCCGTCGGTGAGTGAGCGCATCTCCTTGAACAGGTCGCCGACTACGTCGTGCTCGGCCATCATCTGGCGAATGGGATTGGCCAGGTTGCCGAAGGGGAATGCGACTGGCGCCTGGGTCTTCTCGAGCTTGCTGATGGCCGGGAAGAGCACTCGCTCCTCCTTGGTGAGGTGTGGCTCCAGATCGGCGACGGCCGCGGTGTAGGCCTCGCGGACCCGTGCCAGCTCGGGATGCTTCTCGCCGTGCACCTGGAAGACCTTGTCCACCAGAGCCTGCAGCCGGGGCATCTCCTGCCACAGATAGGCGTGGTGGGTGTCGACGATGTCGTGGGCCAAGGCGGCATTGGCCAGTGGTTGGGTGGTGTGGGCTGTGGGGGCCTCGGGCAGGTCGAGGTCGCGGGCAAGGGCGTCTACGTCCAGTCCCGCTTCGGCGGCGGCCTGGGCCAGGCTGCGCTGACCATTGCAGCAGTAGTCGAGCCCGTGCTGCTCCAGGAGGCGAGCTCGCCTCATGTCCTGTGCGACGAGGTCTCCGAGGGTGGTGCTGGTGTCGATCATGGCTCTCCTCGTGTGTGGTTGCTGGGGTTGGGATCCCCAACACCTCCGACTATACAAGGAATATTCCGTGTAAAAACGTTGGGGTGGTCGTTCACCCTCCCGTTGCTCGAAAGCCCTAGCCTGCCGCGCATGACCAGCGCTTCCCCCGCCCTTGCTCGTCGGCTCGGCCTGACCGACGCCGTCGCCATTGGCCTGGGCTCCATGCTCGGTGCCGGCGTCTTCGCCGCCTTCACCCCGGCGGCACGGGTCGCCGGTCAGTGGTTGATGGTGAGCCTGGCCATTGCTGCAGTGGTCGCCTTCTGCAATGCCACCAGCTCGGCCCAGCTGGCCGCCCGCTACCCGACCAGCGGCGGCACCTACTTCTACGGACGTGAGGAACTCGGGCCCTGGCCGGGCTTCCTGGCCGGTTGGTGCTTCGTGATCGGCAAGACCGCCTCCTGCGCCGCAATGGCACTCACCGCGGCGCACTACCTGGTGCCACACGCCTGGCAACGTCCGGCCGCAGTGCTGCTGGTCTGGGCGCTGGCGAGCGCCAACCTGCGGGGCATCACCCGCACCGCGAAACTGACGCGAGCCCTGGCCGCGGTCGTGATCGTGGTCCTGGCGCTGGTGGTCCTTCTGGGCTGGACGGCAGAGGCGCCGGTTACGTCCGACGCGCCGCGGCAGATCGGCGCCTTCGGCGTGCTGCAGGGCGCGGGACTGCTCTTCTTCGCCTTCGCCGGTTACGCCCGCATCGCGACGATGGGTGAGGAGGTCACCGAGCCCGAGCGCACCATTCCCCGCGCCATCGTGCTGGCACTGGGCATTGCCTTGCTCATCTACCTGGCCGTCGCGCTCACCCTGTTGCACGTGCTGGGTGCCGGGGCCCTGGCCAGCAGCAACGCACCCCTGGCCGCCGTCGTGCAGACGGTGGGGGCCTCCTGGGCGAGCCCGGTCGTCCGTTTCGGGGCCGGAGCTGCCGCGCTGGGGGCCCTGCTGAACCTGATGACCGGCATCGGCCGCACCTCCTTGGCGATGGCTCGCGGGGGCGACCTGCCCCGAGCCCTGGCCACGATCGAGCCGAAGCACCAGGTGCCACGCACCGCCGAGTTGACGCTGGCGGTGGTGGTCACCGTCCTGGTGCTCACCACCGACCTGCGTGGGGCGATCGGCTTCTCGAGCTTCGGGGTCTTGCTCTACTACTTCGTCGCCAATGCCGCTGCCTGGCACCAGAGCGAGGGGCGTCGCTATCCGCGAGCCCTGCAGGGATTGGGCATGGTGCTGTGCCTGGTGCTGGCGGCCGCGCTGCCTGTCGGCTCGGTCGTCGCTGGCCTGGCGGTGCTGGCCATGGGCGTCGGGATCCGGCTCGTGGCCCGGCGCTGACGTCCTCAGCGGTGCTCTGAGGAGTCCCCTCCCGGCTTCCACTCCGTCTGGTAGGGCAGTCCATTGCCGGACGGGGCCGCATCGGGCCGGTTCCTGCGGCGCCGGGTCAGGCCGAGCACCACTCCGCAGGCGGTCAGGATGATGCCCAGGACGCCCAGCAGCACCGGCCAGGGGCTGATCCCGTGCGACTCGGTCACTGGTGCCGGTCTGCGAGCCAGCCTTGTCCTGGCTGGTCTGGTCCGAGCCAGAACCACCGGCGACCGCAGCCGGGCTGCCGGAATCACCCGACGGCGCAGCCGTCGCGCTCGCGGACGGGCTGGGGGAGACCCCGGCCACCGTGCCATAGGCGGGTACGCCCTGCACCTTGCCGTCGACCTTGGTCACGAACTGGTAGGGCACCTCCACCTTCGGCGCATCGGCGGGGCCGCGCACGCCGATCGCCACCCGGTAGTGGCCGGCGACCCACGGGTGCTTGAGCGGCTGCCCCTCGGGGAAGTTGAAGGTGACGTCTGCGGCCTGCATCTTGCTGGAGTAGCCGTACTGGGTGAGCCGGATGGGGTGCTCGGCCACCTTGCGCCCGGCCGGGTCGAACAGTTCGGCGTCAAGCACCATCCGCTGTTCCCGGAAGAGCTTGGCCAGCTGCGGCCCGGGCTTGGGCGACTGCACCTGCACCGACAGGCTCTGCCCCCACCCGACGGGGACCTTGTAGGTGTGCATCTGGCCCGGCGCCAGGACGTGCTCGTAGGTGGCACCGCCCACGATCGGTGCCGCGGCCGCCAGGGTGCCGCCGGGCTGGACGCTGGTGCCCGGCCCGAAGGCTGGCGCGGGCAGGGTGCGCCTGGCTGGCGCCTCGGGCAGCTGGTCCAGGTTGGTCACCGGCGGGACCTCGCTGACCACGAGCTGGAGCGGGGGGTGCCGGTGCCCTTGCGCACGCCCTTGCGCTTCACCTGGAGGACCAGGTCGGTTGCCGAGGCGCAGTCCTCGTCGCGCTGGTCGGCCACGGCCGTGGCGGAGACCATCATCTGGTCGCCCCCGGGGTGGCCGTTGGCGGTGTCGACGCCACACTGCGTCTCGCCCGCGCTCAGCGTCGCCATGACAGCGTCCTGCTGCTCGGCATTCGGGTGGACGATCGCGGTGGCCAGCAGCGTCGAGCCGGGGATGGTGCGGCGCAGGCGGTAGAAGCGCACACCGTCCTCGGAGCCGTCGGGCCCGATGTCGTCGATCCAGTCGCCGACCCGGATGCTGGGTGCCCCCACGATGGTGCGGGTGCCCTTGACCGGTTTGCCGTCGACCATCTTGGGCGGCAGCAGGGTGCGCTGGGCCCGGTCGACGGCCTCGGCGAGCTGGGTGGCGTCCTTGGCGTCGTGGTAGGTGCCCTTGCCCTTGTCCGCGATGCACTGCAGCTGCTTGCGGGTGGTGGCATCGACGCCCAGCCCCACCACGTGGATGGCCAGGTCGACCCCCTTGCCGGCCAGCTGTTCGGCGACATCGCAGGGATCGGGCTCGCAGGTGGCGACGCCGTCGCTGACCAGCACGATGGAGCGCTTGCCGCTCTCGCCGAGGTCCTTGGCGGCCTCCTGCAGGCCGTGGCCGATGGGCGTCTCGCCATAGGGCTTGTAGTTGGCGGCGGCGGTCTCGAGTGCGGCGCGGTTGTCGGTCCCCACCGGCACCACCAGCTGGGAGTCCTGGCAGGCGCCCGGGTCGCCGGCATTCTCGACGCTGGCGCCGAAGACCCGCAGGCCGGTCGCGGTGTCGACGGGCAGGTCTGCGATCACCGAGCTGAGCGCGGTGCGGGCCGCCTCGATCTTGGTCATGCCGCCCTGGGCGGGTTCCTTCATGGAGCCCGAGGAGTCGAGCAGGAGCACCATGCGGGGCTCGTCGGCGGGGGCGGTCGCGGTGGTGGTGGGCTGGGCGACGGCCAGGGCGAGGGTGGCGGTCGCCAGCAGTGCGGCGCCACGGCGTGCGGTGGTTACGATCGATCCTCCAGGACGACGAGGTTTGCAGTTGCAAACTTTGCACAGGGTTGGACGACTGTCAAGGTCCCCGTCATCATCGCCCACACCACCCCCGGCCGACACATCCGGGTGGCATGCTGGGGCTCGACATGGGACAGATGATCGGTGGCCGGCACGAACTGGTGGACCTGCTCGGCCAGGGCGGTTCCGGCGCCGTCGGGCGCGTCTGGGACCACCGCGAGGGCGCCTACCGGGCCGGCAAGCTGCTGCAGCAGGCCGACGCCGCCAGCCTGGTGCGCTTCGTGCGCGAGACCGGCTGGCGCGTCGACCACCCGCACGTCGTGGCCCCGCTGGGATGGGTGGCCGAGGACGACCGCGTGCTGTTCACCATGCCCCTGGTGCGCGGCGGATCACTCAGCACCGTCCTGGGGGACCACGGCCCGCTGCCCGTCGGCTGGGCCCTCGACGTCGCCGCGCAGCTGCTGGAGGCGCTGGAGGCCGTGCACGCCGCCGGGCTCGTGCACCGCGACGTCAAGCCCGCCAACATCCTGATGGAGGCCACCGGCACCGGCCCTCCCACCATCCGGCTGGGCGACTTCGGGATCGCCGTCGCCATCGACGAACCCCGCCTGACCAGGACCAGCCAGGTGATCGGCACGCCGGGTTACCTGCCACCCGAGGCCTTGCACGGTGCCGACCCCGACCCCCGGCAGGACCTGTGGGCCGTCGGCGCCGTGGTGCTGCGCATGCTCACCGGCGAGCGCCAGCCCTACCCGCCCCGGGTCCCCGAGGCCTGGCGGCACACGACCCTTGGCCGCTGGGTGGGCTCCCTGCTGGCCGAGGTCGACGCCCGCCCCACCTCGGCCACCGCCGCCAGAGCCCGCCTGGCCGCCGTTCAGATCGACGACCTGCTCGGCACCGGCCTGGTCCTCGACGAGGTCGTGGAGGTCTTCGACCAGGTCCCCGAACTGCCCGCGGGCTGGGGGCCGGACGGTCCGGCCCGCCCCTTCCAGCCTGCTCCCTCCGTCCAGCCCACCCGGTCCGCACGGCGCGACTGGCCCGATCTCGCCGAACCGTCCCATCCCACCGAACCGTCCCGGACGGCAGGGTTCCCCGTGGAGGCAACGATCCCCGCCACGACGGTGGCGCCCGTCGCGCGCGTGGTTCCCCGGGCCGGCGCGAACACGCACCCCGGACTCCTCGACGGCATCGGCGCCCTCCCGCTCGTCCTGCTCGGCCTCGGGCTGCTGCTGCTCGCCCTGGCACTGGCCCTGTGAACGCGAGACGAACTTTGCACCTGCAAAGAAATGGCTAGTCTTCTCCCCATGGACGAGACCGAGCACACCCGGGCACAGCAGGCCGAGCTCTACGGGGCGCCGCTGGCCGACATCCTGGGGCACTGCGCCGCCGTGCTGGGGCTCAACCAGGGCGGCATCGCCTCGCTGCTGGGCATCTCGGCCCCCATGGTCAGCCAGCTGATCAATGGCCACCGCATCAAGATCGCCAACCCCACCGCCGCGGCCCGGCTGCGCCAGGTGGAGGAGGCCGTCGCCGAGGTCGAGGCCGGACGACTGACGGTCGAGCAGGCCCTCACCCAGCTGCGCTCCCAGCCCGCGGCGGCCTTGACCGGGACCCTCACCCGCAGCCGGAGCCTCGGCGCCGAGGTGCAGGAGCTCTTCCGGGCCGCGGCCCCGGCCACCGACTACCTGGCCGCCGCCGAACGGCTCGCCGAGGACCTGCCCGCGGTGGCCGAGCTGCTGCGCGTCTACGGCGCGGAGCGCACCGACAGGGCAGAGGCCCTCACCCAGCGCCTGCGCGCCGGTTGAGGGCCCCCGTCCGGAATGCCCGGGCCCGGGGCTTGCCCCGGGCCCGCAAGGGCTCAGTTGCGGTGCGAACGCTTGGCCGGGTCGTACTTCTCGTAGGGCTGGTCCTGCTCCCCGTCGACGGTGTAGATGCCGGGGGCGTCCAGCACCAGGTTGGAGCCGCCGGCGGTGTCGGAGAGGTAGCGCGGGGCGACGGCGCGCGCCACGTGCCACAGGATGACGGTGGCCATGGTGCCCAGTGCGATGCCGCCCAGGGTGAAGTTCTCGCTGAAGCGCAGCGAGACGTCGCCCACGCCGATGATGATGCCGGCGGCCACCGGGACCAGGTTCACCGGGTTGCCGAAGTCGACCTGGTTCTCCTTCCAGATCTTGGCGCCGAGCAGGCCGATCATGCCGTACAGCACCACGCAGATGCCGCCCAGCACACCACCCGGGGTGGCCGAGATGACGGCCCCGAACTTGGGCGAGAAGCCGAAGCCGATCGCCACGAGGGCGGCCACCACATAGGCGGCGGTGGAGTAGACGCGGGTGGCCGCCATCACGCCGATGTTCTCGGCATAGGTGGTGGTGGGCCCGGCGCCCGCGCCGGTGGCGATCATCGAGGTGAGGCCGTCGGCCATGATCGCGCGGCCCATGGTGTCGTCAAGGTCCTTGCCGGTCATCTCGGCCACCGCCTTGACGTGGCCGGTGTTCTCGGCGATCAGGGCGATCACCACCGGCAGCGCCACCAGGATGTAGGACAGGCCGAAGTGCGGCAGGTGGAAACCGAGCACATTGTCGGCGGCACCGTGGCTCCAGCCAGCCAGGTCGGTCACCGGGGGCAGCCCGAACCAGTCCGCCCGGCCCACCGCGCTCCAGTCCACCCGGTAGGCGTGGCTGACGGTCCCGTCGGCTGCCGTGCGGGCCACCGGCCCGAGCAGCCGGTCGAGCACCGCCGAGAGCAGGTAGCCGAAGACCAGCGACAGGAAGATGGCGATGCGGCCCAGGAAGCCACGCAGCCCCACCGACAGCAGCACCACCACGAGCATCACGACGAAGGCCGTCCACTGGTCCTGCGGCCAGTAGGTGCGGGCCACCACCGGGGCCAGGTTGAAGCCGATCAGCATCACCACCGCGCCGGTCACCACCGGCGGCAGAACCCGGTGGATCACGCGGGCACCGGCGACGTGGATCACCAGGCCGACCAGCAGCAGTGCCAGGCCCACCACGAGCAGGGCACCCGAGACATCGGCCGGGTTGCCGCCCATGGTGTAGATGGCCGTCGCCACCCCGACGAAGCTGGCCGAACTGCCCAGGTAGCTGGGCACCCGGTTCTTGGTGAGGAAGAGGAAGAGCAGGGTGGCGATGCCGCTCATCATCACCGCCAGCTGCGGGTTGAGCCCCATCAGCAGCGGGAAGACGAAGGTGGCGCCGAACATGGCCACCACGTGCTGCGCCCCCAGACCGACGGTCTTGCCCCAGCTGAGGCGCTCGTCGGGGGCCACCACGGCCCCCGGTGCCAGTTGTCCGTTGCCGTGCAGCTTCCAGATCACGCGATCGTCCTTTCGTCCGGCCAAGTCTACGAGCCGGACGAGGGACTCAGATCCACGAGCGGAACCACATGCGCGCCATCCACTGCTTGCGGGTGAGCAGACCGTCAGTGAGGATCGGGTAGATGAAGGCGAAGTTGGCCGCCACCAGCGCGACGGCGCTGCCCGCGATCCACGCCCCGCGCCGGCGATGGGGGCCGTCGGCCGGCCCGATGATGCGGCCGAGCCACAGCGCCAGGATCGTGACGGTGAAGGGGATGATGCAGATCGCGTAGAAGAAGAACAGGGGACGGTCGGCGTACTTGAACCAGGGCAGGTAGGTGCTGGCCATCGCCACGATCGGCAGCCCGAAGCGCCAGTCGCGCCCGGCCACCCACACCACCAGGCCGGCCAGCAGCGCGACCAGCGCCATCCACCACAGCACGGGGGTGCCGGCGCCGGAGATGACCCGCAGGCAGGTGTCGTTGACCGCCTGGCAACCGTCGACACCGGGCTTGATGTCGTTGACCGCGTCGATGCCGATCGGGCGCTGCATCACCAGCCAGCCCCACGGATTGGCCTCGTAGGTGTGGGTGGCGGTCATCATGCCCTCGCCGGTGTGGAAGTCGTACATCTCGGAGTGGTAGTGCATCAGCGAGGCCAGCGGCGCACCGAAGACCCTGGTGGTGAAGGCATCGGGATTGTCCGCGCCCCAGCCGCGGCTCCAGCCGCCGTGCGTGACCAGCCAGCCGGTCCAGGTGACCAGGTAGGTGGGCACGGCCAGCACCACCATCTGCACGAAGGCGGGGATACCGTCGCGCAGCAGCGCGCTCCAGCTGCGGGAACCGGCGCCGGCCAGGCGTCGCGCGTCGACGTCCCACAGCACCGACAGGATTCCCATGGCCGCCAGCATGAACAACGAGTTCCACTTGACCGCCGTCGCCAGCCCGAAGCTGAGCCCGGCCAGGATGCGCCACGGCCGCACGTACAGTGCCGGGCCGAAGGCCCCGCCCAGATCGGTCAGCCCGGCACGCTGCAGGTGCAGACCCAGGCGGTTGCGGAACCAGTCACGGTCGGCGGCCACACAGGCAACGCCCGCCACCAGGAAGAAGGCCTGGAAGATGTCGAGCAGGCCGATCCGGCTCATCGTGAAGGCCAGCCCGTCAAGGGCCAGCAGCACCCCGGCGATGGCGCCCACCAGCGTCGAGCGGCTCAGGCGCCGGGCCAGGCGGATGGTCGCCAGCACCAGCAGGCTGCCGAAGACCAGCGAGCTGAAGCGCCAGCCGAAGGAGTTCATGCCGAACAGGTGCTCGCCCGCCGCGATCAGCCACTTGCCCAGCGGCGGGTGCACGACGAAGGAGGCATTGGCATTCCAGCCCTCGACCATGCCCTGCGCGATGGCGTCATTGGCCTTCAGCTTGGTGCCCGGCATGGTCTCGGGCCAGGTCCCCTCGTAGCCCAGGTGCAGCATCGTCCAGGCCTCCTTGGGGTAATAGGTCTCGTCGAAGACCAGTCCCTTGGGGCGGCCCAGGTCGACCAGGCGCAGCACGAAGGCGAAGGCGGTGATGCCGAGGGTCACCAGCCAGCCGGTCAGCCGGTCGGCCGGAGGGGCGTCGAGCAGGCGGTCGACGACGGTGCGCTCGGCCCTGAGCTGGGCGGCGGCGGAGGGGACGAGGGCGGTGCTCACCCGCACATCCTAGGTCTCGGGGGACAATGGGTCGGTGAACCACGACACCAGCCCCGCCGCCACCCCTGCCGTGGGCGGCCCCGAGGCCGCCACGCCCCGCCAGCTCGAGCCCGACTCCCGCGGCCGCGGCCGGGTGGTGCTGGCCGCCACCCCGATCGGTTCCTCGCTGGATGCGTCGAAGAACCTGCGCAATGTGCTCACCGATGCCCGGGTGATCGCCGCCGAGGACACCCGCCGCCTGCAGACGTTGCTGCGGCGCCTGCACGTGACCACTGGTGCCCGGATCGTCAGCTACTTCGAGGGCAATGAGAACTCCCGCACCCCCGAGCTGCTCGAGGAGCTGCGCTCGGGACGCAATGTGGTGGTGGCCACCGATGCCGGCATGCCCTCGGTGAGCGATCCCGGCTACCGGCTGGTGCAGGCCGCCGTCTCGAATGACTTCGAGGTGACCTGTGTGCCCGGCCCGAGCGCCGTGCTCACCGCGCTGGCCGTCAGCGGGCTGCCCGTGGACCGCTTCTGCTTCGAGGGTTTCCTGCCCCGTCAGCAGGGGCCGCGCCGCCGCCGGCTGGAGGCACTGGCCGCCGAGGAGCGCACCATGGTCTTCTTCGAGGCGCCGCACCGGCTGGCCGACTTCCTGTCCGACTGTGCGGCGGCTCTCGGTGACGACCGCCCCGCCGCTGTCTGCCGCGAGCTCACCAAGCCCCACGAGGAGGTCCGCCGCGGCGGGCTGGCCGAGCTGGCCCAGTGGGCCGCCGAGCACGCCCGCGGCGAGATCTGCGTGGTGGTGCAGGGAGCGGAGCAGGCCGTCGACGCCGAGGATGCGCTGGCGCTGGTACAGCGGCGCATCGGCGAGGGGGAGAAGCTCTCGGCGGCCGTCGCGGAGGTGGCGAAGCTGACCGGGGCCAACAAGAAGCAGCTCTACCAGGCGGCACTCGACGCGCGCTGAGCCGATCGCAGGTTCTGGTCAGGGTTGTGTTGCACCGGCGCCACACAAGTCTGACCAGGACCGGCGCAGTCGGGGACGCCGCGTCGACAGCCCCGCCGAACGTGCAGGACAATGTGACCCATGGACATCGCCGCACGGCTCGCCGAGCTCAACCTCCCCCCGCTGCCAGACCCCCTGCCCGGCCCGACCGTCGACTCGCACACCCACCTCGACTCCACCCGCGAGTACTCCGGGCTCGACGTCGAGACGAACCTGGCGGCCGCCCGCGCCGTCGGCATCGACCGCCTGGTGGAGGTGGGCTGCGATGTCCCCAGTTCCCGGGTGGCCGTCGAGATCGCCCGCCGGCACCCCGAGGTGGTGGCCGCCGTGGCGATGCACCCCAATGACGCCGCCCGCAGCACCACGCTGGATGCCGACATCGCCACCATCGACGAACTGGCCGCAGACCCGGTGGTGCGTGCGGTGGGGGAGACCGGGCTGGACCACTATCGCACCACCGACGAGCGCCTGCAGTCGGTGCAGGAGGAGAGCTTCCGTGCCCACGTCGAGATTGCCCGGCGACGCGGCCTCACCCTGGTGATCCACCACCGCGACGCCCACGACGACCTGCTCCGCGTGCTGCACGAGGTCGAGCTGCCCGAGCGCACCGTGATGCACTGCTTCAGCGGTGACGCCGACTTCGCCCGCGACTGCCTGGCCGCGGCCGGCGCCCAGGACATGTGGCTCAGCTTCCCCGGGGTGCTCACCTACCAGAACGCCCCCTACCTGCGCGAGGCCCTGCAGGTGGTGCCCCGCGAGCGCCTGCTGGTGGAGACCGACGCCCCCTACCTGACGCCGGTGCCCGCCCGGGGCAAGGCGAATGCCCCCTACCTGCTGCCGCACACCCTGCGCTTCATGGCCGACCAGCTCTACAGCAGCCTGGACGAGCTGTGCCTGCAGGTGCGCAGCAACACCTTCGAGGCCTTCGGCGGAAGCTGGGGAGAGGACGACCATGCCTGAGACCGGACTGCTCGACCCGCGCAGCGTGCGCGCCCTGGCCGACGAGCTCGACCTGAAGCCCACCAAGCAGCGCGGGCAGAACTTCGTGATCGACCCCAACACGGTGCGCCGCATCGTGCAGCTGTCCGGGATCGGCGCCGACGACACCGTGCTCGAGGTGGGCCCCGGCCTGGGCTCGCTCACCCTGGGCCTGCTGGAGACCGGCGCGGCCGTCACCGCCATCGAGATCGACGAGAAGCTCGCCCCCCGCCTGGCCCGCACCGTGGCTGAGCGGATGCCAGAGGCCTCCGGCCGGATGGCCGTGGTGCACTCCGATGCCCTGCGCGTGGACAGCCTCGACGGTGATCCGGTCACCGCCCTGGTGGCGAACCTTCCCTACAACGTCTCCGTGCCGGTGCTGCTGCACCTGCTGGAGTGTTTCGACTCCTGGCGCACCGGCCTGGTGATGGTGCAGCTGGAGGTCTGCGACCGGCTCGTCGCCCAGCCCGGCAGCAAGATCTACGGCGTGCCCAGCGTCAAGATGGCCTGGTATGCCGAGGCCACCCGGGTGGGCACGGTGCCGCCGCGGGTCTTCTGGCCGGTGCCCAATGTGGACTCGGGCCTGGTGCGGATCATCCGGCGCGAGCCGCCGGCCACCACCGCCACCCGCGAGCAGGTCTTCGCCGTCGTCGACGCCGCCTTCGCCCAGCGACGCAAGATGTTGCGCGCCGCCCTGGCCGGCATGTGCGGGTCCTCGGCCGCTGCCAGTGCCGTGCTGGAGGCTGCCGGGGTGGACCCGCAGGCGCGCGGTGAGGTGCTGGGCATCGAGGACTTCGCACGAATCGCCGAACAGCTGCCCCAGATGTCGCCGGGGCAGCCGGTGGGATAGCTTCGGCGGGTGCAAGCAATCGACCAGACCGCGCCGGTGCGGGTGAGGGTTCCGGCCAAGGTGAACCTGGCCCTGTGCGTCGGGGACCTCGACCAGGACGGCTACCACCCGCTGGGGACCGTCTTCCAGGCCCTGGGCATCTACGACGAGGTGGTCGCCAGTCCCGCCCCCGACGGCCACACCTCGCTGACCATCTCGGGCGAGGGCGCCGACGAGCTCCCCACCGACGAGCGCAACCTGGCCTGGCGGGCCGCACGCCTGCTGGCCGGGCGCCACGGGGACCCGGCGATGGGCGTCGCCCTGCACCTGAAGAAGCAGATCCCGGTGGCCGGCGGCATGGCGGGCGGATCGGCCGATGCCGCCGGTGCGCTGCTGGCCTGCTCGGTGCTGTGGGACCTGGACACCACGCCCGACGACCTGCACTCCCTGGCAGCGGAACTGGGCTCCGACGTGCCCTTCGGCCTGCTCGGCGGCACCGCGATCGGTCGGGGCCGGGGCGACCAGCTGGTGCCGATGATCACCCGCGGCACCTACCACTGGGTGCTGGCGATGGCCCACGAGGGCCTGGGCACCCCCGGCGTCTTCAGGCGCTTCGACGAGTTGCAGGCCCGCCCCGGTGCCCGGCCGTCGAGCACCGACATCCCTTCCGGAGTGACCGCCGCGCTGGCCTGTGGCGACGTGCGGGCGTTGGGAGCGGCACTGTGCAATGACCTGCAGGAGGCTGCCCTGGACCTGCGCCCGGAGCTGCGTGAGACCCTGCAGGCCGGGCTGGACGCGGGCGCGCTGGGCGCACTGGTCTCCGGTTCCGGCCCCACCTGTGCCTTCCTGGCGGCCAACGAGGCCGCCGCGATGGACCTGCGTGCCGCCCTGGGCCAGGCGCCCACCGTGCGGGCCACCCGGCGCACCACCGGGCCGGTGCCGGGCGCCAGCCTGATCGGCTGAGGCCGGCCGCCGTCCGGATTCGTGGTGCAGCGGTGGGGCCGGGATCTGGTTTGATTGCCTCCATGACCACCTCCTCGCAGGCCGACCCGACGGCCCCCGGCGACGAGGTCGACGAGCTGTTGGAGGCCTGGCACCGCGAGCGCCCCGACCTGCCCGTCGAGCCGATGGGCATCTGGTCGCGCATCCTGCGCCTGGCGCAGCACCTCGACCTGGCCCGTCGCCACGCCCACGACAGCTCCAGCCTGGAGGGCTGGGAGTTCGACGTGCTGGCGGCGCTGCGCAAGGACGGCGAGCCGTACACGATGAGTCCCGGCCAGCTGCTCAAGCAGACCCACGTCACCTCCGGCACCATGACCAACCGGGTGGACCGTCTGGTGGCCCGGGGACTGGTGGAACGCCAGGCCGACCCGAGAGACGGGCGCTCGGTGCGCGTCGTGCTCACCGCCGACGGCAAGCAGGCCGTCGACGCCGCCCTGGAAGGTCTGCTCGAGACCGAGGACCGCCTGCTGGGAGACCTCGACGAGGACGAGCGCGAGGCCCTCTCGGCGGCGCTGCGGCGGTTGCTGGTGGCCCAGGAGCGGCACCAGCACGACTAGGGCACGGGCCTCTTCACAGCCCCCTCTTTGCCTGGCTGTCTAGTCTGAGCCGGACGGATCACCCCTACGGACGGACCAGCATGCACCTCGGCCCCATTCTCCTGCAGACCAGCGTCATCTCCCGCTTCATGGACTGGCTGACGGGACTGATGTCGACGATCGGCGCGCCGGGCGCTGCCCTGGCCGTCTTCCTGGAGAACGTCTTCCCGCCGATCCCCAGCGAGGTCATCCTCCCGCTGGCCGGCTTCACCGTCGCGCAGGGCCATTTTGGTTTCCTGTCCGCGGTGCTGTGGACCACCGCCGGCTCGGTGGCCGGCGCCTGGCTGCTCTACTGGCTGGGCATGGCCCTGGGCGTCGATCGTCTCAAGGCGATCGCCGACCGGATGCCGCTGGTGGACTCCAATGACGTCGACACCGCCGTTGGCTGGTTCGAGCGCCACGGCGGCAAGGCCGTCTTCTTCGGCCGCATGATCCCCGGGGTGCGCTCGCTGATCTCGATTCCCGCCGGGCTGGACCGGATGAACCCGGTGCGCTTCACCCTCTACTCGGTGGCCGGCACGCTGATCTGGAACACCCTGTTGATCTACGCCGGCTACGCGCTGGGCGACAACTGGACCCGCGTCGAGGGCTGGGTGGGCAATGTGCAGAACGTGGTGATCGTGCTGATCCTGGCCGCCATCGCCTGGTTCGTCATCAAGCGCGTGCGCAACCGCAGCGACAAGCAGTACGCCGATGCCGCCTCCACGCAGGAGCCGCACGAGCGCGGATGAACATGCGGGCCCGATAGGCTCGGGCGCGTGAGCGAACCCATGACAGTCCTCGTCGTCGGCTCCGGCGGCCGTGAGCACGCCGTGGCCCTGGCCCTGAGCAAGGATCCCGGCGTGGCCGCCGTGCACGTGGCCCCCGGGAATCCCGGCACGGCCACCTGTGCCACCAACCATCCGGTCGACCAGGCCGACGGTGCCGCCGTCGCCGCGCTTGCGGGCGAACTGGGTGCAGACCTGGTGGTCGTCGGGCCCGAGGCGCCGCTGGTGGCCGGGGTGGCCGATGTGGTGCGCGAGGCTGGGATCGCCTGCTTCGGACCCGGTCGGGAGGCCGCCCGCCTGGAGGGCTCCAAGGCCTTCGCCAAGCAGGTGATGGAGGACGCCGGCGTCCCCACCGCCGCCGCCCGCGTGTGCACCACCCGTGCAGAGGTGGAGGCCGCCCTCGACGAGTTCGGCGCCCCCTACGTGGTCAAGGAGGACGGGCTGGCCGCTGGCAAGGGAGTGGTGGTCACCGAGGACCGCGAGGCGGCTCTGTCCCACGCACTGGCCTGCCAGCAGGTGGTCGTCGAGGAATACCTGGACGGTCCCGAGGTGAGCCTGTTCGCCGTCTGCGACGGCACCACCAGCCGCTGTTTCGAGCCGGCACAGGACTTCAAGCGGGCCGCCGACGGCGACGAGGGCCCCAACACCGGCGGCATGGGCGCCTACACGCCGCTGCCCTGGGCGCCGGCCGACATCGCCGCACAGGTCGACGAGCTGGTCATCCAGCCCACCCTGCGCGAGATGGCCCGTCGCGGCACCCCCTTCACCGGGCTGCTCTATGCCGGCCTGGCGCTGACCCGTCGCGGCATCCGCGTGGTGGAGTTCAACGTGCGCTTCGGCGACCCGGAGACCCAGGCCCTGCTGGCCCGGCTCAAGACCCCGCTGGGCGGGCTGCTGCACGCCGCCGCCACCGGCACTCTGGACCAGGCCCCGTCGCTGGAGTGGGGCAGTGGTGCCGCCGTCGTGGTCGTGATGGCGGCCGGGGGCTACCCCGGTGTCCCCGTCAAGGGCGGCCGGATCGTGCTGGCCGAGGACACCGCCAGCGCCCACACCATCCATGCCGGCACCGCGCAGGGCCTCGATGGCGAGCTGGTCGCCGCGGGTGGACGGGTGCTGGCTGTCGTCGGCACCGGCGACGACCTCGCCGCGGCCCGCCAGGCTGCCTACGGCCAGGTCTCGGCCACGGATTTCGAGACCGGCTTCACCCGCACCGACATCGCCGAGCGCGCCGCCAATGGCCAGGTCGAGCTCGACAGCAGCTACACCGCCACGAACCCCACGCAGGAGAACTGACATGACCGTCCCCAATGTGCTCGCCAACCGCTATGCCTCGCAGGCCATGCGCGAGATCTGGTCGCCCGAGGCCAAGATCGTGATGGAGCGCACGCTGTGGATCGCCGTGCTGGAGGCCCAGCGCGATCTTGGCGTCGGCTTCGGCGGCGACGATCCCCAGGCCGTCATCGAGGCCTACAAGGCGCACGTCGACGAGGTGGACCTGGACTCGATCGACGCCCGCGAGCGGGTCACCCGCCACGACGTGAAGGCGCGCATCGAGGAGTTCAACGACCTGGCCGGCTTCGAGCACATCCACAAGGGGATGACCAGCCGCGACCTCACCGAGAACATCGAGCAGCACCAGGTGCTGGCCAGCCTGCAGCTGGTGCGCGAGCGCATCGTCACCGCCCTGGCGATGACCAGCGCCCTGGCGGTGCAGTACACCGACCGTGCCCTGACCGGCCGCAGTCACAATGTCGCCGCCCAGGTGACCACGTTGGGCAAGCGCTTCGCCTCGGCCGCCGATGAGATGCTCATCGCCCACGCCCGCATCGACGAGCTCATCAAGCGCTACCCGGGCCGCGGCATCAAGGGACCGGTGGGCACCAGCCAGGACATGCTCGACCTGCTCGACGGCGATGCCGACAAGCTCGCCCAGCTGGAGCAGCGCGTGGTCACCAGCCTCGGCTTCGCCTCCGTGCTCGACTCGGTGGGCCAGGTCTACCCGCGCAGCCTCGACTTCGACGCGGTCAGCGCCCTCTACCAGGTCTCGTCGGGCCCCTCCAGCCTGTGCACCACGCTGCGTCTGATGGCCGGCAACGAGCTGGTCACCGAGGGCTTCAAGCCCGGCCAGGTGGGCAGCTCCGCCATGCCGCACAAGATGAATGCCCGCTCCTGTGAGCGCGTCAACGGCTTCAGCGTCATCCTGCGCGGCTACGTGGCGATGACCGAGGGCCTGTCGGGCGTGCAGTGGAATGAGGGCGACGTCTCCTGCTCGGTGGTGCGCCGCGTCGCCCTGCCCGACGCCTTCTTCGCCCTGGACGGCATGTTCGAGACCTTCCTGACGATCCTGGCCGACTTCGGGGCCTTCGGTGCCGTGATCGACGCGGAGCTGGAGCGTTACCTGCCCTTCCTCACCACCACCAAGGTGTTGATGGCCGCCGTCCGCAAGGGCGTGGGGCGTGAGGACGCCCACGAGGCGATCAAGACCAATGCGGTGACCGTCGCGCTGGAGATGCGCGAGCAAGGCCTTCGCATCAATGACCTGTTCGACCGGCTGGCCGCCGAGCCCGCGCTGGGCCTGTCGCGCGACGAGCTGCAGGCCCTGGTCAGCCAGCCCCTGGAGCTCACCGGCGATGCCGGGACCCAGGTGGCCCGGGTGGCCGGGCGGGTCGCCGAGCTGGTCGAGGCCAACCCGCAGGCTGCCGCCTACCGTCCTGGCCACGTGCTCTGAGGCCAGTCGCCTGAGGCACCGGGGTCGGTGAAGGACCTTGCCAAGCCGACCCCGGCGTGGGAATCTGTGGAAAACCGCGAGGAGCCCACGATGACCAGCCCCAATGCCGTCTTCCTCGGTCTGACCACCCTCGACGTGGTGCAGCGCGTCGACGGGCCGCCCCGGCGGGGCATCAAACAGGTGGTGGAGTCCACCGAGCTGTCCGCCGGAGGCCCCGCGGCCAATGCCGCCGTCACCGCCGCCGCGATGCTGGGCGAGGCCACCCTGGTCACCGCCATCGGTCACGGGGCGGCCGCTGCCACCGTCCGCACCGACCTCGAGGCGCACGGCGTGCGGATCATCGACCTCGCAGCAGGCCACGGGCCCGGCGCGGCTGCCTTCTCCCTGCCGGTCAGCACCTGCGTCGTGGAACCCGACGGCACCCGCACCGTCCTGTCCACCAGCGCGCTGCGCTCCCGGCTGCAGCTCGACGACGCCGCCCGGCAGGCGCTGGCGGGCGCGCACGCCGTCATGCTCGACGGGCACCACCCGGTGGCGGCCGGCATGGCGCTGGGCCAGGTGGCCGACACCGGCTGCCTGCTGGTGCTCGACGCGGGCAGCGTGAAGCCGGCCGCCGAGAGCTGGCTGAGCTGGATCGACGTGGTCGCAGGATCTGCCGACTATGCCGCAGGACTGGGGACGGACCTGGCGGGGGCGGTGCGCCACGTGCTGGAGGCCGGCGCCACCTCGGCGGTGATGACCGACGGGCACCGGCCGACGCTGTGGCAGTCGGTCATCGAGCGGGGGAGCGTCACGCCGCCGCAGGTCCGTGCCGTCGACACGCTCGGTGCCGGCGACGCCTTCCACGGAGCGCTGGTCGCCAGCCTGCTGCTCGACGGGGGACAGCTCGCCCATGCGGTGGAGCGTGCCACCCGCGTCGCCAGCCTGCGCGTCCAGCATGCCGGCGCCCGCGGCTGGCTCAGGCACCTGCGCTGAGTCAGTGCTCTGGGGTCGCTGCTTTGGGGTCGCTGCTTTGGGGGCACTGCTTCGGGGGCACTGCTTCTCGGCCACTGCGCTGTCGGGCATGACCTCACGCACCCAGCCCCCCAGTGGTCACCCACCAGGTCGTGGCCCACACCCCACCGCGACGCTCCGCGAGCCGACCACCGTCGGGCAGGCCAAGGGCCACCCGACGGTGGAAGCGCCTCAGCCCTTCCAGCTGTAGACCAGCATCGCGTAGGGCGCCAGCTCCACCGTGGCAGAGTGCTCGAAGCCGTCGATGCCTTCGTCCTGCGCCGTCAGGTCGAAGGCATCGGCGCTGCCGAAGTTGGGGGAGTAGACGCTGGAGTCGGAGTTGAACTTCAGCTCCCAGTGGCCCCCGGCCGGCAGGCCGATGCGGTAGTTGCCGCGCACCTCGTCGGTGCCGTTGATCACCACGACGACGTCATCGCCGACGCCGTGCTCCTTCCAGCGGTGCCAGGCCATCACCTTGGCCTGGTCATTGCAGTGGAAGACATTGAGCCCGCCGCCGCGCAGCCCCGCGGTGTCGTCATTCCAGTTGCGGCGCAGCTGCGCCAGGTCTGCGTGCAGCTGCACGATGCCCTGGTGGTCCTCGCTGAGGTTCCAGTCGAGCGGCACCTCGTCGGTGAACCAGCCGCCCTGCAGGAACTCCTGGCCCTGGAAGAGCATCGGGATGCCCGGGCTGGTCAGCGCCACCATCGTCCCCAGGGTGGCTCGCTTGGTGGCATACCAGCCCTGCTGGTCGTGCGGGTTCACGTCGCTGACGGCGCGCTGCTTGCCATTGGCCACCTCATCATGGCTCTCGGTGAAGATCACCCGGCTGAAGGCCTCGCCGTCGTAGCCGTGCTCGATGGCGCCCTTCACCTCTTCGAGGCGGCGATCCTTGTCGGCGTAGGCCTTGATGAAGCGGCGCAGCGGATGCACGAACTCGGCATCCCACTGGGCGTGGAAGGCGGCCTGGCCATAGCCCTCGCCCACCATGTCGTCGAGGCCGTGCATGTCCTCGGCGATCATGATCGCGCGCGGGAACTTCTCGCGCACCTCGCGGTTCACCTCGCCCATCAGCTCGAAGCCCTCGGGGATGTCATTGGTGGAGGCGTCCTTGGAGCGGATGTAGGCCGTCATGTCCCAGCGCAGGCCGTCGGCGTGGTACTGCTCCAGCCACATCATGGCGTTGTCGCGGATGAAGCGTCGCACCTCCTGGCGCCCGTAGTCGGGCCGGGAATCGCCCCACGGGGTCTGGGAGCGCCAGTCGTTGTAGAAGTAGATGCCGCCCAGGCCGTTCTCGCTCCAGCCGTCGAACTGCCACAGGTCCAGGTCGCTGGGTCCGAAGTGGTTGTAGACGACGTCGATGATCACGGCGATGCCGTGCTGGTGGCAGGTGCGCACGAAACGCTTGAGGGCGTCGGGGCCGCCATAGCTGCTCTCGACGGCGAACAGGTGTGCCGGGTTGTAGCCCCAGGAGAAGTCGCCCGCGAATTCCATCACCGGCATCAGCTGGATGGCGTTGACGCCCAGGCGCACCAGGTGGTCCAGCCGCTCCAGGACTCCGTCGAGGGTGCCCACCTGGCCCTGCTCGGTGTTGAAGGAGCCCACGTGCAGCTCGTAGATCACCAGCTCGTTGTGGGCGGGGCACTCGAAGGAGTCGTCCTGCCAGTCGAAGGCGTCGTGGTCGTAGATGATCCCGTTGCCGATGGAATTGGTGACCTGATTGGCATAGGGGTCGATCCGGTCGAATGCCTGGTCACCATTGGTCAGGTGGAACTTGTACTCCTGTCCCTCCTTCGCGCCGGGCACGTCGACGTACCAGTAGCCGTCGCCCTCCTGCTGCAGGGGATGGGCCTCCCGGGACCAGTCGTTGAAGTCGCCGACAACACTGACCGTGCTGGCGTGGGGTGCCCACACCCGGAAGGCGACACCGCCGTCGTGGCAGGTGGCTCCCATGCCCTGGACTGTCTGGCTCATTGATTTCCTCTCACTGGCTCACCGGGCTGGACGGGGGTCCATCGATCGCCACAGGGTACCGGTTTGACAGCGTTCGACTCGATCCGGCGAGGCATTGTTAATTCTTAACCGCACCTGCCCCGGCCCATGGGGCGGGGCAGGTCCTTGCATGTGGCATATTCATATCTGTCCACTCCCCCGATGGACAGTGGTGCGACCCGAGTGGAAGCCGACTGGCTGCCCCGAGATCACTCGGGTCGCACCATGCACCTTCCTCCACACAGCCCGCCCCCGTGGCCATTGCCGCCCGGTCGGGCCGGCTGGCATGCAGGACCAGGTTGCCGGGGCAGTTCGGGACAACAGGTGGACGGGGGGACAGTGGAGGACCAGACCGCGGGCGGGGACCTGGCGGGTACCTTGAGCGAGGCGATCCGTGCCAGGGGGCTGAGCCTGGAGCGGATCAGGCACCGGCTCCAGCAGCTCGACGTGACGGTGAGCGTCGCGACCCTGAGCTACTGGCAGAACGGGCGCTCACAGCCCACCCGGGCCCATTCGGGGCGCACCCTGAGCGCCCTGGAGCAGGTGCTGGAGCTGCCGCCGGGTTCGCTGACCTCGCTGGCGCCGCTGGCACCCACCCGTCGGCGCAGTGGCAACGGGCGCGGGCCGATGCGGCTGCCGGAGACCGTCGAGCAGGTGCTGGCCCAGACCGGCCTTCGCCCCTCGGACCTGCGCAAGGTGAGCACCCACGTGCAGGTGGGTCTGGACGAGAACCGCTGCCAGCGCATCGAGGTGGTGCGCAATGTGGTGCAGTGCCTGCGGGCCGGCACCCGCAGCTTCCCCGTCGTGGCCCAGGCCGAGCGCGACGGTGCCTTCGCCGATGTCGTCACGGGCCTGAAGAACTGCAGGCCCGGGCGTCGCATGGTGGCCGAAGCCCAGGAGCTGGCCGTCACCGAGATGCTGCTGCCACGGGCGCTGCGCCAGGGCGAGCTGATGATGCTGGAGTACCAGACGGTCTTCGGCTCCCAGACGGAGGTCTTCGACCACCTGGGCATGGTGCTGCCCAAGATGCAGAACATGGTGTTGGAGGTCGCCTTCACCCCCCACGACCTGCCCAGCAAGGTGGTGGCCTGGTCCTCTCCCGACTCACACAGTGCCGCCGACGGCCGCGAGGATGCCGAGACGATCCCGGTCGACGGGTCCGTGGCCCAGTACGTCCTGGTCGACCCGCCCGCGGGTTTCCACTCCGTGGCCTGGCAGTGGAGCGAGGACCTGCCCGCACGCTGAGGCAATAGGCTGTCGGGCGTGAGCGACTTCGATCCCGGACTGCCCCTGATCCACCGCGGCAAGGTGCGCGAGCTGTACGCACTCCAGGCCGCCGACCGGCTGCTGATGGTGGCCACCGACGCCATCTCCGCCTATGACTTCGTGCTGGAGCCCGGCATCGACGACAAGGGCGTCGTGCTCACCCAACTCTCGCTGTGGTGGTTCGACCAGTTGGCCGGCATCGTCGACAACCACGTCATCAGTGCCGATCCCGCCACCGTACTGGCGCCCGAGCAGGCCCGGACGGTCGCCGGACGTGCCCTGGTCTGCGAGAAGCTCGAGATGGTGCCGGTGGAGTGCGTGGTGCGCGGCTACCTGACCGGCTCCGGCTGGGCCGAGTACCAGGTCAGCGGCACCGTGTGCGGCATCGCCCTGCCCAAGGGGCTGCAGGACGGCTCGAGGCTGCCCGAACCGATCTTCACCCCCGCCACCAAGGCGCCGATGTGCGAGCACGACGAGAACGTGGACTTCGAGTCCATGTGCCGCACCACCGGCCGGGAGCTGGGGGAGCGGCTGCGCGAGCTGAGCCTGGAGGTCTATGCCAGGGCCGAGCAGGTGGCGCGCGAGCGGGGGATCATCCTGGCCGACACCAAGCTGGAGTTCGGCCGTCGCGCCGACGGCACCCTGGTGCTGGGCGACGAGGTGCTCACGCCCGACTCCTCGCGCTTCTGGGACGCGTCCACCTGGGCGCCGGGCGGCAGTCTGGACAGCTTCGACAAGCAGTATGTCCGCAACTGGCTGACCCGCGAGTCCGGGTGGGACCGCAGCAACGACAATCCGCCGCCCTCGCTGCCCGCCGACATCGTCGAGGCCACCCGGATGCGCTACCTGGAGGCCTTCGAGCGCCTCACCGGCACCCCACTCGTCCTTCCCTGAGTGCTTTGCTGACGGGTGCGCCTGGTGTGCCTGGTGCGCCCGGGATCTGGAGCGGGATGTCTGGTGCTGCACCCCGCCGTGGCGGCCACCCCGAGCCAGCCCAGCACCACGAGGTTGCGTGGTTGGGTGACGAAGGTGAGGTCCTGCTGCAGCAGGGGCACCGCCAGGACAAGGGCTGCCACCAGGAAGATCCAGCTGCTCAGCACCAGCGGTTCGTCTCCCTCACTGGCTGCACGTCGACTCGCCACGGAGTAGCTGCCGAAGCTGATGCCGGCAGCCACGGCGAGCAGGAGACCCAGCACGTCGAGCGGTGCGGAGCTGCCGGATCCCAGGACCAGGAGCGAGGCACCCGCCAGGCTGGTCAGGGTGGCCGTCGTCCACCGGCGGGACGGGCGCCGTCCCTCGAGCCGCCAGCCCAGCAGCCCCGCGACCAGCGGCGTCGTGGCCAGCATGACCAGGGTTCCCACGGCCACCCCGGTCCGGGCGATGGCCGCGAAGAAGGTCAGCTGGTAACAGGCCACGGACAGGCCGGCAGGAAGGATCCACCGCCAGCTCCCGTGTCGCAGCGGCGCCACCCAGCCCCGAGCTCCGCCGGCCAGGGCGATGCCGGTCAGCAGGACGGCGGCCACCAGGGTGCGCAGGCCTCCCACGGCCACCGGGCTGTGCTGTCCGGTGAGCAGGGCCTGCTAGGTGCCCGTGGTGCCCCACAGACAGGCGCCGGCAAGGGCGAGCACGGCTCCGTGGCGGTGTCCGGAGTGCGCCGTTGAGGGGCTGGTCACGGCACGACGATAGGCGAGACCGGTTGGGTCGCCGGTCCCATCTTCCCGATCGAGCGATTGTGGGTCCTTGGCACGTTCAAGATGCGCTGGAGACCTGAACCCGCTCGATCGTGACAGGCTCGCTACCGGTGGGGTGGGTTCGTGGGCACCCGAGGTTCGATAGGATCACGAGCATGGCCCGTGTAGTCGTCGATGTGATGCCCAAGCCCGAGATCCTTGACCCCCAGGGCAAGGCTGTGACCGGAGCACTCAACCGCCTTGGATATGACGGTTTCACCGTGCGCCAGGGCAAGCGTTTCGAGATCGAGGTCGACGGTGAACTCACCGACGAGCGCCTGGACCAGATCCGTGACGCCGCCGAGAAGTTGCTGGCCAACACCGTGATCGAGCAGTTCGACGTGCGCGTCGAGCAGGGCGGGCAGGACCACTGATGGTGCGCATCGGTGTGGTGACCTTCCCGGGCACCCTGGACGACCAGGACGCCCTGCGCGCCGTGCGCATCTCCGGTGCCGAGCCGGTGCCGCTGTGGCACGCCTCCGACTCCCTCGAGGGCGTCGACGCGGTGATCCTGCCCGGCGGCTTCAGCTACGGCGACTACCTGCGCTGCGGCGCCATCGCCCGCTTCTCGCCGGTGATGAGCTCGGTGATCGAGGCCGCCAACCAGGGCATGCCGACGCTGGGCATCTGCAATGGCTTCCAGATGCTGTGCGAGGCGCACCTGCTGCCCGGCGCGATGATCCGCAACGAGAAGCGCCATTTCGTCTGCAAGGACCAGCGGCTGCGCGTCGAGACCAATGACACGACCTGGACCTGCGCCTTCGAGCCCGGTGACGAGATCACCATCACGCTCAAGAACGGCGAGGGCAACTACCAGGCCAGCCCCGAGACGCTGAAGATGCTCGAGGACAACAACCAGGTGGTCTTCCGCTACATCGACGGCAACCCCAACGGCTCCAACCACGACATCGCCGGCATCACCAATGGCCGCGGCAATGTCGTGGGCCTGATGCCGCACCCCGAGCACAACGTGGAGGAGCTGACGGCCTCGAGCCTCGACGGCCTGCCCTTCTTCGCCTCGGTGCTGCAGTTCCTGGAGTCCCGCGTCTGACGCACACCGGCAACGAGCCACGAGGGCGCCTCCCGGATGGGAGGCGCCCTCGTGTGTTGCTGCCCGGCAGGTCAGCTGCGGGGGCGGCGGGCGCGCTTCTTGTAGACCTGCACCACCGAGGGGCGGGCCACGGTCTTGTCGTAGTCGGGGAACTGGCTGTGCTGCTCGGCGAAGGAGCCGTCCTCACCGGGGTGTTGCACCGAGACGAAGACCGTCTGCTCCTTGTCGCGCACGATCGGGCCGCAGGTCTCGGCCTCGGTCGGCACCGACAGGAACTGGTCGACGCGGCCACGGGCGTGGCCCTCCAGCGTGACGCGGAAGAGGCCGTCGTTGTAGCCCATGCCGTCGGGCGCGCCGTCGGTGGAGATCCACAGGTTGCCGACCGAGTCGAAGGCCAGGTTGTCGGGGCAGGAGATCGGCGAGACGTGCTCGCGCGGGTAGCCGGCGAAGTAGGTGTTCTCGTCGGTGGCGGGATCACCGCAGACCAGCAGCAGGTTCCAGGCGAAGCGGGTGGAGGTCTGGCTGCCCAGCTCGTCGATCTCGACGACGTGGCCGTCGCGATTCTGGGAGCGCGGGTTGGCCTCGTCGACGCCCGCCTTGCCGGGCTTGGCGCGGTCGGCGTTGTTGGTGCAGGCGACGTAGACGCGGCCGGTCTTCAGCGAGGGCTCGACGTCCTCGCAACGGTCCATCTTGGTGGCGCCCAGCTTGTCGGCGGCCAGGCGGGTGTAGACCAGCACCTGCTCGACGCTCATGCCCTCCACCATGGACTGGCCGTCCTTGACCAGCGGCAGCCAGCGGCCGGTGCCGTCGAAGGCGCCGTCGCTGGGCAGGGCGCCGGTGCCGTCGATCTCTGCGGCAGGCGAGTTGCCGGAAAACTTGGCGACGTACAGGTCACCATCCTCCAGCAGGCGCATGTTGTGGCGGCGGTCGTTCTTGCGGTACTTGCGCTTGCTGACGAACTTGTAGAGGTAGTCGAACTTCTCGTCGTCGCCCGAATAGGCGACCACGTGCCCGTCCCGGGCGACGATGACATTGGCGCCCTCGTGCTTGAAGCGGCCCAGGGCGGTGTGCTTGCGGGGGGTGGAGGTGGGGTCGAAGGGGTCGACCTCGACGATCCAGCCGAAGCGGTTGGTCTCGTTCTCGAAGCCCTCGTTGCGGGTGTCGAAGCGGGGATCGCTGTGCTCCCAGCCGCGCACGGTCTCCTTGCTGGTGATGCCGTAGCGCTTGTCCTCGGCGGAGGTGCCCTTGCCGACGAAGTAGGAGTGGAAGTTCTCCTCGCCCGAGAGCAGGGTGCCCCACGGGGTCAGTCCGCCGGAGCAGTTGCCCAGGGTGCCCAGCACCTTGGTGCCCGAGGGGTCGGCCTTGGTCTTGAGCAGGTCACTGCCGGCGGCAGGGCCGGTCATGCGGTAGGCGTCGTCGATGACGATGCGACGGTTCAGGCGGGCGCCCTTGACGTAGCTGTAGGGGCTGGCCGGGTTCTTGCGCTGCAGCTCCACCACCGTCAGGCCGTGGTTGATCATGCCCAGCTCGCGCTTGGTCTCGATCGGCATGTCCTCGGGGAACATGATGTTCTCGTTGGTGTACTCGTGGTTGACGAACATCACCGCGCGGCGGCCGTTGCTGCCCGGGATCTCCTGGATCTCGGTGTAGTCGTTGTTGTAGCCGAACTGGCGACGGGCGGCCTTGGCGGTCTGCTTGTTGGCGTCGAAGGCGGGGGCGTCGTCGAAGAGCGAGTCGCCCCAGCGGATGATCGGCTTCCAGGCGTAGCCGGTGGGCACGTTGAGCTCGTCGACGGTGTAGTCGACCGGTGCGATCGGGTCGAAGTTGAGCGGGCTCCTGCTGCCGCGGCGGTTGCGACGGCCCTCGGCCAGCCCGGCGGGGGCGGCGGCGGCAAAGTCGGCGTGGGAGGCGCCGAACAGGGCCACGGCACCGGCGGAGCCGGCCAGCACGCCGCGACGGCTCACCGCGGCCGAGGCGACGTCACGGAAGTAGTCGTTGTCGGTGGTGTTGCAGGTCTCGCCGAGGCACTGGTTGTCGCACTTGAGGGCGCAGGTGACGGCGGAACGCTTGCCGCGCACGTGGTCGATCATCGGGAGCAGACGCTTGGAGTCCATGGGGTTCCTTTCGCACCGGCCCGGGGGCCGTTTCCTGTGGGGCCGCGGCCGTGGGGCCAGCGGGGATGCACGGGAGACTCAAACAGGCGCCGGTGGACTCCAACCGACGCCCGTCTGAACGCGACGTGAACGCCTCTCAGCTGGCCTTGCGGCTGGCCGACGGGCGCATGCCATGCTCCAGGCCCCAGATCACTGCCTGGGAACGGCTCGTGGCACCGATCTTGCGATAGGCGGAGCGGATGTAGGACTTGACCGAGTTGGGGCTCAGGAAGAGGTCCTGGGCGATTTGTTCATTGCTCAGACCCTGGCAGATCAGCGTGATCATCTCCGATTCGCGCATGCTCAGGCCCTCATTGCGCCCGGGCCAGTCGCGACCCTTCACGCCGTGGTCGGGGTCGAGGTCTGCCGCCACCGCCGAGGCGCCGCGCTCCACGACCCGGTGGCCCTGTTGGATGGTGCGCAGTGCGTGTGCGAGCTCCTGGGCGGTCAGGGCCTTGGACAGCACCCCGCTGGCCCCGGCAGCGAGGCTGTCGTGGACCAGGTCGTCGTCCACCTGCCAGGCGTAGACGGCCAGCCGCGAGGCCGACTGTTCGCTGAGTCGGCCCCGGACGGTCTCGTCGATCGGCAAGGACGAGGCATAGGTATCGAGCAGGAGGATGTCGACGGGGCTGGCGACCGGCACGAGGGTGTCGAGCTCCACCACCTCGATCCCCTCGGCATCTGCCAGCAGGCTCGCCAGACCCTCGATCACAAGGGGGTGGTCATTGACAAGTGCAACACGGACAGGTGGGTTCACCACTGCATTATGCACCCCGGACCGCCGCCGGACCGCCACTCCCGGCCCTGCCCACGTCGCGTCGCAGCGCCGAGCCCGGGGACAGCAGTGGCAGGCGTGCCGCACCGCGCAGGCCGTCGGTGGTGGTGCGCGTGGGCCAGGCGCCCACGCACTGCTCCTGCACCGTCCGTGTGAAGGACTCGCGCACGTGCGGCGAGTCGAAGACCTTCCCCACCATTCCCACCGGCACCTCGACGGTGCCGTCCAGACCCACCCCGTCCGAACCCACCCCGCTCAGGCCCACCCTGCGCAGTCCCGCCAGCGCCGAACAGGCGAGCTCCTGCCCGGCCCGCTCGCAGATGTCGCGGCAGACCTCGTCGTCGGCGGCCAGCTCGGCGACGGTGCGCGACCAGGCGGCGATGTGGCGCACCCGGTACGGATCGGCCTGCAGCACCATGTAGGCGCCCTCCAGATCGCCGTCGAAATGCTCCTGGACCGGCGCGGAGAGGGCCGTGGCCGGGCCCCGGCCATCGTGGGCGCGCATCACCGCGTCCAGGCCGGCGCGGCCGATCCAGTAGCCCGAGCCGGCATCCCCGATGAGGTTGCCCCAGCCGTCCACCCGGGCCACCTGCTCGTCCCCGACGGCCAGGGTCACCACGCCGGTACCGGCGGCCACCACCACCCCGGTCCGGTCGCCCAGCGCGCCCAGGTAGCTGGTGATCGAGTCGTGCGCCAGCAGGACCTCGTGCACGCCGACGCCGACCGCCTCGGCCAGTTGGCCGGCGTCCTCACCGGGGGTCAGGCCCGAGCTGCCAACGGCCAGCACCACCGGTTCCCGGCCCAGCAGACCCTGCGCCGTGGCCCGGTCGAGCACCTCGCGGGCCATGGCAGCCAGCTGCGGCACCACCGGCCGGTCGGTCACCACGCCCTCGCCCTCGTGGTGCAGCAGCACCCGGTCATCGACGGTGAGCTCGGCGCGCACGCCGGTCTGGCCGGCATCCATCACCAGTACCGGGAGGGGGGATGTCGTCGCCATCATGTCCCAAGCCTAGGCTGGGTGGTTGGTATGGCCGTGACAAGGGCCGCAAGTGCTTGCGCCCTGCGGCGAGCAGTGTTTGGCTGGCACGGTGACCACTACCAACATCGCCCGTGACGAGGCCGCCCGACGTAGTGCCGGCCTGACCGTCGAGAGTTACCACACCACCTTGGACCTGCTGGGGGCAACCGACCCCGAGCAGGCCCGTTTCGGGGTGTACTGCGTGGTGCAACTGGAGTCCAGTCTGGAGCAGACCTTCATCGACTTCGTCGACGGCGCCGTGAACCGCCTGGTCGTCAACGGCGAGGTTCAGAAGGTCGACTACGACGGCGCCCGGCTGCAGCTGTCCCTGGAGCAGGGGCGCAATGTCGTCGAGATCCACGCCGAGGGCACCTATTCACGCTCCGGGCAGGGCCTGCACCGCTTCGTCGACCCCATCGACCAGCAGACCTACCTGTACACCCAGTACGAGCCGGCCGATGCCCGTCGCGTCTTCCCCAACTTCGAGCAGCCCGACCTCAAGGCAGTGCACCACATCACGGTGCTCGCGCCCGAGGGCTGGCAGGTGCGCTCCAACCAGCCGCGGGTATCCGGCGGCCCGGTCACCAATGACGACGGAGTGACCGGCGTGCGCCACGCCTTCGCGCCCACCCCGAGGCTGTCGACCTACCTCACCTGCGTGGCCGCCGGACCCTGGGCAGAGCAGACCGACCGATGGAGCTCCGGCGACGGACTCGAGGTGGAGCTCGGTGCCCTGTGCCGCCAGAGCCTGGCCGAGCACTTCGACGCCGAGGCGATCTTCACCCTCACCAAGCAGGGCATGAACTTCTACCATGCTGCCTTCGGCTTCCCGTACCCCTGGGGCAAGTACGACCAGGTCTTCGTGCCCGAGTACAACCTGGGCGCCATGGAGAACCCGGGCCTGGTCACCTTCACCGAGCACTACATCCACCGCTCGGCCGCCACCCGTGCCCAGTACCAGAACCGCGCCAACACGATCCTGCACGAGATGGCGCACATGTGGTTCGGCGACCTGGTGACCCCGGCCTGGTGGGACGACCTGTGGCTCAAGGAGTCCTTCGCCGAGTTCATGGGCGCCCATGTCAGCGTCGAGGCCACCGAGTTCACCGACGCCTGGGTCGCCTTCGCCGGACGCCGCAAGGACTGGGCCTACAACCAGGACCAGCTGCCCACCACCCACCCGATCGTCGCTGACATCCCCGACATCGAGGCCGCCAAGCAGAACTTCGACGGCATCACCTACGCCAAGGGTGCTGCGGTGCTCAAGCAGCTGGTGGCCCACGTCGGCATCGACGACTTCTTCGCCGGCGCCCGCGACTACTTCCAGGCCCACGCCTTCGGCTCCGCCCGCCTGGCCGACCTGCTCAAGGCCCTGGAGCAGGCATCCCAGCGCGACCTGCAGGAGTGGTCGCGGCGCTGGCTGCAGACCGCCGGGCCCGACAGCCTGGTGCCCCAGGTCGAGTGCGCCGACGGGAAGATCACCCGACTGGCCGTGCGCCAGCACTCGGTGGACGCCCGCGACGGCCAGCACGTCGGCCGCCCGCACACTCTGGTGGTGGGGCTCTACCGGCTCGACGGCGACCGCCTGGTGCGCAGCGACCGCATCGACCTGGAGCTCGACGGCCGCGAGCTCACCGAGGTGCCCTCCGCCGTCGGCCTGGCCGAGCCCGACCTGGTGCTGGTCAACGACGAGGATCTCACCTACGCCAAGGTGGGCCTCGACGAACGCTCCCTGGCCACCGTCAAGCAGCACCTGGGAAGCCTCGACGACGCCCTGGCCCGCGTCCTGGTCTGGTCCTCGCTGTGGAACCAGACCCGCGACGCCGTGCTCCCGGTCGTCGACCACCTGGACGCAGTCATCGCCCACGGCCTGGCCGAGAGCGACATCGCCACCTTGTCGGTGCTGCTGGCCAATGCCGAGTTCGGCATCAACCACTACCTGCCCGAGCAGCGCCGCGAGGAGCAGGCCGGCCGCCTGGCGGAGGCCGTCTGGCAGGCCCTGCAGGGCGCCGAGCCCGGCAGCGACCGCCAACTCGCCCTGGCCCGAAGCCTCGCCTCGCTGGCGCGTCGCGTCCCGGCCGCCACCGACCACGTCGGGGCACTGCTCGACGGCAGCGAGGTCCCCGACGGGCTCGAGGTCGGCTCGGAGCTGCGCTGGATGCTGGCCACCGCCATGGCGGCACAGGGCCGCTGGGGCGTCGCCGAGCTCGACGAGGAACTGGCCCGCGATCCCGGCAAGGACGGCGTCACCGCCCGCCTGGGTGCCCTGGCCGCCCGCCCCGAGGCCCAGGTCAAGGCCGAGGCCTGGCAGCAGCTGCACACGCCGCTGGCGCTCAGCAATGACCACGTCGACGCGATCATCGCCGGGCTCAACGCCCCCGGCCAGGGGCACCTGCTGGCCGATCGCGCCGACGGCTACTTTCACGGACTGCCCACGGTCTGGCAGCAGCACGCCATCGAGATCGCCCAGCGCCTGGTGCGCGGCCTCTTCCCCGACACGCCCGATGCTGCCGACCGTGCCGATGCCTGGCTGCAGGCGCATCCGCAGGCACCCGGTGCGCTGCGCCGGCTGCTGCTGGAGGGCGCCGATGCGGCCCGTCGCTCCGCCGGGGCCCAGGACTTCAACGCCTGACCCGAAGCACCACGGGATGGTCCCCGGACCGCTCCGACGATGCCCGCCGCCCCACCCGGGTGCGGCGGGCATCACTGCCTTGTCTAGAGTCGAGCCCAGGAACCAGTGGCGGTTCCCGGCCAGTGCGGCATCCTCGTCGCGGCCCACCCCTTCCCCTGAGGTAGACATGAGCACCGTCATCCCCAGCAAGGCCCGCACCGACATTCCTCCCACCTCGCTCGACGAAGAGGTGATCAGCCGGGAACGGCGCCTCACACCCCGCCAGATGGTCGTGTGGGGTCTGATCGCCCTGCTCGGAGCAGTGGCCTGGGTGGAGATCGCCATCCTGCGCGGCGAACAGGTCAACGGGATCTGGTTCGTCTTCGCTGCCGTCTGCAGCTACCTGATCGCCTACCGCTTCTACTCCACCTTCGTCGAACGGGTGCTGATCAAGCCCGACGACCGTCGCGCCACCCCCGCCGAGTACAACTACAACGGCCACGACTACGTGCCCACCGACCGGCGCATCCTGTTCGGCCACCACTTCGCCGCCATCGCCGGAGCCGGGCCGCTGGTCGGCCCCATCCTGGCCGCCCAGATGGGCTACCTGCCCGGCACCATCTGGATCATCGTCGGCGTCATCTTCGCCGGCGCCGTGCAGGACTACGTGGTGCTGTTCGCCTCGATGCGCCGCGGCGGACGATCCCTGGGACAGATGGCCAAGGACGAGCTCGGGCTGGTCGGGGGCTTCGCCGCCCTGCTGGCCACCCTGTCGATCATGCTGATCATCGTCGCCATCCTGGCGCTCGTGGTGGTCAACGCGATGGGGGAGAGCCCCTGGGGTGTCTTCAGCGTCGGCATGACCATCCCGATCGCCCTGTTCATGGGCCTCTACCTGCGCTTCATCCGTCCCGGACGGGTGATGGAGGTCTCGGTGATCGGCTGCGTGATGCTGATGGCCGCCATCATCGGCGGAGGCTGGGTGGCCAACACCGGCTGGGGCCAGGCCTGGTTCCACCTGGACCGCCCGACCCTGGCGTGGATCGTCATCGGCTACGGCTTCATCGCCGCCGTGCTGCCCGTCTGGCTGCTGCTGGCCCCGCGCGACTACTTGTCCACCTTCATGAAGGTGGGCGTCATCGTCATGCTCGCCCTGGCCATCATCGTGGTGCGCCCCGAGATCACCGTGCCGGCCGTCAGCGAGTTCGCCAGTCGCGGTGACGGGCCGGTCTTCAGCGGCAAGATCTTCCCCTTCCTGTTCGTCACCATCGCCTGCGGTGCCCTGTCCGGCTTCCACGCCATGATCGCCTCGGGCACCACGCCGAAGATGGTGGAGAAGGAGCGCCAGACCCGCCTGATCGGCTACGGCGGCATGCTGATGGAGTCCTTCGTCGCAATCATGGCCCTGGTCGCCGCGGTCAGCATCGACCGCGGCATCTACTTCGCGATGAATGCGCCCGCCGCCGCCACCCAGGGGACTGTCGAGGGGGCGGTGCAGTTCGTCAACTCGCTGGGCCTGTCCGGCGTGCACGTGGATGCCGCGACGCTCACCGAGACCGCTGAGAACGTCGGGGAGCACTCCGTCGTCTCGCGCACCGGCGGCGCCCCCACCCTGGCCGTCGGCCTGGCACACATCATGCACCAGGTCTTCGGCGGCAAGGCGATGATGAGCTTCTGGTACCACTTCGCCATCATGTTCGAGGCCCTGTTCATCCTCACCAGCGTCGACGCCGGCACCCGCGTGGCCCGCTTCATGCTGCAGGACGCGCTGGGCAACGTCGCGCCCCGCTTCCGCGACCCCGGATGGACGCTGGGGGCCTGGCTCACCACCGCCGTCATGGTGGCCGGCTGGGGCTCGATCCTGGTCATGGGCGTCACCGACCCGCTGGGTGGCATCAACACCCTGTTCCCGCTCTTCGGCATCGCCAACCAGCTGCTGGCCGCGATCGCCCTGAGCATCTGCACGGTGATCTTCGCCCGCAAGGGGGCCCGCGGCACCCTGCTGGTGCTGGTGGTGCCGACCATCTTCACGGCCGTCATCACCGTCTACGGATCCTGGCTGAAGATCTTCTCCAGCGACCCGAAGGTCGGCTACTTCGCCAACCACCGGCTCTACGCCGACGCCATCGCCGCCGGCAAGACCTCGCTGGGAGGGGCCAAGACCCCCGAGGCGATGCAGGCGGTGTCCAACAACACCATGGTGCAGGGCAGCCTGTCGGTGCTCTTCGTGCTGTGCGCCCTGGTGGTCTTCGCGGTGTGTGCGCTGCGCACCGTCCAGGCCCTGCAGGCAGGACGTGGCGGCGAGCAGCTCGACACCGAGGACCCGGCGCTCCCGGCGCAGCTCTACGCACCCGCCGGCCTGGGCGCCTCGGCGGCCGAGAAGGAGCTGGAGGCGCAGTGGAGTGCCTTCCACGCCGCCAATCCCGACGCACACCTGGTCAGGTCGGGGCACTGATGGACTGGCTGCGACGCCTGTCCCGGCTGGCCAACGGCGTGCTGGGCGCCGACCGCTACGAGCGCTACCTGCAGTGGCACCACACCACCGGTCAGGCCGGGCCGCCGATGGAGCGCGGCGAGTTCTGGCGCCACGAGTACCACCGCCAGGAGCACAACCCCGGCAGTCGCTGCTGCTGAGGCACACCGGTGGCCCTGCACCGACGATGGCGCCGCCCCACGGCGGGGGCGGCGCCATCGTCGGGCAACCGGTAGATTGGACCCGTGGCCGACACCGTTGACAATGCCAAGAACACTCCTGACGTCCAGCAGCCCTGGGCCGAACTGGGACTCAAGCAGGACGAGTACGACTCGATCCGCCAGATCCTGGGACGCCGCCCGACGGGTGCCGAGCTGGCCATGTACTCGGTGATGTGGAGTGAGCACTGCTCCTACAAGTCCTCCAAGGTGCACCTCAAGCGCTTCAGCGTGCTCGAGCAGACCACCCCGCGGGGCCCGCTGCTGGCCGGCATCGGAGACAACGCGGGCGCCGTCGACATCGGCCAGGGCTATGCCGTCACCTTCAAGGCCGAGAGCCACAACCACCCCTCCTACGTCGAGCCCTACCAGGGCGCCGCGACCGGCGTCGGTGGCATCGTGCGCGACATCCTCGCCATGGGCGCCCGCCCGATCGGCGTGATGGACCCGCTGCGCTTCGGCCCGCTGGATGCCCCCGACACCAAGCGTGTGCTGACTGGCGTCGTCTCCGGCGTCGGCGGCTACGGCAACTGCCTGGGCCTGCCCAACATCGGGGGCGAGGTGGTCTTCGACAAGACCTACTACGGCAACCCGCTGGTCAACGCCCTGTGCGTCGGCCTGATGCGACACGAGGACCTCAAGCGTGCCCAGGCCACCGGCGCCGGCAACAAGGTGATCATGTACGGCGCGGCCACTGGCGGCGACGGCATCGGTGGCGCCTCGATCCTCGCCTCGGAGACCTTCGACGCCGACGGCCCCGTCAAGCGTCCCAGCGTGCAGG
Organism: Luteococcus sediminum; assembly: GCF_054783495.1. NCBI lineage: Bacteria > Bacillati > Actinomycetota > Actinomycetes > Propionibacteriales > Propionibacteriaceae > Luteococcus > Luteococcus sediminum. The sequence goes on along the minus strand of NZ_BAAGQL010000005.1, from coordinate 202,489 downwards.
TGGGCGACCCCTTCATGGAGAAGCTGCTCATCGAGTGCACCCTGGAGCTTTTCGAGGCCGGCGTCATCAACGGCCTGCAGGACTTCGGCGCGGCCGGCATCAGCTGCGCCACCAGCGAGCTCGCCTCCGCCGGTGACGGCGGCATGCACGTCGAGCTCGACGTCGTCCCGCTGCGCGACTCCAGCCTCTCGCCGGAGGAGATCCTCATGAGTGAGTCGCAGGAGCGCATGATGGCCGTGGTCGAGCCCGGCAAGGTCGAGCGCTTCATGGAGATCTGCGCCAAGTGGGACGTGCTGGCCACCGTCGTCGGCGAGGTCGTCGAGGGCGACCGGCTGACCATCACCTGGCACGGGGAGACGATCGTCGACGTCGACCCCAGGACCGTGGCCCACGACGGCCCCACCTACAACCGTCCGATCGAGCGTCCCAGCTGGATCGACGAGGTCAACGCCGACGATGCCAACCGCCTGCCGCGCGCCGCCAGCGGTGAGGAGCTGGCCCAGACGCTGCTGCGCATGGTCGCCTCACCGAACCTGTGCGACAAGTCCTGGGTGACCAACCAGTACGACCGCTTCGTGCGCGGCAACTCGGTGCTGGCCCAGCCCGAGGATGCCGGCATGCTGCGCATCGACGAACAGACCAACCTGGGCATCGCGCTGGCCACCGACGCCAATGGCCGCTTCTCCTACCTGGACCCCTATGTGGGTGCCCAGCTGGCGCTGTGCGAGAGCTACCGCAATGTGGCCGTCAGCGGCGCCGAGCCGGTGGCGATCACCGACTGTCTGAACTTCGGCTCGCCGGAGGACCCCGAGGTGATGTGGCAGTTCCAGGAGACCATCGAGGGCCTGGTCGACGGCTGCCGGGAGCTGGGGACCCCGGTCACCGGCGGCAATGTGAGCTTCTACAACCAGACCGATGGCACCAACATCCTCCCCACCCCGCTGGTGGGCATGCTGGGCGTGATCGACGACGTCACCAAGCGCGTCCCGTCCGGCTTCGCCTTCGAGGGCGACGCGGTGCTGCTGCTGGGCACCACCAAGGAGGAGATGGGCGGTTCGGTCTGGTCGCAGGTGATGCACGACGACCACCTGGGTGGACGCCCCCCGGCCGTCGACTTCGCCGCCGAGAAGAACCTGGCTGCCGTGATGCTCACGGCCAGCCGCGAGCAGCTGCTGTCCAGCGCCCATGACCTGGCCGACGGCGGCCTGGCCCAGGCGCTGGTGGAGTCCTCGCTGCGCAAGGACAAGGGCGTGGCCCTGACCCTTCCCGAGGGCGATGCGTCCGTGCAGCTGTTCAGCGAGTCGGCCGCCCGCGCCATCGTCAGCCTGCCCGCCAGCTCCCTGGCCCGGATGCAGGAGCTGTGCGACGAGCACCAGGTGCCGCTCTTCCGCCTGGGCGAGGTGACCGGCGCCGCCGAGATCGAGATCCGCGGACACTTCACCCTGCCGCTGGCGCGGGTGCGAGAGGCGTGGAGCTCCACGATCCCCGCGGCCATGGACACCCCGGAAGTGGTGGCCGCGGAGGCCTGATCCTGGACAAGGTGACGCAGTCAGTGGCCCAGCCCCCGACATCGGGGGCTGGGCCACTGACTGCGTCTGGTTCCAGGGCATCGCCGTGCACGACGGGCAGGGATGGGCCCCGCTCACCAGTCCGAGGCGACGTAGCACGGCATCCAGCTGGCGGGCGGTCTCGCACGGCCGGTACCAGCAGTCGGCGTGGCCATAGCGCAGGGTGAGCAGGCCGTCGACCGCCGCGCCGTTGTCACGGGCCATGTCGCGGAATGTCTCGGCCGCAGCGGCGTGGCCGAGCCGCCCGTCGAGTTCCACCAGGACAGGGCCCAGCCTCAGGTCGTGGCGGTGTGCCCCGCGCCGGATCTGGCGCTCACCACGAGGCAACCCGTGGGGACGAAGCACAGTCGTGCGAACAGGTGCTCCAAGGGGGATTCGAGCCCATCGGCCTCGTCCAGCAGGAGCTCCAGGCGGCGGCGCACCTTCGGACCGGCCGGCAGCTGGGCACGCTTGTCGAGAGCCGCCCGCAACCGCCGAGTGGTGGTGCATCGTCGGCGAAGTGCCATGGTCACCCACTCCACCAGTCGCTCTGGTTCCAGTGCACACAGTTCCAGCACCGTCCATTCGGGGCTCGGGCAAGGCATCACGCCGTGACCCGTGGGGAGGTGGCGGCGTCGCTCGAAGCGCACGCCCGGCACGCGGGCGCCACCACAGGTCTGCGGTACGAGGATGGGCACTGGGGCGGGAGCCTGCGTCACGAGTCCGAGCCGATGTCCGGCTGCCGGGCCACCCAGGATCGCCTGGTCGCCGCCGGCCAGCAGGCCGAGCCACGCGGTCGACTCGAAGTCGCATCGTGCAGGGGTCGTGGTGTAGATGCCGCGGGCGGCGCGCTGCCAGTGCCCCTGGCGCACCAGCCTGTCGATGGCATTGGGCGGGAAGCCGCAGCCCAGAACCTGCTCTCGTGTCACCAAGCCGGCCTGGAGACCCGCGAGCTGGTGGACGGCGGCCGGGGCCGGGGCAGTGAGGTGCATGGTTCGATGCTGCGGCGTGGCCGGGGCGCGTTCAACCGGAAATGTGGAGCCTGTGGATGGTTCCTCGACACGTGTTGGGCTGTGGAAAACGGCCCGAGGCATGAAGTGTGTGGCCCAGCCCCCCGATGTCGGGGGCTGGGCCACACACTTCTCGTGTCAGCCTCAGATGACGCCAGCGATCGCCTCGCAGACATAGTCGATGTTCGCGTCGTTCAGGGCGGCGATGCAGATGCGGCCCTTGTCAGTGCCGTAGACGCCCCACTTCTCACGCAACTGGACCATCTGCTCCTTGGTCAGTCCCGAGTAGCTGAACATGCCCACCTGCTCGGCGATGAAGCCCATGTCGCGCTTGCCGTTGGCGGCGGTCACATCGTGCTCGGCCAAGCCGTCGACCAGACGGCGACGCATCTGCTTGATCCGGTCACGCATCGCGGCCAGTTCGTCGACCCACTGGGCGCGCAGGGCGTCGTCGGACAGGATCTTCGCGACGACGGTGGCGCCGTGCGTGGGGGAGGAGGAGACCATGGTGCGGATGAGCACCTTGAGCTGGCTCAGCACCCGGGCCGCCTCGTCGGCGTCGGTGCAGGTCACCTGCAGGGCTCCGACGCGCTCGCCGTAGAGGCCCATGTTCTTGGCGAAGCTGACGGTGTTGAGCACCGGCCGGCCGGTGGCGACGAACTTCTTGATCGCCTTGACGTCCTGCTCGGGTCCGTCGGCGAAGCCCTGGTAGGCCATGTCGACCAGGGGGACGAGCTCGCCGTCGGTGATCACCTGGACGACCTGGTCCCACTGTTCGTCGGTCAGGTCGTAGCCGGTGGGGTTGTGGCAGCAGGCGTGCAGGACGACGACGGTGCCGGGCTGGGCGGCGCGCAGGTCGGCGAGCATCCCGTCGAAGTCGATGCCGTCACGGTCGGCGGCCTTGTAGCGGTAGGTGCCCACCTCGAAGCCGGCCCTGGTGAAGACGCCCTGGTGGTTCTCCCAGCTGGGATCGCTCAGCAGCAGGGTGCCATTGCCCAGCGGGCGCAGGAAGTCACCGGCCACGCGCAGGGCGCCGGTGCCCGAGAGGGTCTGGACGGTGACCAGGCGGCCGTCGGCAATGGTGGCGGCATCCTTGCCGTGCACCAGCTTGGCGACCTCGGTGGTGTAGGCGCGAAGGCCATCGATGGGCAGGTAGCCGCGCGGCTGCGGATCGACACTGATCTGCTGCTCGACGGTGCGGACGCAGTCGAGGACCGGCAGCTTGCCGTTCTCGTCCTGGTAGACGCCCACGCCCAGGTTCACCTTCTTGGGGTTGGGGTCTGCCAGGTAGGCCTCGGTGAGCCCCAGGATGGGGTCACGCGGTGCCATGTCGACAGCGGAGAGGACAGACATTCACGTGCCTTTCGTCAAAGCGGTGTGCTCGCCCCATCCAACCACGCGGGCCATGTCCAGTCCTAGGCTTGCCCCATGAGCCAGATCCACGAATTGGAGGCCCTGCAGCTGGCCGGCGCTGTCGCCGACGGGCAGTTGACGGCGGTGGAGGCCTGCGTCGCGGGGCTGGAGCGCGCCGAGCAGGTGGGGCCGTCGGTAGGGGCCTTCGTGTACCTGGCCCACGAGCACGCCCTGCGGGAGGCGGCGTTGCTGGACGCCGACCCGTCGCGCGCGGCGGGTCAGGTGCTGCGTGGCGTGCCCTGCCCGGTGAAGGACCTTTCCATGGTCAAGGGCCTGCCCTTCGAGGCCGGGTCGGTGACGATGGCCGGCCACGTGGCTCCCGTCGACGACGGCACGACGCAGCTGCTGCGGGCCGCCGGCACGGTGATGGTGGGCAAGACCTCCACCCCCGAGTTCGGGCTTCCCTGCTACACCGAGCCGGAGGGCCAGGAGCCGGCGCGCACCCCGTGGGACCTGCGACGGTCGGCCGGTGGTTCTTCGGGCGGGGCGGCGGCTGCGGTGGCGGCGGGCATCGTCCCGATCGCGCACGGTTCGGACGGAGGCGGCTCGATCCGCATTCCCGCCAGTGTCTGTGGGCTGGTGGGGTTGAAGCCTTCCCGGGGCCGCATCTCGCCGGGGCCCCATGGCACTGACGGCGTCGCCCTGGCCACGCAGGGGGTGCTGACCCGCACGGTGCGCGACACCGCAGCCGGTCTGGACGTGCTGCGCGCCCACTGGCCCGGCGACGGCTACTTGTTGCCCGATCCGCGTGACGGCTACCTGGCGCGGGTGGACCAGCCGCCCCAGCCGCTGCGGGTGGGGCTGCTGCTGGAGCCGTCGAATGTCAGCACCGTGGTGGATCCGGCCTGTGTGCGGGCGGCCGAGGGGGCGGCGCGGCTGCTGGAGGATCTTGGCCACCACGTCGAAGTCGCGCCGCCGCCCTATGCGCCCCAGCGGTGGGAGGCCTTCATCGACCTGTGGTCGGTGATGGCGCTGCAGGCCCTGGTTGCGGAGGAGGACGAGCACCGGCTGCGCCCGTTGACCCGCTGGCTGCGGGGGATGGGGCGCGAGGTGACCGGTGTGCGCCATGCCCGGGCGATCACCGCGGCGCAGACCCTGGCCCGCGACACGGCCGGCGCCTGGGAGGGATGCGATGTGGTGCTCTCCCCGACGCTGGCGCAGCCGCCGGCGCTGGTGGGGCAGTTGCGCAATGACGACGACCCCGAGACCGACTTCTGGGACCAGACCCGGTTCACGCCGTGGACCAGCACCGCGAACCTGACCGGGCGGCCGTCGATCAGCCTGCCGCTGCACCGGGAGGTGGTCGACGGGGTGGAGCTGCCGATCGGGGTGATGCTCACCGGGCAGCTGGGGCAGGACGAGACGCTGCTGCGGCTGGCCCGCCAGTTGGAGCTGGCCGCGCCGTGGCCGCCGACTCCTGCCAGCAGCTGATTCCGTGTGGCTGCTGGCCTGGGGGACGGTATCCCTGGACACGAGCCCGGGTCGTAGTCACAGCCGTCTTCCCCGGCCGCCGGGGCCGGTTCCCGTCGACCGGGGGCCTCGCTAGCATCAGCACATGAGTGTCGATGAAGCAGCCCTCCGTTCCGCCGTCGAGTCCGTCCTGCCCCAGATGCGCCAGGACTGGTTCGACCTGATCCGCATCGAGTCGATCAGCTCGATGCCCGAGAAGGACGCCGAGACCCAGCGCAGCGCCGAGGCCGTCGCCGAGAAGCTCCGCGAGATCGGCTGCCCCGACGTCAAGGTGGTCGCCGAGGGCGGCAAGCCCGCCGTCATCGCTCACTTCCCGGCCCCCGAGGGCCAGCCCACCATCTGCCTGTACTCGCACCACGACGTGCAGCCCACCGGCGACCCGTCGCTGTGGCAGAGCCCGCCCTTCGAGCCCACCGAGCGCGACGGCCACCTGTACGCCCGCGGCTCCAATGACGACAAGGGCGGTATCGCCGTCCACCTGGGTGCGCTGCGCGCCTTCGACGGCAAGCTGCCGGTGGGCGTCACGCTGTTCATCGAGGGTGAGGAGGAGATTGGTTCCCCGAGCCTGGCGCGGCTGATCGAGACCTACCACGACGAGCTGGTCAGCGATGTCTTCGTCATCTGTGATGCCACCAACTGGGAGGCCGGCCAGCCGTCCTTCACCACCACCCTGCGCGGTGTGGCCGACTGTGTGGTGGAGCTGCGCACCCTCGACCACGCCCTGCACTCGGGTGGTTTCGGCGGCGTCGTGCCCGACGCGCTCACCTCGATGTGCCGACTGCTGGCCACGCTGCACGACGAGAAGGGCAATGTGGCCATCGAGGGCCTCAAGACCCACCCGGCCCCCGACCTGGACTACCCGGAGGACCGCCTGCGCAGCGAGTCGGGCATCCTCGACGGGGTGCACTGGCTGGGCGACGGCTCGGCCGTCAGCCGCCTGTGGACCAAGCCGTCGTGCACCGTGCTGGCGATCGACTGCACCAGCGTCGCCGACGCCTCCAACACCCTGGCCCCGGTGGCGCGCGCGAAGGTGAGCGTGCGCGTGGCCCCCGGTGACGACTCGACCGATGCGCTGGAGGCGCTGGTCAAGCACCTGGAATCGCATGCCCCGTGGGGTGCGCAGGTGAGCGTCACCCGCGGCGAGACCGGCAACCCGGGCCTGGTGCCCTTCGAGGGGGAGCTCGCCGAACTGGCCCAGGGTGCCTTCCGCGATGCCTGGGACGGCACCGACCCGGTGCAGGTGGGGTGCGGCGGATCGATCCCGATGATCGCCGACTTCCAGCAGGCCTTCCCCGACGCGCAGGTGCTGGTGACCGCCGTCGCCGATCCTGATGGCCGCCCGCACGGCATCGACGAGTCGCAGAACCTGGACGACCTGGACAAGGCCTGCCTGGCCGAGGCGCTGCTGCTGGCCCGGATGGCCCGCTGAGCACAGGCCTGAGGGACCTCAGATCGCGGGGTCGGCGCTGGTGAGCAATTCCAGCGTCGACCCCGTCTGCGTGCGGGTGAGCCGCACCTGGTCGGGGATGCGGGTGCGCAGTTCGGCGACGTGGCTGATGATGCCGACGGCACGGCCGCCCTCGCGCAGCCCGTCGAGGATGCCCAGCACCTGTTCCAGCGCCTGCTCGTCGAGGGTGCCGAAGCCCTCGTCGACGAACAGGGTCTCCAGACTGGTGCCGCCGGCCTCGTGACGCACTGCGTCGCCGAGCCCCAGGGCCAGCGCGAGCGAGGCCATGAAGGTCTCGCCGCCCGAGAGCGTGGATGTGTCGCGGGGTCGTCCGCTCCAGGCGTCGACCACCTCCAGTCCCAGGCCGCTGCGGGCGCCGCGTCCGGCCAGGGCGTCGGTGTGCTGCAGGGTGTAGCGTCCGCCGGTCATCACCACCAGGCGCTGGTTGGCCAGTTCCACCACCTCCTCCAGCCGCGCGGCGAGCACATAGGTGGGAAGGCTCATCCGCAGGTGATTGTTCGCCCCAGTGCCGGCGGCGGTGTCGGCCACCTCCTTGACCACGGCGGCGCGTTCCAGCTGCGGTCCCAGCTCCTGCAGCTGGGCGAGCGCGGTCTTGCACCGCGTCACGGCGGTGCGGTGGGCGGTGCGGGCCGTGCCCAGTTCCTGCGCGGCGGACTGGGCAGCTTCGCGTCCCTCGGCGACGGCAACCGCCAGCGCCTCCAGGTCGGGCAGGGCCCGTTCCTGGGCCTGGACCACCTCCGGGTCGGCGAGCACCGCGCGTGACTCGGCCAGCGCCGTGTGGTGCGCCTCCACCCGCTGCTGCAGGTCCTGGCGCACGGCCGGTGCCAGCACCGCGGCCAGGGCCTGCTCGGCATCGGTGAAGTTCTGCTCGGCCAGTGCAATGGCCTCGGCCGAGCGGGCCTCGTCGAGTTCCTTCACGGCGGAGGCGAGCTGCTGGCGGCTGCGCTCCAGTGCGGCGACGGCCGAGCGTGCCCGGTCGAGCCGGTCGCGCACCTGGCCGAGCCAGTCCGGTGAGGCCTGGTCACCCTCGGCATCATCCTCGGGGAGCAGCACGACCGGGTGCTCCCGCAGGTCGCCCACAGCGCTGGAGGACCGCTCTTCCAGGTCGGTGACGGACTCGGCGGTGGTACGGGCCAGGGTGGCTGCCTCGGCATGCTGGCGCTCCGCCTCCTGCTGCGCCAGCCGGGCCGACTCGTGGCCCTGCTGGGCGCGGGCCAGGTCACGCTCCCGCTCCTGGACGGCCTGGCGTGCGCGTCGGGCCTGCTCCAGCGCCGCCCTGGCCGAGGCATGGGCCTGGTCGAGGTCGGCTGTGGACTCCAGCCCCGGCACGGACTGCGCCTCGCGCAGCACAGCCATCCGGTGCTCCACCGCTTCCTGCGCCGCCACGGCGGTGGCCCGCGCCGCCTCCACCCGGCCCAGCGTGGCACTGGTGCGGGAGGCGGCCTCGGCACGCTCCTGTTCGGCGGCTTCCAGTTCCTCGCGCGAGACCAGGTGCTGGGCGCCGGCATCGGCGGGCGAGGGGTGATCGGCGGAGCCGCAGACCGGGCACGGCTCGTCCTCGGCCAGCTGCTGGGCCAGCTCGGCGGCCAGGGTCTGGGAGCGGCGTCGTGCCAGCTCTGCGGCCCGGGCGGTGACTTCCTGTTCCGTCTGGAGCGTCGCGCGATGGGCCTGGGCGGCTGCTTCGACCGATGCCTCCTGCTGTTGCGAGCGCGCCACCAGGGATCGCGCTTCTTGCAGGTCGGCCACCAGGCGTTCGGCGGCGGCTTCGTCACCGACGGCGGCGTTGGCGCTGGCCAGTTCCTGCTGGGCCTGGTCCAGCCGGGCGGTGGCTGCGGCGAGCTCCCGGTTGCGTGCGTCCCTGCGCCCCTCGGCCTCCTCGAGGGCACAGGCGGCGGCACGCCCCGAGGTTCGCGCGGAGGTGAGCTGTGTGGTCAGGTCAATGGCGCGCAGGGCCTGGTCTCGGGCCGTCCCCAGCCGTGTGGTCAGTTCGTCGGTGTCCTTCGCCCACCTGGTGCCGTCCTCGGGCAACAGTGCCGCGACGGCCGCCTGCTGCTCGTCCACGGCGGCGTGTGACTGTTCGTGGGCGACGGTCCGCTGGCGGGTCTGCTGCACCAGCTGCACCACCAGCGCAGCCCTGCCGGCCGCCTCCAGTCTTTCCCGGTCCTGGGCGACCTGTCCCGACTGGGCCTGCAGCTCGTCCAGGCGCTCCCGGGCGGCCGCGGCCCGCCGATGCAGGCCCTGCAGCGCCAGGGCCTCCCGCTCCGCCTCCACCCCCTGCTGGTGCGCCAGGGTGGCACTGCGGTGGACCTCTTCGCGCGCATCGTGCTCACGCTGGGTGGCGGCCAGCAGAAGGGCGAGGGCCTCGGGCAGTGTCGGTCCTTCGCTCGGGGTCCTGCCAACCTGTTCTGCGTCGAGGAAGTGCTCCGGCAACCGGGCGGGATCGTCGTGCGCCAGCAGCGGGTCGGCGGCATCGCACAGCCGCTGCAGTTCGCCGCGCAGTTCTTGGCGTGCGCTGGTCACCTGCTTGTCGAGCTCACGGCGGCGGTTCTCGAGCCAGTGCAGGAGTTGGTCGAAGCGTTCGGTGGAGAACAGCCGCTGCAGGATCTCGGCCCGGTCCTCGGTGCGGGCGCGCAGGAAGCGGGCGAAGTCCCCCTGGGGGAGCAGCACGACGGTCTTGAACTGGTCCAGGCCCAGGCCCACCGCGTCGCTGATCACGCGACCCACCTCGTCGGCGCGGCCCGATCCGCGGTCGAGCCAGGCGCCGTCGACCAGTTCGGTGAGCACCACCGTGTGCTGCTGTTTGGTGGTGCCGGTGCCGCGCAGCTTGGGCCGCTGGTACTCGGGGGAGCGCACCACGCGGAAGCGCCGCGCCCCCACGCTGAAGACCAGCTCCACCTCGGGCTTGGCGGTGGGGGCGGCGTGCTGGGAGTGCAGCGACTTGCTGCTTCGCACCCCCGGCAGGTTGCCGTAGAGCGCGAAGCAGACCGCGTCGAGCAGGCTGGTCTTGCCCGACCCGGTGGGGCCGTTGATCAGGAAGAGCCCGGCCCGGCCGAGCGCGTCGAAGTCGATCTCGACGGTGCCGGCGAAAGGCCCGAAGGCGGTGGCGCGCAGGTGGTGCAGCTTCATCGGACGGCCTCCGCTCGCTCGATCCGGCTCTGTTCGATCGCCTCGGCCACGACGGCCCGCTCCCGCTCGTCCGGGCCGCGGCCGCGACGCACGTGGGTGAGGAAGCCGTCGACCAGTTCGGCATCGCTGGCGGTGCGCACCCGGCTGGCGTAGCTGTGCTGGGCGGTGGGGGAGACGTGGGCGGGTTGGTGTTCCAGCACGACGGTGTACGGGAATCGTTGCCGCAGCTGGTTCATGGCATCCAGCGGCCGGGCGTCGTCGGTGAGGATGACGCGGCACCAGGCCTCTTCGGCGTGCTCGTGGACGGGATCGGCGAGCAGGTCGAGCAGGTCTCCGCGCAGCGTCGCCAGCGGCCGCAGCACCGGCGCCTCCACCGCTTCGACATGCAGTGCACCGCCCCGCTGTGGGGGCAGCTCCACCAGCCAGCTGGACTTGGTGTGTGCCTGCTCGGAAAAGCTCATCGCCACCGGGGATCCGGAATAGCGCACATGTGGCCGGATCTCCTGCCTGCCATGGATGTGGCCGAGCGCCGCGTAGTCGAAGCCCTCGAACAGGCTCGCGGGCACGTCGCCGATGCCGCCGACGCTGATGTCTCGTTCGGACTCGCTCTCGACGGCTCCGGTGACGAAGGCGTGGGCGCTGACCACCACGGGGCCGTCGAAGCGCTCGGCATCGGCGGCCACCCGCCGCAAGGCCTCACCGAGCACGCCCAGGTGGCTGGCGGCCACGTCCTCGCCGAGCAGGGGAGCGGCCACCGACGGTTCCAGGTAGGGCAGGGCGTAGATCCGTGCACCATCGACCTCGACGGGGCGCAGCATGTCGTCGACGCCGGTGCGCAGGTGCACCCCGGAGGCCTCCATCAGCCTGCTGCCGAAGCCGAGCCGCACCGCCGAGTCGTGGTTGCCGCTGGTCAGCACCACTTGGGCGCCGGCCGCGACGATCCGGGCCAGGGCATCGTCGAGCACCTCGACGGTCTGGGGCCCGGGCAGGGCGCGGTCGTAGACGTCGCCGGCCACGAGCACCGCGTCGACCTCACGCTCGGCCACCTGATCCACGAGGTGGCCGATGAACAGCTGCTGGGCGGGCAACAGGCCCACCTGATGGAAGGAACGGCCCAGGTGCCAGTCGGAGGTGTGCAGGATCCTCATGCCGACGACCCTAGGGGTCGGCTCCGACAATTATCGTGGAGCCATGCGTGACCACGAGCCGATCGTCTTCGAGAGCTGGGTGGATCGCCAGATCCGCGAGGCCACCGAGCGGGGCGAGTTCAGCAACCTGCCGGGCGAGGGCAAGCCGCTCACCGGGCTGGGGCGGCCGGACCCGCCGGACTGGTGGGCGCAGCGCAAGATGGCCTCCGAGGACCTGCGCGCCGTGATGCCCGGCCCGCTGGCGGTGCGACGCGAGAAGCAGGACCTGCAGCAGACCCTGGCCGACGTGCGGGACGAGGCGACGGCCCGGGCGATCGTCGAGGACCTCAACCAGCGGATCAAGGAGCACAACCTCACCCGGATCGCGGGCCGTCACATCATCACCGGGCTGGTCGATGTGGAGCAGGCCGTGCGCCAGTGGCGCTCGGGTCGTCGCTGACCATCTTGAGCCCGGCCAGGGTGGCCACCAGCGCCAGGACGACCAGGATGCGCACGGCACCGCCGGGTTCACCGAAGGCCAGCAGGCCCACCGCAAAGGTGCCCACCGCCCCGATCCCGGTCCAGATGGCATAGGCCAGGCCCAGGGGGATCGTCGCCAGGGCCCGCGCCAGGCATTCGAAGCTGGCGATGGCGCAGGCAAGGAAGACCAGGAACCAGCGCGGGTCCTGTTGTTCGAGCTTGAGGGCCGTGGTGAATCCGATCTCGAGGAGTCCGCCCAGCAGGACCCAGGCCCAGCCATTCATGACGCCACCTTGAGCATGAGGATCAGGGTGATGGCCAGCGCCATCAGGCTGAGGGTCGCGGGGCGGGGCCGGTGCCCGAACAGGAGGGCGTCGACGCCGATGGTGCCCACCGCCCCGATCCCGGTCCAGATGGCATAGGCGGTGCCGAGGGGAATCGTCTGGATGGCGGTGGACAGCAGGTTGAAGCTCACCACCGCACAGGCCAGGAATCCCCAGCCCCAGTTCTTGTTGCGCTGTTCGAGCTGGAGGCAGGTGGTCATGCCGACTTCGAAGACGCCGGCCACGGCGAGGGCGATCCAGGGGTCCATGGGGATCCTTCCTTCAGAAAGCACGAGTGTGTTAAATGAAGGATTGCCCCCGTCTCCAGTGCTGTCAATACAGTTGTGCGAAAAAGATCCGCCATGATGGGCTCCGAGCCAGTCCACAGGAGAGGGGGCAGTGGTGCCTCGAGTCGTCGACCATGACGAGCGCAGGATGGAACTCACCCGCGCCGCCATGGCCCTCGTGCGCGATGAGGGCTTGGCGGCCCTCAGCGTGCGGGGTCTCGCTGCCGCGAGCGGCTGGTCGCCCGGAGCGGTGCGGCACTACCTGCCCACCCACCAGTCCATGGTCGACGCAGTGGTGGAGGCTGTGCGCAGCGGCTTCGAGGCCCGACTCCTGGCCGTCGAGCCGCAGCCGGACCCACTGGAGCATGCCCGGGCCCTGCTGCGTGCGGCACTGCCACTCGACGACGAGTCGCGGGAGCTCTCCCGGGTGTGGTTCGCCTTCCTGGGTTCCCGGGCGCATCTCGCGGATGGAGCCGGGCTGATTGCCTACGACGAACTGGCCGGGCTCCTGCAGGACATGTTCGCGGGATTCCAGCGGGCGGAAAGGCTGCGGTCGACCACCCCCCGGGGTGCGGCGGTCACCCTGCAGGCAACCCTGGACGGGTTGACCATCCACCTTCTGATGGAACGCGTGGATGCCGACGAGGCCATCGCTGCACTGGACCGGGCCCTCGACCAGCTGGTCGACAGACCCTGAAGTCGGGGCGAGTCCAGGGCCCAGACCGCGATAGTGTGGCGGCGTGCCTCTTCGCCCGGATGGACTGCTGACCCACGAACTCAATCCTGATGACCCCCACCCGCAGGACCACTGCGGCGTCTTCGGCGTCAGTGCCGCGGGTCAGGAGGTGGCCAAGCTCACCTACTTCGGCCTGTTCGCCCTGCAGCACCGCGGGCAGGAGTCGGCCGGGATCGCAGTGAGCAATGGCAGCCGCATCATGGTCTTCAAGGACATGGGCCTGGTGAGCCAGGTCTTCGACGAGCCCACCCTGAACAGCCTCGAGGGCAACCTGGCCGTGGGCCACACGCGCTACTCGACCACGGGTGCGAGTGTCTGGGGCAATGCCCAGCCCACGCTGGCAGCGCACAGCGACGGATCGCTGGCGCTGTGCCACAACGGGAACCTGACCAACACCGACGAGCTCGAAGCCCTGCTGGCCGAGCGGATCGGCGCCAGGAAGGTGCCGCACAAGAAGCGGATGGACTCCTCCTCGGACACGATGATCCTGTCGGCTCTGCTGGCCAGCTACGAGGACCGCTCGCTGGAGCAGGCCGCGCTCGAGGTGCTGCCCACGCTGCGCGGTGCCTTCTGCCTCACCTTCATGGACGAGGGCACCCTGTACGCCGCCCGCGATGCGCAGGGCATCCGTCCGCTGTCCATCGGACGCCTGCCCGAGGGGGGCGTCGTGATCGCCTCGGAGACCGCCGCGCTCGACATCGTCGGGGCTGTCTACGAGCGTGACGTGCTGCCCGGCGAGATGGTGGTCGTCGAGGGCGAGGCGATCCGGTCGCACCGCTTCGCCGAGGCCAAGCCGAAGCACTGCCTGTTCGAGTACGTCTACCTGTCGCGCCCCGACACCATCCTGACCGGTCGCCGCGTGCACAACATGCGCGTCAAGATCGGCAAGCTGCTGGCGCGTGAGTTCCCGGCCGATGCCGACCTGGTCATCCCCACGCCTGAGTCGGGCATCCCGGCCGCGATCGGTTTCGCCGCCGGCTCGGGCATTCCCTACGGCCTGGGCCTGGTGCGCAATGCCTATGTGGGCCGCACCTTCATCCAGCCGTCCAATGCGATGCGCCAGATGGGCATCCGCATGAAGCTCAACCCGCTGCCCGACGTGGTGCGTGGCAAGCGCATCGTCGTGGTGGACGACACCATCGTGCGGGGCAACACCCAGCGCCAGGTGGTCGCCATGCTGCGCCAGGCCGGAGCCAAGGAGGTGCACGTGCGCATCTCGGCCCCGCCGGTGGAGTGGCCGTGCTTCTACGGCATCGACTTCGCCACCCGCGACGAGCTGATCGCCCCCGGCATGAGCATCGAGGAGATCGCCGAGGCGATCGGTGCCGACTCGCTGGGCCACATCTCCCTCGACGGCCTGGTCAAGGCCACCCACGTGGACAAGGACGACTTGTGCCGGGCCTGCTTCGACGGCCAGTACCCGGTGGGTCCGCAGGACCTGCCGCTGGCGCAGCTGCGCACCATGCCCATCAAGAAGAACGAACCCCCGAAGAACGAACCGCTGAAGAAGGAATCCTGATGAGCCAGTCCGCCTATGCCCGCGCCGGTGTGGACATCGAGGCCGGTGACCGCGCCGTCGAGCTGATGAAGGAGCACGTCGCCCGCACCCGCCGCCCCGAGGTGCTCGGGGGCCTCGGCGGCTTCGCCGGATTCTTCGACGCGAGCGCCTTCAAGAACTACCGTCACCCGGTCCTGGCCACCTCCACCGACGGCGTCGGCACCAAGGTCGCCATCGCGCAGGCCATGGACAAGCACGACACCATCGGTTTCGACCTGATGGGCATGCTGGTCGACGACCTGGTGGTCGCTGGTGCCGAGCCGCTCTTCGTCACCGACTACATCGCCTGCGGCAAGGTGGTGCCCGAGCGTATCGCCGCGATCGTCAAGGGCATCGCCGAGGCCGCCGAGGTGGCCGGCTGCGCCCTGCTGGGTGGCGAGACCGCCGAGCACCCCGGCCTGCTGGGCCCTGACGAGTACGACATCGCCGGCGCCACCACCGGCGTGGTGGAGCGTGACGAGATCCTGGGTGCCGATCGCATCCAGGAGGGCGACGTGGTGCTGGCCATGGCCGCCTCGGGCCTGCACTCCAATGGCTACTCGCTGGTGCGTCAGGTGCTGCTGACCGATGCCGGCTGGGCGCTGGACCGTGACGTGCCGGAGCTGGGCACCACCCTGGGCGAGGCGCTGCTGGTGCCGACCAAGGTCTACGCCAAGGACGTCCTGGAGCTGATCCGTGGCACCGAGGTGCACGCGCTGAGCCACATCACCGGCGGAGGCCTGGCCAACAACGTTGCCCGGGTGGTGCCCGAGCACCTGACCGCCGAGCTGGAGCGTCCCAGCTGGACGCCGCCGGCCGTCTTCCAGCTGGTGCAGCAGGTGGGCAAGGTGCCGCAGGCCGACATCGAGGCGACGCTGAACATGGGCGTCGGCATGGTGGCCATGATGCCCGAGGCAAGCGTGGAGGCTGCCCAGCGCATCCTGCAGGCGCGCGGCGTCGATAGCTGGATCCTGGGCCGGATGGTCGCAGATCGCGGCCAGCGCGTGGACCTTCGTGGAGGCCATCCCGCCGCATCCTGACCCCTCGCGCCCCACAGCCGCACCAGTCGTACGGTTTGCGGGGTGCGCCCCTTTTGGAAGCACCCGACAAGTTCGGTAGCCTGTGTTCCACGAAAGCTATACACACATTGCCGCGGCATAGCCGCGAGGGACAGAGCGAGGGGGTCGACCCAATATGGGGCGCGGCCGTGCAAAGGCGAAGCAGACCAAGGTTGCAAGGGATCTGAAGTATCGCCCGATCAACATGGATGTGGCATCTCTTGAGCGTGAGCTCGGGATCAAGGGTTCGTCGTCGAGCCGGTACGAGGACGACGACGATCCGTACGCAGATCTCGCTGCCGTCTACAACGACGACTACGACACCGACGGTGACGATGGGGAGCCTCGTCGCGTCGGCTGACGTGAGCCATCATGTCGTCGCCGTCCACCCCGATCAGTGACCATCGTCGTGATGGATCATGGGTTGACGACTCGATCCTGGATGGCTTCCAGCAGTTGACGATTCCGCTCCCTGGTGCGCGCATGGCGCCCGGGGAGCCGGAGTCGTCCCCGCTCACGGGAACCTTGGTGCGTAGGCACCCTCCGCAGCGTCGCAGCGCCTTGCTGTACCTGCACGGGTGGAGTGACTACTTCTTCCAGTCGCACCTGGCTGAGGCCGTGGAGCGGATGGGCCACGACTTCCATGCCCTGGAACTGCGCCGTTACGGGCGCAGTCTTGCTCCGGGGCAGCTGGCGGGATTCGTCGGCACCCTGGACGACTACTTCGAGGAGCTCGACCGTGCCGTCGGGATCCTGCGCGAGGACCACGACCAGGTGGTCCTGATGGGGCACTCGACGGGCGGGCTGACGGCCAGCCTGTGGGCCGATGCCCGGCCCGGGGCCATCGACGCCCTGGTGCTCAATTCGCCGTGGCTCGACCTGCAGGCCTCGTGGGTGGTCGCGGTGTTGACCGGACGGGTCACCAGGATGCTGTCCGTCTCCCGCCCGACGGCGGTGCTCAAGCTGGCCGACAACGGCTTCTACCTCCGGAGCCTGGATCCGGCCACGGGAGGGGAGTGGGAGGTCGATCCCGCACTCAAGGGGCCGGAGAACTTCTTCGTCCGGGCCGGGTGGCTGGCGGCAGTCCTGGCCGGGCACGACCGTGTGGCCAAGGGCCTGTCGATCGAGGCGCCGGTCCTGCTGCTCACCAGTGGGCGCAGCGACTTCAGGCGCGTCTGGGACGAGGCGATGCGTGAAGCAGACACCGTGCTGGATGTGGAGAGGATCATGGCCCGGGGTGCACAGCTCGGGGACCATGTCACCCTGGTGCGCCTGCCCGGTGGCATGCATGACCTGGCCTTGAGCCGCGGTCCGGTGCGCGACCGGTACTTCGACGAGGTTGAGCGTTGGCTGACGGCCTACCTGGGGCTGGGGCGCGAGGCGCACTGAGTGGTGGCCTTGCTGTACGTCCCGTCCAGGGCGATTCGGTGGCCCGGCAGGGAAGTGCCGGAACCAAAAAGACCCACCCCGGCGAAGGGTGGGTCGAGTTGGTGGCCAGGACCGGGATCGAACCGGTGACCTTTCACTTTTCAGGCGAACGCTGCTACCAGCTGAGCTACCTGGCCAAACGGTCGGAACACCAGTGGAAGTGATGTTCCAACACAAAAGCGGTGATGCGAACATCACCGCTTCCGCGACCCCGACGGGACTCGAACCCGCGACCTCCGCCGTGACAGGGCGGCGCGCTAACCAACTGCGCTACGGGGCCTTGCGGCCCTGCTGGATCGTTTCCGATCCGGCCGGCTGCCCGTTTCAGGCAGCTCGAAAAATATAGCGCGTTTCGGGTGCAAAAGTGAAATCAAGCTGTCCAGACGCTTTCAAAGTTCTCTGACTAGGTGTTTTGTCACCGTGGGATTGGCTCGGGGGCTCTGGAGGGCTGCTGGCATGCCCCAGACAGTTGTGTTCAACGTTAACTTGTGTTCATGGGGGTCGGCGCGGGAGGATTGGAGCCGTGCGCGGCGTCGCTCGGGGGAGCTTGATGCCGCCGCACAGTCGGCGCCGGGGCGCACCTGTTGATCGGGGGATTGCGGGAGTTCCCGGCGTCGGCCCGTGTCTGGAGGCGGGTGCGATGGGCGTCGGCGTGGAAAAAGTTCCCCACTCGGGAATATTTGGATGAACTTTCAACTTGTACTGGGCAACTGACCTCTCGACGAAGGAATTTCCATGAGCAACCGCGCCCTGCGTACCCTCCTTGCCACTGCCAGCCCCATCCTGATCGGTTCCGGCGGAGCCGCCTGGGCCGCCATCACCAAGCAGCTCAAGGACCAGGACATCACCGTCCCCGAGGACGCGGACCGTCTGGCCGGCAAGCCGGTCGCAGGACCGCTGACCGCCTACATGCAGGCCGAGACCGTCGCCAAGCACGCGCACCACATGGGCGGAGGACGTACCTTCGCCGACGTGAGCGCCGAGTTCATGAAGGCGAGCGCCGAGGGTGACACCGAGCGGGCCGAAGAGCTGTCCGGCCCCCGGGACCTGCTCATGCAGGCCAACTTCACCCGCGCATCGCTGTTCACCAGCGTCCTGGCCTATGGCGTCTCCGCCCTGGTCATCGGCATGGGTGCCCTCACCGGCCTGGCCGCGGCCGCCATCGACAACGACAACTGAGTCCGGCGCCGGCACGACCGCACGGCAGGACCCGCCCCGCAGCCATCGCGGGGCGGGTCCTGCCATGGTCGGCAATGATGGGCACCGGTAACCTCACGGATGGTCGTGGAGCTCGTGGTCGAGTAGGAGGAGTGCGGATGAAGGTCCTGGTGGTCGGCGCCGGTGTACTCGGCAGCCTCCATGCCGTGCGCCTGCACGATGTGGGCCACGACGTCAGCCTCCTGGCGCGCGGCAGCCGGCTGGCTGCGCTGCGTTCCAAGGGCCTGCTGATCGCTCGCGGCAACGGCCCGGTGCGACGCCTTGCACTGCCAGTGGTCTCCGAGGTGGAGGACGTCTACGAGCTCGTGGTCGTCGCGGTTCGCGCCCAGGGCATGGAAGCGGCCCTGGCGGGCCTTCGGACGCTGGCCGCCGACGTGCTGACGCTGGGCAACTGGGCCGGATCACCGCAGGCGCTCGAGCTGGCGCTGGGCCGTGACCTGCTGCTCGCCTTCCCGATGGCGGGCGGGGTGATGGACCAGGGGGTCGTCCGGTGGACGGCACCGTTGAAGCTGGGCCGCCTGGCCGCCATGCCCGTGGGTGAGTCCGGGTGGGGGAGCAGTGTGCGGGCCGAGCGGATCGTCGACGTCTTCAACAGCGCCGGATTCCCCGCCCAGGTGCAGCAGGACATGCCCGGCTGGTTGCGCACGCACGCCATCCTGGTGGCTCCTCTGGGGCTGGCCGTGAACCGCGCTGGTGGCGCCGCCGAGCTGGCCGCCGATGCCGGGGCCGTGCGGGGCGTGGTCAGTGAAGTCCGCAGCCGCCTCCGTGCGCTCGAGGATGGCCCCGTTCCGCGCAGCATGGGCATCCTGAAGCGCACCCCCACCCGCACCGCCGCAACCGCCCTGCGACGCTTCCTGCACACCCCTGCGGCCGCCTTGGCGCTGGATGTCAGCAGTCCCGCCGCGCGTGCGGAGATGGATCTGCTGGCCCGGCAGCTGGGGGAGTGACGGCCCGAGGAGGAACCCTTGGGCTGGGAAGTGCGCATGGATCGCCGAGACAAGGCTGACAATGCCATCGTTCGGCTCGCGGCATCTCTGGGGCAGGGCCTACTCCCAGCGGGAGTGATCCTGATGATGCGAGCGAAGTTCGACGCACCGGCGAAGGACCCGTGGCAGTGTGAAGACCTGACCGGGTGCCGCCGCGCTGACGCGATGGCGGGTGGGGATCTGCAGACCGCCTCAGGTTGGGGCGGCGCCCTCGGATGAAAGGCAGGGGCTTACGGCGGTCAGTCGCGCAGGTTCTCTTCCCACTCGGCCAGAAGGTCGGGGTGGAAGATGCGACTGGCCTCGAGCACCTCGAACATGATCACGCGGCCCTGCTCGTCGAGGTCAACGTTGATGCCCATGGTCAGGTCGTCGTCCTGCAGGAAAGCGGTGTGGTGATAGCTCTGGTCTGGGTGCACCTGGTTTCCCGGCCAGAAGGCCACGGCATCGGCCTGCGGATCGTAGGTGGGTCGTTCTGCGTGCAGCTCGGACATCGTTGCTCCCTGATGGGTCTGGCTCAGCGAGCACGGGCTCGCATGCGACCCCACGAAGTGGGTTGACCCCATCATCTCCGACGTGATCACTGACGCGGCCACAATGTGTCGAGGTCGACGACGCCACAGGCGCGAAAAAGCCCTTGGCGAGCATTGCTGCTGGTCAAGGGCTTCTTTCGTTTGGTATCCCCAACGGGATTCGAACCCGCGCTGCCGCCTTGAAAGGGCGGTGTCCTGGGCCGCTAGACGATGGGGACCCGACCGGGCAAGTCTAGTGGCCTTCGGGCGCTGCTCAAAACCGCGTCCGCGCTGACCGTGGCTCAGTGGACGGTCACGTGCACGTGGTCGTAGTGGTTGACGGTGTCACCGCCACGGTCGGCCATCGGGCGCCAGCCCTCGTTCGCGCGGCTCACCGACCAGATGTGCTGGCGCCAGATGATGTACTTCACGCCGAGCCGTCCGGCATTGGCCTGCAGGTCAGTGGCAATCTGCGTCCCCAACGCCCGGTTGGACCGGTAGTTGGGGATCATCAGGTCCACCGTGTGGCCGCTCGGATGGTCGGGCAGGGGATCGGGCCGCACTCCGTAGATGGTGCGCACCTGCGGGTAGCGGGCGCGGGCGAAGCCGACGATCACCTCGGCGCGGCCATTGCGCACCCTGCCCGTCACCTCCAAGCGGGTGCCGGCGGGCACCTCGTAGAGGTAGCGGGGCCCGACAGAGGAGGGACGGATCGCGAGCTTCGTCGTCGTCCAGCGCGAGCCGATGGTGCCCGGCACCTTGGGTGCGGGAGCCCCGGAGGTGCCACCCACCGGTGTCAGGAAGTGGGAGTTCACCCAGCGCAGCTGGCCCTGCCACAGGATCTGCGAGACGCCGTTCCTCTTCACCCCGGTCAGGTCGAGCAGGCTTCCCTTGGGGATGTCGCCCAGGCTGCGGAAGTCGCTGCCTGCGCTGGTGCGGATCATCAGGGCGGTCGTGGCGCGGGCCCGCGAGGTGACGGCGGCCGTGCTCACCGGGCGGGTGGCGGCCGCCCCGCCCGTGATCCAGGCATTGTTCACCCACAGGGAGCGCCCGTTCAGGTTGATCTGGCTCCAGTCGCCTTGGGTGCGTCCGGTGAGGGTGACGGTGGTGCCCCGGGGCAGGGTGGTGACCACGGGATTGTCGATCCCGGCACCGGTGCGGACATTCACACCGGCCAGGGTGCGGGCCTGGGACCGCGATCCGGAGGCAGCGACGGTCGCAGTGCCGCGCACGCCGCTGAGGTACTGGGCGGCGACGAAGGCGCGGCGGCCCTGGTACAGCACCGGGGCCCAGCCCTTGGCCGAGGGGCCGGTGACGGTGACGGTCTCGCCGCGGGCAAGTCCGCCAATCACCGGATGGTCCAGGCCCGGACCGGAGCGGACGTTGAGGCCAACCGAGGCCGTCATGATCGAATTCTTGGCCTGGGCCATCTGGCCCACCACCAACTGGGTACCCCCAAGGAGCATGCTGGCGGTCACGGCCGAAGCCGAGGCCACCCTGGCAAGGCGCAGGACAGACACTGTGGTTTTCCTTCCGACGCGGCTCTTCCCCAGCCGCGTTGAGACAAGAAGGGCGACACCTGCCCTGACGCTTCCCCACGTCGTTGGCCGGTGTCGCCCCGATGAGGTGGACACTAGGGCCGGCGTCATGGAGTGGGTCAAAGCGCCCTCGAGGGTTGACAGATCGCCAAGAAATGCCCAAGTGCCTTTTCAGGAAGGGGAAAGGTCAGCATTCCGAAGCGTCTGCCGGTGTCGCTGTCGCCACCATTTCATCCCGTCGCCACCAGGGAATATGTGTTTAGGCATAGATTGAGCCGAGGGCTTTACCCAGACCTGTGCCGGAACCTCCAGAAGTCCTCAGGAGGGGCCTCGCCAGAACCCTCAAGGGTGGGTGAACCGAAAGTTGAGCTTCACCCTTGGGGTTGAGGGTTGAGCACCCAGCACGCGGTCTCGTCGGCGACAAGCCGCGCCACGTGACCAAGCGCCCGGCCTGCCAAGCCGGCCTGCAGGTCGCCGCGCCCGATCGGTGTCGCCCCTGCCAGCTCGGCCAGCTGCCGGCAGGCGTCCTCGTCGCCCACCAGTACCGGCATCGTCAGCCCCGGGGTGGCGCACAGCAGGGCCAGCTCGTCGTCCGGGATCGAGGTGAGCGCCACCAGCAACGACCGCGACAGGGCGCGGGCCGCGATGCGGGCATTCAGCAGCTCGCGCTGGGAACCGATCCCCTCGGGGCAGCAGAGCACCGCCGCATCGGCCAGTTCCAAGCAGTCGGGGGAGCGCCAGGTGGCCATCGACGCATCGGCCAGCCCCAGGGCCAGGCTGGGCTGCTCGGCACGGAAGAGCTCCAGGGCGCGACGCTGCTCCTCATCAGGCTCCGAACGGGCCGGGGCGACGGTCCGCGCCGGAGGAAGACCCACCACCTGCTGGGCCCGTCGTGCCGAGCGTCGGTCGGCCAGTGCCGCCAGCGCGAACAGGACCAGCCCCACCCCGAGCACCACAATGAATCCCTGCATGGGCCGAGCCTAGCGGCGTGACCCAGGCCGTCCGGTGCAGAACCAAGGGGGTGCTGCACGCGCACAAGACCGACCTGCCTAGGATTCGCACATGACCGGTTCGAGTCCTGCGCGTCCCCACCTGCTCACCGCCCCCCGCGCGAAGATCCGCGACTGGCCCGCCTTCAGCCTGTGGGCACTGTCCGGCGCCATCGTCGCCCTGGCCGGTTTCTCCCCGCTCAGCTGGGGACTGGTGATCGTGCCGGCCGGCATGCTCGTCGGGTTGGCTGCCCTGCTGCTGACCCGCGGCAATGGGCTTTGGGGCCTGCTCGTAGGCCCCGCCGCCATGATGTTCGCGCTGGCCTGGCTCAACCGTCGCGGCCCCGGCTTCGACTGCCAGCGCGTGGCCTACGAGTGCGTGATGGACGCCAGCCCCTGGCCATGGCTGCTCGCCGGACTGGCTGTGGTGGTCCTGTCCGCCCTGCTGCACCGGTGGAGCACCCGGCGCGTCGTGACCGCCTGAACCCCGCTGGGCCTCAGCAATACCCGGGAACACCAGAAGGGCTCCGAGGAGAACCTTGGAGCCCTTCTGCGTACCCCCAGTGGGGATCGAACCCACGACCCATGGATTAAAAGTCCACTGCTCTGCCAACTGAGCTATAGGGGCAACCCGACAAGGATAGCCGCCCCGAACGGCCAGGCCGCGCCCAGGCGCGCCCGGGCGCACCCCCGGACCGTCCGGCTCAGGCCTTCCGGCAGTGGACGCGGTGCTCAGACCAGCCAGGGCGGGTCCATCTCCACCGGCACCGCATGGCCCTCCCACTCGCGCCACCACGACTCCGCCCCCTCGGGCCTGATCTGGTCGCGAACCCTCGGCACCTGGTCGCGCAGGTCGTACTTGAGACGGGCCAGTAGCAACAGCTCGCGCTCGTCGTGCTGGCCCTGCTCACTGAGGTAGGTGCGCTCCAGCTCCCAGATACGGCGCCGGGCGGTGATGATGCTGCGCCCCAATGCCACCTCGGCCGTCGTCGCCCCCAGGTGCACCTCGGCGGCACGCATCCAGCCGTAGTCGCGAAAGATCCGCAACAGGCCCGGATCGATCGTCATCGCATCGTGCACGTCGAACTCCGGCTCCACCACCAGCGCACCGTGACGACGCGCCAGGGTCGCCTCGTCACGCTCGGTCTCGTCGGACTGGATCTCGGTGGCGCGCAGCATGATCGAGAACAGGTCCTTGGTGGCGAAGGACTCGCTCGGCGCGATCGAGGGCGCATTGCAGGTGACCACCCAGGTGGTGGTGCAGTCCAGCGGCCCCATCGCCATCTCGGCGGGCAGGTTCTCGCGCACCCCACCGTCGACGTAGTTCTCGTCGTCGATCGCCACCGGGGTGAAGACGGTCGGGATGGAGCAGGAGGCCAGCACCCCACGCGAGATGTCGTGCGGCTCGCCGGGCACCGGGATGTCGTCGCGGTTCACCAGGCGGCCGTCCTCGCGCATGAAGCGCAGCTCACCGCTCTCCAGCCCCACCATCGCGATGCGCAGCGTCATGCCTGATCCGGGCACCCGCGAGGAGTCGAACAGGCCGCCCTCGCCCAGCAACTCGCGCAGGATCGGGCCCGGAATGTACATCGAGCGCGTCTTCTCGGCGCCGGTGAGGATGAAGGCCAGGTCATTGCCGACGCCGCGCAGCCGACTCAGACCTGCCAGCAGCGTCACCACCTGCGTGGGGCTGAGTTCGGGGGTCTCGACGAGCGGGTCGCTGGTGGCCATCGCCAGCGTCTGCATCTGCCCAGTCAGCTCCTCCTGGGCCTCCTCGGGGTTGCCAGGCTCGGCCAACTCCTCCTGTGGCTCGTCCTCGGGCGCCAGCTGGACGCCGCGGGTGAAGGGCAGGGGCAGCTTCGGCAGGCTGCGCGGGGTGCTGCGCCGCGCCTCGCGTTCGCGCTGCAGCAGTGCCTGGATCTCGGGACCGCGCGCCCGGAAGCGGCGAAACCACGCCCGCTCGGTGAACATGTCGCCCTGGCGGCACATCCCCAGCCACAGCTCCTCGAGCTGCGCCACCAGTTCCACCTGCTCGCGGGGATCGTCGCTCTGGGCCAGCAGCGCGGCCAGGATGGAGCCCGCGGAGGTGCCGACCACCACCGTCGGGGCGAGGTCCGCGTGCTGGTAGAGATAGCGCAGCGCGCCCAGCTGGAAGCTTGCCTTGGAGCCGCCGCCCGAGAGCACCAGCCCCTGCCTGTCCTGGGTGGGCAGGCCCAAGGGCCTGCCCAGTGACTGCCAGACCGAACGTGCCATGCCTCCCAGACTAGGCGCCCGCCGGGCCGGGGCCCGGGCGGACGCTCTGGGCGCACTGCCAGAAACAGTGGGGGAGAATGAGGCCGTGCAAGAAGCCTCGATGACCTCCCCCTCCCCCCGGACGTCCGCCCCCGTCGACCTCACCCGCTTCGCGTGGCTGTCGATCGCCGCGGCCCTGGGGACCATCGCCCTCAAGACCTTTGCCTGGCAGGTCACCGGATCGGTGGGCCTGCTGTCCGATGCCGCCGAGTCGCTGGTGAACCTGGCCGCCGCCATCATCGCCCTGATGGCGCTGCGCCTGGCGATCAAGCCGCCGGACCGCAACCACAACTTCGGCCACTCCAAGGCCGAGTACTTCTCGGCCGCCGCCGAGGGCGCCATGATCTTCGTCGCCGCGGGCGTCATCATCCTCACCGCGGTGCAGCGCTTCATGGAGCCCCAGCCGCTGGAGAATGTCGGGATCGGCCTGCTGGTCTCGGTGCTGGCCTCCTTCCTCAACGGCGGGGTCGCCTGGGTGTTGCTGCGCGCCGGACGGAAGTACCGCTCCATGACGTTGACCGCCGACGGCAAGCACCTGCTCACCGACGTGTGGACCTCGGTGGGCGTGGTGCTGGGCGTCGCGCTGGTCTGGCTCACCAAGTGGCCGCGGCTGGACGCGATCGTGGCCATGGCCGTCGGCATCAACATCCTGTTCACCGGCGCCAAGCTGATGCACGAATCGGGCATGGGACTGATGGACGTCAGCCTGCCCAAGGCGGAGAACAACCGCATCCGCGAGATCCTGGAGGGCTTCACCGCCGACCACGTCATGTTCCACGGGGTGCGCACCCGCGAGTCGGGCAACCGCCGCTACATGGACATGCACCTGCTGGTGCCCGGCGCGTGGAGCGTGCAGCAGGCCCACGACCTGGTGGAGGAGATCACCGAGGCGCTGGTGGCGGAGTTCGACGACCTGCACGTGATGATCCATGCCGAGCCGATAGAGGATCCCCGCTCCTACGACGACTACGACTTCGGCCTCAACTGATCCGAGGTCCAGGCCGTGGCGGGCTCCGACGGCCTGCCGCGCACGCGCCCTAGGATGACGCTATGAGCGAGATCGCAGCACCCGTGAGTGTTCCGGGATGGGACGAGTACTTCCTGGGGATCAGCGCCGCGGTCAGTGCCCGTGCCAAGTGCACCCGGCGACGGGTCGGTGCAGTGCTGGTGATCGACAAGCGCATCATCGCCACCGGCTACAACGGCGCCGCGCCGGGCCATCCCGACTGCCTCGAGGGCGCCTGCCCGCGGGGCCAGCTCTCCTATGACCAAGTGCCCGGCCTGGGCGACTACGACCGTCCCGGCACGCCCGGCTTCTGCATCGCCATCCACGCCGAGGTCAACGCCCTGCTGTTCAGCACCAGGGACACCAAGGGTGCGACCGCCTACATCACCGATGAACCCTGCCCCGGCTGCCGCAAGGCGCTGGCTGCCGCCGGCATCGTGCGGGCCGTGTGGCCCGACGGCGAGCTGGACGCAGGCTCCCTGGTCAGTTGGTGAGGCTGCTGTCCCCTGAACGGGTGACAAATTGACCCTTGAACCTGAGCTGATCCTGACCGAATGTCGGATTTTCGACTTCAACTCGTGTTCACATTTCACAGCGCGCATGATGGACACAGCGCCGCAGGTTCGGGGGAACCCGGTGGTAGAGGCACTTCGGGGGAAGTGCCATCCCAAGCCGTGGGACCGCATCGGGGGATCGGTCGGACGCTGGGAACGGAGGGCCCGCCGGCACGGCCGACGGGTCCTCGTCCGTTCCCCGGCAGGAGCTGCCCGGATCATTCCAGGCCGGATCATTCCAGGCCGGATCACTCCAGGCCGGATCACTCCAGGGCGAGCAGGAGCTCCCGAAGCACCGCCGCCACGTCGGGGGCCAGCTCCATCTCGGCCAGCGTCGCCACCCTGGCCCCCACGCCAGGGTGCTCCATGAGCAGCTGACGGACCCTCTCCTTGGTGAAGATCGGCATCTGTGCCTGGTCGAGGAAGGCCAGGGCCCGTTCGTCGACGCGGTTGTCGGCCTCCCGCGCGCCCTCGAAGACGGCCCGGGCACCGGTCTCGGCGCCCACCTCACCCAGCTCGACCACCTGGTCGACCCCGGCCCCCACCAGCACCAGCCGGTAGCGGCGATGTGCCGGCACCAGCTCCACGTCGCCGGTGGCACCGTGGATGCGAACCTCACCCGTCGACTGGGTGTACTCGAAGACGGTGCGCGCCTGGCGGCCGCCGCTACGGTCGTCGTCCTCCACCAGCTCATAGCGGCCATCGGCCCCCGCGACGATCCGCAGCTCCAGGCTCTCGGGCAGCTCCACCCGCAGCCAGTCCTCGCCGGTGAGCGGGATGATCGCGCCCGCGCGGGCCATCACCGGGATCTGGCTGATCGGCCGGTGCATCGTCACGGCGCGGCCTCCGGTGTAGGCCAGGCCCGTGAACAGGTCCACCCACCGCCCGGCCGGAAGCCAGGTCGTCACCGGCGCGTACTGGCTCTGCTGCTCCACGGGGCAGGTGATCGGCGCCACCAGCAGGTCGCGTCCGAACCAGTACTGGTTGCGGGCGGCATAGGCCTCGATCCGCTCCGGATCGCTCCAGTAGACCGGGCGCACCAGCGGGCGCAGCTCCTGCGACCCGACGAGGTTCTCCGTGAACAGCCACGGCACCATCCGGTGGCGAAGCCGCAGGAAGTCACCCATCACCTGCTCCGCGACGGGATTGAAGCGCCACGGCTCCTTGCCGCTGAAGACCCCATTGGACGCGTGCAGCCGGTTGACGGGGGAGAAGGCCCCGAACTGCACCCAGCGGGTGGCCAGCTCGTCGTCCTTGGTGCCGAACATGTGCCCGCCGATGTCATGGCTCCACCAGCCGTAGCCGATGTTCGAGGCCGTCGAGGTGAACCAGGGCTGGAAGTCCAGCGACTCCCAGCTGATCACCGTGTCGCCGCTGAAGCCCACCGGGTAGCGGTGCGAGCCCGGCCCGGCATAGCGGCTGAAGGTCAGCGGGCGACGACCGTCGCGGCCCGAGTCGAGGAAGTGCAGGTGGTTCAGCATCCACAGCGGGTCCAGCCCGGGGATGCGGGAATGGCTGCCCTGCTGCCAGTCCAGCCACCAGAAGTCGACGCCCTCGGTCTCCATCGGGTGGTGGACGTGCTCGAAGTAGGCCCGGATGAAGGCGGGGTCGGCGAAGTCGAAGGAGGCCGGCAGCTCGCTGTCCGGGTCGATGCCCAGGGCCTCGGCCATCAGCGGGTAGGCCTGCTCGTAGGCGCGGATGCCCTCGGCCGGGTGCACGTTGAGGCTCACCTTCAGTCCGCGCTCGTGCAGCCAGGACAGGAAACCGACGTGGTCGGGGAAGAGGTTGCGGTTCCAGGTGTAGCCCGTCCAGCCAGCCCCGAAGCGCGGGTCGATCTCGGTCAGGTGCCAGTCCATGTCCACCACGGCGACGCTGAAGGGAAGCCGCTCGGCCTCGAAGCGCTCGATGAGCTGCTGGTACTCCTCCTGGGTGTAGGCGTGGTATCGGCTCCACCAGTTGCCCAGGGCGTGGCGGGGCAGCACCGGCTGCGGGCCGGTGATCCGGTAGAAGTCGCGCACGGCATCGGCGAAGTCATGGCCGTGGGCGAAGACGTAGACGTCGACGGCGCCCGTCTCGCGCTGGGCCACCCAACCCTGGTCGTCGAGGGCCAGCGAGGAGCTGTCGTCCAGGCTCGCCACGCCCAGCGTGTTGGCCAGACCCGGCTCCACCTCGGTGGCGCCGTCGACCGCGTCCAAGGTGCGGGCGGTGCCGCCCAGCTGGGTGGGGATGCCGACGAAGCCGGCGAACTTGCTGTCCGGCTCCTCACCGGGGCGCCAGACGGAGTGGTAGCCGCCGGTCAGCTCCTGCACCTTGAGCGTCTGCGGGGTGAACTCGCCGCCGCTGTGGTCCAAGTGGAAGGCGCTGGTGAAGATCTGGGTGCGCTCCCCGTCGCGGTGCACGCGGAAACGGGGCGTGGGCAGGTCGCGGTGCAGCACCACCTGGGTGGCGCGGTCCTCGAAGCTTCCGCTGGGCGACCACTCGATGCGCACCAGGCGCTCGGTCAGCACGGTGAAGCGGGCATTGCCGCTGGTCACCACCGACTCGGCGGGTGCGACGGGGCTGGTGGGCAGGCGCAGGTGTGCGGGCAGCGTGGGCATGCCATCCACTCTACGAGGGCTCGTGCCGCCTCTCGGGGCGGAGCCGGAAGCGTCGCCACCAGCTCTCGACCACTGTGCCCAGCGTGGCGCCGGTGCCGCACACCAGACTGAGTTCGGCGGCCCGCCGGGCGGCCAGCGGCCATGACTCGTCGAAGGCGAAGCGGCGCAGCAGCACGAAGGTGACGAGGGCGAGCAGGGCCGTCGACACGAAGGTCACGGCCAACTGTGCTGTGCCGGGCCGCAGTGGGCGGGAGCGTTCGGGCTCGTCCCTGGCACCACTGTAGGGCCGCGGTCAGCTCCAGGGGCAGGTGATGCCATTGGTGTGGTGGGCCAGGTCGTAGCCGCACTCGCGGCAGTCGTCATAGCCGTCGGAGGCGACGAACTCGGTGATGTGGCGCTGGCCGAGCTGCTGCACGCGCTCGGGCTGTGGCGCGCGGACGGTGATGACGTCGCGGCCGTTGCCGTGGCCGGCGCTGGTGACGACGAGCTCGCTGAGCTCGGCCTCGAAGACGCTCATGGCGGCCTGCAGCTCGGCAAGGGTGCAGGGCAGCTGGATCTGGGTCGAGGCGTCCTGCGGGAAGGTGGCCTCCCAGTCGAGGCTGGTGGCGCTGTCGGTGTGGATGGTGGTGCTCATGGTTCCCCCTGTTGCTCCTGCGCGGCGGACCCCCTGCCCGTCGTGATGGAGTGCGTTGGACGCTAGTCCGGGCTTCCGACAAAACCCAGCCAGACAGTCGTCATAGTCGCCTTCCTCAGCCCCGCTTCAAGACCAGGGGCCGGATTGTCACGAGGATGGGGGACAGGGGCACGGCAGGGGCCGTCCAGAAACCACATTGTGGGTGGCCCATGGTGTCGATGCTGCAGTGAGTGCTCCTCACGATGTGGTTTGTGGACGCTGCGGTCGGCATCCCTGCGCTGACGGGGCAGTGAACACTCGGTGAAGCGCCGCCGATCGGCCGGTCCCCGCGCACGGGCGCGCCCTAGCGTGGCAGGCATGGACGCCCCGACGACCGGCAACGAGACCTCTCCTGGCCGCAAGAGCTATGTGGTCGACACCTCCGTACTGCTGAGCGATCCTCGCTCGCTCACCCGCTTCGACGAGCACCACGTGGTGCTGCCGATCGTGGTGATCACGGAGCTGGAAGGAAAACGCCACCACCCGGAGCTGGGCTACTTCGCCCGCACCGCGCTGCGCCTGCTCGACGACCTGCGCATCAGCCATGGCCAGCTCGACACACCCGTCCCGGTCAACGACGCCGGCGGCACCCTGCACATCGAGCTGAACCATGCCGACCCACAGCTGCTGCCGCCCGGCTTCAGGCTGGGCGACAATGACTCGCGCATCCTGGCCGTCGCCCTCAACCTGGCCAGTGAAGGCCACGAGGTGGTGGTGGTCAGCAAGGACCTGCCGATGCGCGTCAAGGCCTCCGTGGTGGGGCTGCAGGCGCAGGAGTACCGCGCCGAGATGGCCGTGGAGTCCGACTGGACCGGCGTGCGCGAGCTCGACGTCCACGACGCCCAGGTGGACGCACTGTACGAGCAGGGGCACCTGGTGCTGTCGCAGGCCGACGGGCTTCCGGTCAACACCGGACTGGTGCTGCACGCCGACAGCGGAGGCTCCGCCCTCGGTCGGGTGCTGCCCGACGGCAGCGTCCGCCTGGTGCGCAGCGACCGGGAGGCCTTCGGAGTGCGTGGCCGTTCCGCCGAGCAGCGCATCGCCCTGGACCTGCTCCTGGACCCCGAGGTCGGCATCGTCTCGCTGGGTGGCCGGGCCGGCACCGGCAAGAGCGCCCTGGCCCTGTGCGCCGGGCTGGAGGCGGTGCTGGAGCGTCGCCTGCACCGCAAGGTGGTGGTCTTCCGGCCGCTCTACGCCGTCGGCGGCCAGGACCTGGGCTACCTGCCCGGCACCGAGAACGAAAAGATGTCGCCCTGGGGCCAGGCCGTCTTCGACACCCTCGGGGCGGTGACCAACAAGTACGTCATCGACGAGGTGCTCGCCCAGGACATGCTCGAGGTGCTGCCGCTGACCCACATCCGCGGACGCAGCCTGCACGACGCCTTCGTGATCGTCGACGAGGCCCAGAGCCTGGAGCGCAATGTGCTGCTGACCGTGCTGAGCCGCATCGGGCAGAACTCACGGGTGGTGCTCACCCACGATGTCGCCCAGCGCGACAACCTGCGGGTGGGACGTCATGACGGGATCGCCGCGGTGGTGGAGAAGCTCAAGGGCAATCCGCTGTTCGCCCACGTCACCCTGACCCGCTCGGAACGCTCGCCGATCGCGGCGCTGGTCACCGAGATGCTCGAGGACGGAATCTGGGGCGAGAAATGCCACGACACCTCATTCCACACGGCACAATGTGAATCCTCGCCGTGGAAGTCCACGGCGAACAGCCCCCAGGAGGACCCATGGCCCCGCGCCCCACCCGTATCGGACCCGACCTGGCGCGCAGCTGGTTGCTCGTCAACGCCCTGCATCCCGAGGACTTCGACGCGGCCGTCGAGAGCGAGGCTGACGTGGTGGTGCTCGACATCGAGGACTCGGTGCCCCCGGCCCGCAAGGAGGAGGCACGCGCCAATGTGGTGGCCTTCTTCGAGCGCGGCGGCGAGGCCTGGGTGCGCATCAACGGCTTCGGCACCACCTGGTGGGAGGCCGACTGTGACGCGCTCGCCCCGCACGAGAAGATGCGTGGCGTGATGCTGGCGATGGTCGAGACCAGCGAGCACGTGCAGAAGACCGCTGAGCGCCTGGGCTCGCAGAAGCTGGTGGTGGCGATGGTGGAGACTGCCCGCGGCATGATGCTGGTCGACCGCATCGCCCAGTCGCGCTCCACCTTCCGGATCGCCTTCGGGCTGGGGGACTTCCGTCGCGACACCGGCATCGGCGACGACATCGTGGCCCTGGCTCCGATCCGTACCCAGCTGACGGTGGCCTCGCGCGCCGCCACCCTGCCCGGCCCCATCGACGGTCCGGCCGTCGGCGCGATGGGTGCCAAGCTGGCCGCCTCGGCTGACGTGACGCAGAAGTTCGGCATGCGCGGCAAGATCTGCCTGCTGCCGGAGCAGTGCCCGATCGTCAACGAGGTGCTCTCGCCCTCGGCCGAGGACATCGAGTGGGCCACGGGTTTCCTGGCGGACTTCGACGCCCACGGTGGCGAGATCCGCAGCGCCTCGGACACCCCCAAGCGTGCCCGGGCCCGTCGCCTGATCGGCCTGGCCGAGGCCTTCGGCATTCCGTCGGGGGTCTCGAGCGTGGTCGACTGACATGTAGGTCCTTCCTGTCACTGGCAGGTCAGGCGCGCCCGTGCTGGTTGCGCGGGGCCCCTGTTCGTTGCCCGGGCAGGCATCAACTCACGAGCCGATTCCTGCGCGATCGTGGGAACACGCACCGCGGTCAGCTCGTCCATGCGCAGCATCCGGGCAGCCTCGTGGGCCACCGCCGCGATCCCGACGTCCCGCTGCCCGCACCGAGCGGGCATGCACGTCCAAGACAATCGTCGTGTGCTCTGTGAACACCGGGGCCGCCGATTGCATGTCGGCATCCACCAGCCCAATCTCGGAGATGATCCACGAATCTGCACTTCTGGGCCCTGGCCCACACGACCACAGCAACCCGCCGTCCTCATGGGATCTGAGGTGGTGCGCGCGCGGCTCGCGTAGGATGCGCGGGTGCGTAACCCGCGAGCTGCCGTCTTCGACATGATCATGTCCCTTGCCGTGATCATGGTGCCCTGCGTGCTGATCTATGCCCTGTTCACCCGCACCCCCGACGAGCCGGAGGTGCCGGTGGCGCAGTGGGGGCCGGTGGTGGCCGAGGCGCGCAAGTCGGCGCCCTACCAGGTGATGGCCCCCACCGCTCTTCCCGACTCGTGGAAGCCTGTGCGGGCGCGCTTCCACGGCAATGAGCTGCAGCTCGGCTTCCTCGCGCCCGGCGACGTCTACCACGAGGTGAAGCAGCGCCCCGGCGCCACGCAGCCGGGTTTCGTGCGCGACATCACCCGCGGCGGCATCGAGGAGGGCACCAGCACCGTCCAGGGCCGCACCTGGACCCGCTACCTGAGCGAGGACGAACGTAGCCGCTGCCTGGTCAGTGTCACCGGCAAGGACGGCGACCCGGCCAGCAAGCCGTCCACGACGGTGGCCTGCGCGGACCTTCCCTACGAAGGCGTCGAGGCCTTCGTCGGTAGCTTCGGCTGAGGGCTGCCAGGGCCGGGCGGTGTCGGCGGCCCGCCTCGACCACCTCGGACCATACGAACACGAGGCGGGGTGTGAGGGAAAGCCTCACACCCCGCGTTGCTTCTTTGACCACGCCCCGTCTCAGATGGAATCGGGCGGTGTCGGTGCGCCCTTCGGGGGCGCGATCTTCGGGTAGCTGCCCGTGGCGGCCGGGCGGGCCTGGCTGGCGTCGACGGGCTGCTTCGCCGCCATCCGGTACGGGGCAGGGACCCACCCGGTCTCGACCAGCTTCTTCTGCACCAGGATGGCCACGGCCATCAGCATGGCACCGACGGCCAGCATGGCGAGGATCCCGGCGACGGAACCGAGCTTGGCCGCGCTGCCCACGAGGGCGCCGAACCAGCCGAAGTCGGCATCACCGAAGGTGGTGTTGGCATCACCGAAGCTGCCCAGCACGCCCAGCAGCACGGCGGGCAGGAAGGTGATCAGCAGGCCATTGGTGAAGGCGCCCAGGATCGCTCCGCGACGACCACCGGTGGCATTGCCGTAGACACCCGCGGCACCGCCGGTGAAGAAGTGCGGAACCAGACCGGGCAGAATCAGCGCCATGCCGAAGGAGGGGCTGAGCCAGGCGCTCTGCAGTGCCAGGGCGGTCAGGCCGCCGACGAAGCTCGACATGAAACCGACCAGCACGGCGTTCTGGGCGTAGGGGAAGACGATCGGGGCGTCGAGGGCGGGGATGGCGCCGGGCACCACCTTGGCTGCGATGCCCTGGAAGGCGGGCACGAGCTCACCGAGGATGGTGCGCACGCCGAACAGGATCACCGCGACGGCCACGCCGAATTGCAGGCCCTGGGTGACCGACTTCATCAGGTAGTTGCCGACGTTGAGGGCGCCACCGTCGAAGGACTTGTAGGCAGCGTCCCGTCCGGCGCGGGCCAGGAAGAGCACGGCCAGCACCAGGTACATCAGCACCATCGACAGGGCGGTCGAGACCATCGAGTCGCGCAGGAAGCGCAGTGACTCCGGCAGGTTCATCTCCTCGGTGGAACGGCTCTTCTTGCCCACGGCCTTGCCGACCGCGCCGGAGGCGATGTAGCCGGCGGTGCCGAAGTGGCCGATGGCGATGGAGTCGTCGCCGGTGATCTGGCGGGTCCACGGCTGGCTCAGCGCCGGGAGGCTGACCATCAGGATGGCCAGCAGCAGGCCGCCGACGCTGACCACGATCGGCGCACCATAGCCGGC
The DNA here is from genome assembly GCF_054783495.1 of Luteococcus sediminum. Lineage (NCBI taxonomy): Bacteria > Bacillati > Actinomycetota > Actinomycetes > Propionibacteriales > Propionibacteriaceae > Luteococcus > Luteococcus sediminum. The sequence goes on along the minus strand of NZ_BAAGQL010000005.1, from coordinate 168,372 downwards.
GCTGGCCAGCACGATGGTGAGCATGGTGGCCATGAAGAGCATGTGGTGGCCGGTGAGGAAGACGTAGTGCAGGGGAGTGAAGCGGGCCAGGACGAGGCTGAGCAGGAAGCCGAGGATCATCAGCCAGCTCACCATGCCGCCGTACTGCGCCTGGGCGATGCCCGCGATCGCCTCATTCGTGGGGATCACGCCGTGGGCACCGGTGGCACCTTGGATCATGATGCCGAGCGGGGCCAGCGAGCTGACCACCAGCCCGGCGCCGGCGCCGATCAGCAGGAAGCCGAGCGTCGCCTTGAGGGCACTGCCGACCACCTGCCCGCGGCTGCGGCGCATGGCGGCGAGGCCGACTGCGGTGATGATGCCGATCAGGAATGCCGGCACGCTGAGGATCTCGTTCACCAAGAACTGGGCGAACGCCATCACGAAATTCATGGGTGGACCTTTCTCGGGCTCGCACGCGGCGAGGATCAAATGTCGTAGACCTCGCGCAGGGCGGCGTCGATCTCCTGCTCGCTGGTGAAGTTCTCGATGATGACCATGGGCACTCCCAGGTCACCGAGGGTCTTGCCGATCTCGCCGGAGGTCATGATCAGGTCGCACTCCTTGGCCTTGCCCTTGGCCGAGACGGTGTCGGTGGCCTCCACCGTGATGTAGGGACCCCATCCCCACTTGCCGAGAACGCCCTCGAGGGTGTTCTTGAGGAAGAGGCTGGTGCCCACGCCGTTGCCGCAGACCGTCATGATGTGGTCCTTGGTGCGGGGCGGCCCCGAGGTGCTGCGCTGGCTGGTCGTCGGGGTGGGTGCCGGTGTGGCGGCCGGTGTGGCGGCCGGGGTGGCGGGCGCCTTCTTGGGTGCGGTGACCTCGCGCAGGATGTCCAGCACCGCCTCGGCATCGGGCGCGGTGCGCAGCCGCTCCATGGTCTGCTTGCTGCTGACCACCTTCGCGAGCTGGGCCATGGCGTCCTGGTGCTCGGTGGTGTCGGCCGCAGCCATGGCCACGACGAGCTCCACCGGGTCATTGCGCTTGTGCCCGAACTCCACGGGCTCGGCCAGCCGCAACCAGGACAGACCCGTGCGCTTCACGGCCTCGGAGGGGCGGGAGTGGGCGAAGGCGAAGCCTGGTGCCAGGACGATGTAGGGGCCGTTGGTGTGGACGCTGTCGACCATCGCCTGGGTGTAGTCGCCGGTGGCTACTCCCTCGGCCTCCAGCAGCGCGCCGGCCTGTCGGATGGCGTCCTCCCATCCCTGGGCCGTGGCATCCAGCCGGATCGCGGAACGGCTGAGCAGGCTCACCACCGTCTTTGCTTCATCTGCTTGTGGACTCGTCATGGTGCCATCACACTCCTGGTCGCTGGGCCGTCAGTGGCTGGGAATGACAGTACGGAGTGCTGGGGATATCCGCCCAAGATCTGGCATGTGTCCAGCCTCCCACCCCGGATCTGTTCGGCGTGCGCTCGCACTGCGGGAATGGGAATCCCTGGCCATGCTCCCAGAGTCACTCAGCCTGACGGAGTCATTCAGCCTGACGGGGTCATTCAGCCTGACGGGGTCATTCAGCCTGACGGGGTCATTCAGCCTGACGGGGTCATTCAGCCTGACGGGGTCATTCAGCCTGACGGGGTCATTCAGCCTGACGGGGTCATTCAGCCTGACGGGGCTGCTCGGCCCTGGCCCGCGCCGCGTCGATGCGTGCCTTGGCGCCGTCGAGCCATTGCTGGCAGATGCCTGCCAGCAGCTCACCGCGCTCCCACAGCGCCATGGAGTCGGCCAGGGGGACGCCGCCGGACTCGAGTTTGCGCACCACCTCGGCCAGCTCCTCGCGGGCCTGTTCATAGCCCATCGAGGGCGTCTGGTCGGGATTCTGGTTCTCGCTCATCGGGGTCCTCAGTTCTCATCGGGGTCGTCGAAGCCGAAGTCGTCCATGCTGGCGCTCAGGTTTCCTGTGGGGTCGTCGATGCCGGTGATCGACAGGGTCAGCTTGCCGTCGGACAGGTAGGCCATCACGTCGTCGTCCAGGTCCACCTCGGCGATGGAGGTGACCGAGTTGCCCTCGCCGTCGGCCAGGATGGCGTAGCCGCGCTCAAGCGTTGCCTTCGGGCTCATTGCCCGCACCCGGCTCAGGTCGTGGGCCAGGGAGGTCTGGTGCTGCGTGACGGTCTGCTCGGCCGCCCGTTCCAGCCGCATCCGCAGCATCTGGAGCCGCTCGTCGTGCACCTCGAGGCTGCCGCCCGGGTCGCGCATGACCGGCCGGCTGGTCAGCTGGGTGAGCTGCTGCTGCTCCTGGCCGACCTTGGCGACGATCGCCTGGCGGATCCGGGCCAGCGCCTGCTGCACCCGCTCTGACTCCTCCCGGGCATCGGGCACCACGCGCTTGGCGGCGTCGGTGGGGGTGGAGGCCCGCAGGTCTGCGGCCAAGTCGACGATCGGAGTGTCCGGCTCGTGCCCGATCGCCGTCACCACCGGGGTTCGCGCCGCCGCAACGGCCCGCACCAGGCCCTCGTCGCTGAAGGGCAACAGGTCCTCCAGGGAGCCGCCGCCACGCGCGATGATGATGACGTCCACCAGCGGGTCGGAGTCGAGGACGGCCAGTTGCTGCATCACCTCGGCCGCCGCCTTGGGGCCCTGCACCAGCGCATGGCGCACGTCGAGGCGCGCCGCAGGCCAGCGGCCCAGGATGTTGGTGACGACGTCCTTCTCCGCAGCCGTGTTCTGCCCGGTGACCACGCCGATCACGCGCGGCATGAAGGGCAGCCGCTTCTTGCGTTCGGGGGCGAACAGGCCCTCGGCCTGCAACAGGCGCTTGCGTTGTTCCAGCATGGCCAGCAGCTGGCCCTCGCCGGCGATGCGCAGTTCGGCACACTCGAAGCTGAGACGTCCGCTCTTGGCCCACACCGTCGGCCGCACCAGGGCCGAGACGGTCATGCCCTGCGAGAGCGGGCCGGCGGAGTCGAGGACGGCCGAGGAGATGGTGACCGAGGCAGAGACCTCATCGTTCACGTCGCGCAGGGTGAGGAACTGCGTGGCACCACGCGTGCGGCGCATCTCGATCACCTGCGCCTGCACCCACACCTGGCCGCAGCGCTCCACCCATCCCTTGACCGCGCGCACCACCTCGCCCAGTGCCTTGGGGGTCTCCGGTGAGCTCTGCATCGCCATGACCACGAGCCTAGGGGGTGACTGTGACAGTTCTCCGGTGCCGGTGCCGGTGCCGGTGCCGGTGGCGGCGCGGGGGTGGGTTGTGCGCGTCCTGCGTCCGGCCCCTCCGTCGCACTGGGCACGTCGAAAGCTGACTGTGCCGGCGATGGAGCAAGTGCCCCGTCGGTCTTGGACGTGCGGAGTCGGGGTTTGGGTGGCTGGTGCGCGTGCGGGGTGGGCTTTGGACGTGCGCGGTGGGGGCACCGTCGCCCCACAGCGGGCTCTGGGAGTCAGCTCATAGACTGGGGGCATGAGCGAATCTGCCAAGCATGTCGTCGTCGCCGCCCCGCGCGGCTACTGCGCCGGAGTCGACCGTGCCGTCATCACCGTGGAGAAGGCGCTGGACACCTACGGCGCCCCCGTCTACGTGCGCAAGCAGATCGTGCACAACAAGCACGTTGTGGAGACGCTGGAGAAGCGGGGCGCGATCTTCGTCGAGGAGCTGTCGGAGGTGCCCGAGGGTGCCACCGTGGTCTTCAGCGCACACGGGGTCAGCCCGATGGTGCACTCGGAGGCTGCCGAGCGCCAGCTCAAGACCATCGACGCCACCTGCCCGCTGGTCACCAAGGTGCACCACGAGGCCAAGCGCTTCGCCAAGCAGGACATCCCGATCGTGCTGATCGGCCACGCCGGCCACGAGGAGGTGGAGGGCACCATGGGCGAGGCGCCCGAGCACATGACGCTGGTGCAGCACCCCGACGACGTGGAGTCCGTCGAGCTGCCCACCGACGAGCCCGTGGTGTGGCTCAGCCAGACCACGCTCAGCGTCGACGAGACGATGCAGACCGTCGATCGGCTGCGCACCAAGTTCCCGCTGCTGCAGAGCCCGCCCAGCGACGACATCTGCTACGCCACGCAGAACCGCCAGCTGGCCGTCAAGCAGATCGCTGCCCATTCCGACCTGGTGATCGTGGTCGGCTCGAAGAACTCCTCCAACTCGGTGCGCCTGGTCGAGGTGGCGCTGGAGGCCGGGGCAAAGGCCGCCTACCGCGTGGACTGCGCCTCCGAGATCGACGAGTCCTGGCTGGAGGGTGCCGACCGCATCGGCGTCACCAGCGGTGCCTCGGTGCCCGAGGAACTCGTCGACGGGGTGCTCGAACTGCTCGAGGGCAAGGGCTACCCCAAGGCCGTCGAGGAGCGCCTCATCGAGGAGTCGCTGACCTTCGCGCTGCCCCCGGAGTTGCGCAAGGACCTGCCGAAGAATGCCGCCCGCCACTGACCCGATTCATCACCGTCCCCGCAGTGAGCGGGGCAGCCGAGGAGCCCGTCGAGAGTACAACGACGGGCTCCTCGCATCTCGGGTTCACTCTGCGCTGAACCCACTGCTCAGACGCCCATCAGAGCGTCGATGTGGCCATGACAAGCAGCGATGAAGTGTACAGCAGCTGCGTCGCGGGTGTGGGTTTGGAGGGTTTTTGCACCCTTCAATGCCCTTGAGGAGAGATTCATGGCCCCATCACGACTCCGGCGACACATTCGTCGCCCCTGCCGTCGCAGGCTTGAAGTTGATCACGTGACGGTGGTGGAGAAGCAACCGATGAAGAAGGCCATCACCGGCGCCCTGGTGGGCAATGCGATGGAGTGATACGACTTCGGCATCTATGGATGTCTCACCGCCACCATGGCCGTGCTGTTCGTGCCCAATGTGCCCGAGCAGTGGCGCATGGTGGTCGTGCTGGCCGGTTTTGCGGTCAGCTTCATCGCCCGCCCCATCGGTGGACTCGTCTTCGGGCCACTCGGTGACAAGATCGGCCGGCAGAAGGTGCTCGCCATCACCATGATCATGATGTCGGTGGCCACCGCGGCCATCGGCATGCTGCCCACCAGCGCCACGATCGGCAACTGGGCCTTCGCCCTGCTGATCGCCTGTCGCCTGGTGCAGGGCTTCTCGACCGGCGGCGAGTACGCCGGCGCCACCACCTTCGTCGCCGAGTACTCGCCCGAGGCCCGCCGCGGCTTCCTGTCCAGCATCCTCGACGTCGGTTCCTACATGGGCTTCGCCATCGGCGCAGCCACCGTGGTGGCCTGCCAGGTGCTGCTCGGCCCCGACACGATGATGTCGTGGGGCTGGTGCATCCCCTCCTGATCGCCCTGCCGCTGGGCCTGATCTCGCTGTGGTTCCGGCTGCAGATCGACGAATCGCCCACCTTCGAGCAGACCCAGGCCATGGAGGCCGCCACCGAGGACGACGAGAACGCCCCCAAGGGGGCGCTGGCCGTCATGAAGGCCCACTGGCGTCCGATCCTGATCGCCATGGCCCTGGTGGGTGCCACCAACACCGCCGGCTACTCGCTCACCTCCTACATGCCCTCCTACCTGGAGACCAGCCACCACTACTCGACGGTGCAGGCCGCCCTGGCCACCATCCCGGCCCTGGTGGCGCTGTCGATCGGCGTGCCCTTCATCGGCATGCTGTCGGACCGCATCAGCCGAAAGCCGGTCTACGCCGTGGCCATCGTCTACCCGGTTCCATGCCGACGGTCTCCTCGGTGGAGGAGGCGCACGAACTGGTCGCCACCCAGGAGGAGAACCCCGACCTGGTGCTGGAGGAGCTGCCCTTTGCGGAGCACGAGCAGCTGGTCGCCGCCCGTAGCGGTGCCGGCAGCGGCGCCACCATCGCGGCGCCCAGCGCCTGAGCGTCCACCACACTCCACGCGCCGCACGCCCTGCGACGCACCCTGCGATGAGCCCGCCGACAGACCGGCGGGCTCGTCGCACGTCCGGGGGCAGTGCCCGGATGCCCGCAGCGGCCTCAGACCAGCAAGCGGTAGAAGGGGGAGTCGGGATTGACCACCTCGGTCTGGATGCCGCTGGTGGACATCCGCTCCAGAAGCGCACGGTAACTGGCCGGGTCACCGAGCTCGATGCCCACCAGGGCCGGCCCGATCTCGCGGTTGGACCGCTTGACGTACTCGAAGTAGGCGATGTCGTCGTCGGGGCCGAGCACCTCGTCGAGGAAGCGCCGCAGCGCCCCCGGCTCCTGCGGGAAGCTGACCAGGAAGTAGTGCTTGCGGCCCTCCTGGATGAGGGAGCGCTCCACGATCTCGGCATAGCGCGAGACGTCGTTGTTGCCGCCGCTGACCACCACGACGACGTCCTGTCCGGGCTCGACGGTCACGGCCGGGGTGTGGGTGGCCGAGCGCAGGCTGGCGGCGGCAAGGGCCCCGGCAGGCTCGGCGATGATGCCGTCGGTCTGGTACATCGCCAGCATCTCGGTGCACACCTCGCCCTCGGGCACGTGCACCAGCTCGACACCGGCCTCCTGCACCAGCGGGAAGGTGACGTCCCCGGCGCGCGCCACGGCGGCGCCGTCGACGAAGGTGTCGATGCCCTGCAGCGCCACGGGATGGCCCTCGGCGATGGCGGCGGCCATGCAGCGGGCGCCGCTGGGTTCGACCCCGACGATCCGGGTGCCGGGATGGTTGGCCAGCCAGGCGGCGCAGCCGGCGAGCATGCCCCCGCCGCCGACGGGCACCAGCAGCACGTCGGGCACGTGCCCGAGCTGCTCGACCACCTCGCGCACCACGGTGCCCTGGCCGGCGGCGGTGCGGATGTCGTCGAAGGCTGGCACCATCGTGGCGCCGGTGGCCTCGGCAGCCTGGCGGGCCGCGGCGGCGGCTTCGTCATAGGTGTCACCGGTGACCACCAGCTCGACCCACTCGCCGCCCAGCGCCTTCATCCGGTCGCGCTTTTGCCGGGGCGTGGTGCTGGGGACGAAGATGCGGCCCTTGATGCCGAGGGTGGCGCAGCTCCACGCCACCCCCTGGCCGTGGTTTCCGGCGCTGGCGGCGATGACGCCCGCCTCGCGCTCCCGGGTGGGCAGCTGGCTGATCAGGTTGTAGGCGCCGCGCAGCTTGTAGGAGCGCACGGGCTGCAGGTCCTCGCGCTTGAGCCAGACCTGCGCGCCGGTCGCCTCACTGAGCCGGTCATTGCGCTGCAGCGGGGTGCGCACGCTCACGCCGTAGAGGCGGGTGGCGGCGTCGTCGACGAGGTTGGAGAGCTCGGCAAGGGTGGTCATTGCGCCAGCCTAGGAGTCGTCTCGCGGTGTGGGACCGCTGTCCGGATCGTGACGGGGGTCAGGCCTGCCACGGATTGACCAGGGCGACGCCCATCGGGGAGAAGTCCTTGGTGTTGCGCGTGACGACGGCCAGGCCATGCACGGCTGCCGTGGCGGCGATGAAGCAGTCTCGTTCCGGGCGCGGATCGGGCACCTGCATCGCTGCCGACTGCAGGGCGACGGCGGCGTCCACGGGCAGGATGCGTCCGTGGAACTGTTCGAGGATGCCAGAGGTGAACCACTCCCGCAGCCGCCTGCCCTGGTCCTTGTCCCGACGCTCGACGCGGCGGACTCCTATCTCGATCTCGAAGACGGTGATGGCGCTCAGGTGCAGGTCGACCGGCTCGCGCCGCGCCATCCAGCGCACCACACCCTGGTCGGCCGACGGCTTACGGTACTCGCTGAGGACATTCGTGTCGAGCAGGTACATCAGAGTTGCGGGACTCGCAGTTCGATGCTCACCGGCGGGAAGTCCACGTCGATCTCCTCGTCCATGCGCAGACGGGACAGGAACTCGGTGTTGCTGCGCTGCAGTCGGCGGTAGTCGTCGATGGTGAGCAGTACGTAGGCGGGTTCGCCGCGATCGGTCACGGTGACGGGTCCGTCGTGGGCGGCGCGCTTGGCGGCGCTGACGTCCTGGTTGAACTGGCGCGCGGACAGTGTGGTCATGCCGCCTCCTCGTAGGTACGTGCCTACAAGGCTAGGCGGGTATTCGGGCAAGTACAAGACCCGTCCTGCACCCAGGTCACGACAGGTGCTCAGCCGGCGGCACTGTCGCGGCTGCTGCGCGGCTCGCGAGCGATGATCGTCTCCACCTGGCCGGCGTCCTCCACCAGCTCCGGCGCGGAGATCTGGCGCAGGGGCTCGTCGATGGCGCCGGGGGAGCGCAGCTCGGTGTCGGTCACCTGCAGGTCGCGGAAGCGGCGGGCCGTCACCATGACGCGACCCTCCATGGAGGCGACGGCGGCGTTGTAGTTCTTGAGCGAGCTCTGCAGGGAACGGCCGAGCTTGTCGAAATTGCTGCCGAGCGTCCCCAGGCGGTCGTAGAGCTCGCGGCCCAGCACGAAGACCTCCGCGGCCGAGTCGGCCAGGGCGGCCTGCTTCCACGAGTAGGCCACGGCCCGCAGCAGCCCGATCAGTGTGGTGGGGGTGGCCAGGATGATGTTCTTGCCGGCCGCGTACTCGTGCAGGTCGGGCATCTGGGCCAGGGCCTCGGCGGCGAGTGCCTCCGAGGGGATGAAGAGCACCACGAACTCGGGCGTGCCGACGTCGGCGGTCCAGTAGCGCTTGCCGCTCAACTGGTCGACGTGGGCCTTCACATTGCGCGCGAAGGAGGCCAGGCGCTCGTTGCGGGAGGCCTCGTCGCGCGCCTCCTGGGCGTCGAGGAAGGCGGCCAGCGGCACCTTGGAGTCGACGTAGAGGAACTTGCCCTCCCCGAGCATCACCTTCATGTCGGGCCGGATCGTGGCATCGCCCGAGGTGGTCGTGGTGGTCTGTTGCAGAAAGTCGCAGTGCTCCACCATGCCCGCGATCTCGACCACCCGCTTGAGCTGCAGCTCGCCCCAGGCGCCGCGCACCTGCGGCTTGCGCAGCGCGGTGGACAGCACATTGGTCTCGCGTCGAAGGTTCTCGCCGGTGACGGTCACCGAGCGCACCTGTTCACGCAGCTCGGCGGTGAAGCTGGCGCGCGACCTCTCCACCTCGGCCAGGCGCTCGTTCATGGCCTGCAGCGACTCCTTGACCGGCGCCAGCACCTGCTCGGTGGCCTGCAGGCGCTGCTCGGCCGAGGCCTCGACGGTGCGCGACTGCTGCGCCAGCGTCTCGGCGCTGAGCACCTTGAAGCGGTCGAGCAGGGTGTCGCGGTCGGCTGCCAGGTCGGCGGCGCGGTGCAGGGCGGCGTCGCGCTGGGCCTCCATCGAGGCCAGGCGGGAACTGATCTCGGAGGCGTCGGCCTGGGCCTGGGCGGCCTCCAGCCGGCTCTCGGCCACCTGCGCGTCGACCTCGGCGATGGTGGTGCGCAGCCGCTCCAGGTCGGCGCGCGCCCGCTCGGTCTCGGCGCGGGCATCGGCACTCTGCTGGTGGGCCCGGGCGGCGTCCTCGCGGGCCTGGGCCGCGCCCGTCTCGTCCTGGGCGCGGGCCACCAGGCGTGAGGCGGCGAAACCGACCAGCAGGCCGACGACCAGCCCGGCCAGGAGAGCGACGACTGCGGTGGTGTCCATGCCCGCCACTGTGCCGCATGGCTCTGACAGTTTTCGCGCACGCTCACCCGCGATGGGCATTCGCGCACCCCGACAGTCCACTTCGAGCCCTGTGGACTGAGCCCTGACTAGGGTGGGGGCATCGAGTGGAGTGTCACGGTGCGCTCCCGGACAGGAAGGCAGGTCGAGGTCATGAGGGTGGTCGTCACGCAGTCCGAACAGGAACTGGGCGCGCGGGCCGCGGATCGGGTGACCGAGGTGGTGCGCGCCTGCCCGGAGGCCGTGCTGGGCGTGGCGACCGGCTCCAGCCCACTGCCGCTCTACCGGGAGCTCGGCCGTCGCGTCGAGGCCGGTGAGATCGCGCTGGCCGGATGCAGCGCCTACATGCTGGACGAGTACGTCGGGCTGGCCGAGGACCATCCGCAGCGCTACCGCCAGGTGATCCTGCGCGACCTGGTGCAGGCGACCGACATGGACCCCGACAAGGTGCACGGCCCCGACGGCCTGGCCGAGGATCCGCACCAGGCGGCGCGCGACTACGACCGCCAGATCCGTGAGGCGGGCGGCGTCGACGTGCAGGTGTGCGGCCTGGGCACCGACGGGCACATCGCCTTCAACGAACCCGGGTCGTCGCTGGCCTCCCGCACCCGGGTGATGCCCTTGGCAGCCCAGACTCGCAAGGACAATGCCCGCTTCTTCGACGGTGACGAGGACGCGGTGCCGCGCCAGTGCATCACGCAGGGGGTGGGCACCATCATGGAGGCCCGCCGCGTCGTGGTCATGGCGCAGGGGGAGCAGAAGGCCGAGGCGGTGCGCCAGCTGGTGGAGGGTGCGGTCTCGGCGATGTGGACCTGCACCGCGCTGCAGTGGCACCCGGACGTCGTGGTCGTCGTGGACGAGGCCGCGGCCAGTCGTCTGACCTTGCGGGAGCACTTCCGGGCCGTCGAGCAGGACGTGCCAGAGTGGAGGCCATGAGCCTGCTGCTGCGCGCCCGCCGGGTGCTGACCCCCGAAGTCCTCGAGAACGCCTGGGTGCTGGTCGAGGCCGACCGCATCACGCAGGTGGGGCAGGGCGAGGCACCGCAGGCCGACGAGGTCGTCGACCTGGGCGAGCGGCTGCTGGTGCCGGGCTTCGTCGACATCCATGCCCACGGGGGCGGCGGGGTGGCCTACACCGAGGGCGCCGAGGCAGCCCACACGGTGCTGGCCACCCACCTGGCGCACGGCACCACCAGCCAGATGGCCTCGCTGGTCACCGACAGCATCGACAACCTGGCCGAGCAGTGCCGGGCCCTGGCACCGCTGGTGCGCGAGGACGAACTCCTCGGCATCCACCTGGAGGGCCCGTGGCTCTCCGGCCAGCACTGCGGCGCCCACGACCCGGCGCTGCTGCGCGATCCCGAGACGGCCGACATCGCCCGGCTTCTGGAGGCCTCGCAGGGCACCATCCGGATGGTGACGCTGGCCGTCGAGCGGTCCGGCGGCCCCGAGGCCGTCGCCCAGCTGGTCGCGGCCGGAGTGATCGCCGCCCCCGGGCACTCGCACGCCACCTATGACCAGGCACGGGCCGCGATCGAGGCGGGGGCAGGGGTTGCCACCCACCTGTTCAACGCCGAGCGGCCCATCCACCACCGGGAGCCGGGGCTGGTGACGGCCCTGCTGGAGGACGAGCGGGTGGTGGCCGAGGTGATCGCCGACGGCGTCCACCTGCACCGCGCGATCGTGGCCGACATCGCCCGCATCAAGGGCGAGCGCATGGTGCTGGTGACCGATGCGATGGCGGCGGCAGGTAGCGACGACGGGGACTACCAGTTGGGCCCGCTGCGGGTGGAGGTGCGCGATGGCATCGCGCGGCTGGCCGGCGGGGGAGCGATCGCCGGCAGCACCCTGACCCTCGACGCGGCGGTGCGCTTCTGCGTGCAGCAGGCTGGCCTCGACCTGGTCGATGCCGTGCGTGCCGCGACCCTCACCCCGGTGACGACCCTCGGACGGGAAGACCTGGGCCGCATCGCGCCGGGCGCGCTGGCCGACCTGGTCACCCTGGACCAGGGTCTCGAGGTGTGCGACGTCTGGCGCAGGGGAGTGCGCCAGGTCTGAGACCGCGGACGGATGTGCCGTCCCCGCCTCGCGATCGAGGATGGGGACATGACTTCCCTTGGACAGATGCGCCGGTCCGCAGGGCCCTTGGCATCCGCGGCGCTGCTGTCGGCCCTGGCGCTGGCTGGTTGTGGCTCGGGGCCCGACACCTACGCCTTCGCCGACCAGTGCCGCATCGACGTGGACCGGGATGCCAAGATCGGGGCTGTCCACACGCAGGACAGTGGCTTCGCCAGTGACAGCAGCTGGGTTGCCCAGGCGGGTTCCCAGCGATGCGGTGCACCTGGAGGGGCCTGCCGTCAGGATGCCGTCGAATCCCGAGACCTGTGAGCACCTGGATGTGGTCCTTTCCGACCTCGGCCTGCCACAGCGCTGCGCCGACGTCGCCGATTCGACGATCACCCAGGTGGCGGAGGTGAACAATCCCTGCTTCGTCATCGACCACCCGGACCACACGTCGACCCTGGTGCTCTCGGGCTGGAACTGCGTCGACGACGAGTGCACGGAAGACCGGCTGAAGCACTCAGCCGCACAGGCTGCCTCGCAGTCTCCGCGCTGAGGCCGATGGGCCATACTGGCGCCATGTCCACCGATGCCGCCGCAGACTTCATCGGCTCCTTCGCCGATTTCATCACCGCCTCGCCCACCAGTTACCACGCCGTCGCCGAGATGGCCGAGCAGCTGCGGGGTGCCGGCTTCGAGCAGCTGGACGAGGGCCAGCGCTGGCCCCAGGTGCAGGGGAGCCAGTTCGTCGTGCGCGACGGCGCCCTGATCGCGTGGACCATCCCCGAGGATGCCGACGCCACCTCGGGCTTCCGCATCGTCGGCTCCCACACCGACTCGCCGAGCTTCAAGCTCAAGCCCAATCCGACCAGCACCACCGCCGGCTGGCAGCAGGCCGGCATGGAGGTCTACGGCGGCGGGCTGAACAACTCCTGGCTGGATCGTGAGCTGGGCCTGGCCGGCCGCCTGGTGACCCTCGACGGCGAGGTGACGCTGGTGCGCACCGGTCCGATCGCCCGCATCCCGCAGCTGGCGCCGCACCTGGACCGCAGCGTCAACGACCAGCTGAAGCTGGACCGCCAGCAGCACCTGATGCCCTTCTACTCGCTCGACCAGCAGCTCGACATCGAGGACTACCTGTGCCGGGTGGCGCGCATCGACCCCAGCGAGCTGGCCCACCACGACGTCTACGCCTTCCCAACCGAGGCGCCGGTGGTCTTCGGGCCGGACAGCGAATTCTTCGCGGCCTCGCGGATGGACAACCTGTCGAGCGTGCACGCCAGCCTGCAGGCCCTGCTCGAGGCGGAGGTGGGCCACGACGTGGCCGTGCTGGCCGCCTTCGACCACGAGGAGGTGGGCAGTGCGACCCGCTCGGGTGCGTGCGGGCCCTTCCTGGAGGACATGCTGGTGCGCATCGCCGAGGGCATGGGCGCGACTGGTGCGGCCTACCGGGCGATGCTGGCCCGCTCGTCATGCCTGAGCGCCGACGCCGGCCATGCCGTGCACCCCAACTACGTGCACATGCACGACCCGAACAACCATCCGCAGCTCAACGGGGGCCCGCTGCTCAAGATCAACGCCAACCAGCGCTATGCCACCGACGGGATCGGGGCGGCGCTGTGGAAGCGGGCCTGCGAGCAGGCCGACGTGCCCACGCAGCCCTTCGTCAGCAACAATGCGGTGCCCTGCGGCTCCACCACCGGGCCGCTGACGGCGACCCGCCTGGGCATCACCACCGTCGATGTCGGCATCCCGCTGCTGAGCATGCACTCGGCCCGTGAGCTGTGCGGAGTCGAGGACCCCTGGTACTTCAGCCGCGCCCTGCGTGCCTACTGGGCCGGAGCCTGACCGGCGCCGAAGCTTCGCGAGGCCCTGGCGCCCATTGATCACGATGCGAACGTTCAGTAGCATCAATTGATGTGACCGTATGATCACATTCGTCGATGTAATGGAGCGTGCACATGGACATCGCCAACCACATCGAACTGGGCCGAGAGGTGCAGCGCGTCCGAACGCAGCAGGGACTCACTCAGGCTGACCTTGCCGCGGCTGCCGGGGTGTCGAGACGGTGGCTCGGCCAGCTCGAGTCGGGTCATGGTGGGGCACAGGTGGACAAGGTCTTCGCCGTCCTGCGCGCTCTGCAGGTACGGCTTCGATTCGTCGAGAACGTCGTCCCAGCCGACTCCAGCGACCTCGCAGCCCTGCTCGACAACCAGGAGTGGTGAGCCGTGGCCATGGATCTGGCAGTCTTCGTCGGAGGTCGGCGCGCGGGGACCATCCGTCAGGGATCCGGGATGGAATTCATCTATGACGAGGACTATCTCGATGCGCCGGATCCGACACCACTCAGCCTGTCGATGCCAATGACCGATAGGCGTCACGGTAACCGCGTCACCCGTAGTTGGGTGGAGGGCCTGCTTCCCGGTTCTGCGCCAGCTCTCCCCGATCGACATGGAAGTCACCCTGTCGCAGCACTGGGATGGCGATTGTGCCCACTTGGATGTCAGCGGCGATGCGCTGCGCTTGGGCCCGGAGGTAGGGGAATGCCGTCATGACAGAGACCTTCTCGATGAACTCGGCCCCAAGGTCGGTGGAAATCTCGGAGCTTGAGTCTCGGTCATAGATGACGGCAACCCCTACTCGCATCTCCGAGGTTGCACTGGTCAAGGTCATGCGGAACCACGTCTCGATTCGTGAGTGCCACGTGACCGGGTGGACCTCGATGTCGAGGCTCCCTTCGGAGGGGGCCTCCACCTCGGTCACACGACCCCCAGGAAATTTGGCCGCGCCGTAGGTTTCCACGATCCTCACTTCCGTGAGGGTGACCGACTGCACCAACTCAAAGATGTCCACGGCAGAAACCTATCCGGCCAGTGCGAAGTCACTGCGGTTGGTGTCACTGGCACTGCTCATCGAGCTTGGAGGATCCGAGACCAGGTGTAGTACGGTTGCGCCTCCGCTGGACTGGTTCCACGTAACGGACAGCGCGTTGCGGGTGGTCTGCTGGACGAACGACGTCCCTTCGCCATCTTGAGCGGTGACGCGCGCGCTCATCGTGGTGCTGACCCAGTCCGTCGCCCGATCATCGTCCAGTTGGCCTGCCTCCGCTTCAACCTTGTGGCAGTACAGCGCCTGGATGGCGTTTGCGTAGCGGCGAATGGTGGCAAGTGTGGGATTGCCTTCAAGGGACTCGAACTTCGAGACCACCGGCTGCGACACCTGCATGATCTCGGCGACCTCGCTCTGGCTGAGTCCTCGCTGCTCACGGACGGCGATCAACGCTTCGATGAACTGCAGATCATTCTCGGACAGCTGGTCCGACAGCTGATCGAGCGTCCGGCTTTCGTCGGCGGTGAGACGTTCACCGCGCGCTTCCCGTAGCGTCTTCATAACCTTGAGTCTATAGATGCGGCGGCGGGAGGCAAGCCACCGCAGTGCGGGGTAGGGCTGTTACTTGAGAGGCGCAACGTCCAGCAGGCGTGACACGGCACCCCATGGCGGAGCCATGGTGGCGTACTGCTGGAGCCAGTTCGCGGCTGTCTTCATGTGTCTGGACTGTGCGTCGTTGATGGATTTCTGGGTGCCGACGGTGCTCTTCTTGTGGGCGTACAAGACCACGGTGAAGTCGACCGCATCTGGCTCGGCGTAGTAGATGCGACACTCGATCTGCCCCGCCGTGGGAAGTCGCGGCCGCGCGCCCTTCTTGCCCTTCTTTGCCCGGGTGCCGTCGAATTGCCATTTGAGCTCCCATACGAAGGGGGCTGTCAGCTTCTGCCTTGACCACTTCGACTCTTGAGGCTTCAGGGCGCCTTGTTCCGCCCTCTTGATCAGTGCGCGAAGGTCGCTACGGCGGCCACGTACGATGCCGGGGTGGGGCTCCTCTTGCCAACCGTGGCGTGCTTTCAGCAACTCGTCAATGCCACAGAAGACACTCGTGTGGCCCGGCACATCCAAACCACGCCACTCCCGCGCGATCCCACTCATGGCTCCGGGATGGATCTCTGAACCCGTGGCTGGGTCAACTGGCCAATTCATTGGGCAGGCCCGGGTGTCGTAGCTGCATCACTGGAGCCCGTCGCCATGGGTGCGAGCGTACCGGATGGAGATTCCGCGTGGTCGGCTGACCAGCCGCATGTGGTGAGGTGGCCCGGCTTGGCACATGTGCCCCCGCAAGCCGTTGCTGGGGCAGACATCTCCGGCCTCGTGCTCCATCGAGTCGGTCATCACTGTCGGGGCGGGCCCGGCCGCATGCATCGGCCGGGCCCGTCGAGGCACTGGCTCAGGGCTGGACGAGGATGCGGATGGGATTGCCCTCGCGGCTCTCGAGCATCTTGATACCCCGCTCCACCTCGCGCAGCGGGACGACGGCCGAGATCGACTCCGACAGGTCGAGGCGCTTGTATGCCACGAGCTCGGCCAGCATCGCGATGTCCTGCACCTTGTAGCCCAGGTGGCCCATCACCTGCTTGCGTCGCAGCCCGACCTCGTTGAAGGTGCCGATGTTCATCTCCTGGCCGCTCAGGCCGACGCTGACCAGCTTGCCGTTGACGTCGAGGGTCTTCATCGCCTGGGCCGTGGTGGCGGTGATGCCGACCGCGTCGAAGGCGACGTCGATCATGCGGCCCCCGGTGGCCTGTTCGATCTTGGCTACCAGGTCGGGGTCGTCGGCGCGGAAGGCAAAGTCGGCTCCCAGACGGGTGGCGCGCTCCAGGGCGGCATCGTTGATGTCGACGGCGATGATCGGCACCGCGCCGGCCAGCTTTGACAGCTGCGCGATGTGCGTTCCCACACCACCCAGGCCCCACACGCCCACGGCATTGCCCAGGTGGACCTGTGCCGTGCATACCACGGCGCCGAAGGGGGTGGAGACGGCATCGGCCAGGATCGCGGCCTGGTCCATCGGCACGCCGTCGGGCACTCGGGTGAGTCCGGTGGCGTTCACCACCAGGTACTCGGCCCAGCCGCCGTCGAAGTCGAAGGCCATCAGCTGCAGGTTGAGGCAGTCGGCGAAGTTGCCGCGGCGGCAGTTGCGGCAGGCCAGGCAGGCGCGGCCAGCGCTGGGGATCACGGCATCGCCCTCGGACCATCCGGTGACGCCGGGGCCCAGCGCGTCGATGTGGCCGCTCACCTCGTGGCCCTGGGTGACCACGGGGATCCGGGCCGGGAAGTTGCCGTCGATCAACGACAGGTCGGAGTGGCAGATGCCGCAGTAGGCGACCTTGATCCGCACCTGGCCCGGGCCGGGAACGGGAATGGGCAGCTCCTCGAGCGTGATCCTCCTCTCGTCGGCGTAGAAGCGTTCGGCGAGCATCGTGCGGGTCATGGAGCCTCCTGGAGATCGGGGGTCGCGTCGTCGTCGGCCCTGTGTCACAGTTCTACCGCGACCCTTGGATGCTCGCCGATCGGGTGTGTGGATCCTTGGACAATCCTCAGCCCCCGAAGCCGCTCTTGGGCGAGACGTCGTCGGTGTAGCCCTGCATCGAGTCGGTCTGCAGGGCGGTGGCGAGCTTCTTCAGCTGGGGCTCGCTGGCGTTCACGATGGCCATGCCGTGCGGACCGGGGCCTGCCGAGGTCCACGGGGCGGTGTGCATGGTGAGGCGTTCGCCGTTGACGTCGTCGAGGCTCTGGGCGAGCTTCTTCAGCTCGGCGGGCGGTAGGGAGTCGTCCACGACGACGTTCTCGGCGGTGACGTCGATCAGCTTGCTGGCCTGGGAGGCGCTGTCGACGCCGCTGCGGCCCAGGTACTCCATCATGACGGCGCGGATGAACTGCATCTGGCGCTGGCCACGGGAGATGTCGCCCTGGCCGAGGCTCTTGCGCTCCCGGACCCACGTGAGGGCCTCGTCGCCGTTCATCCGCACGCGCTGGCCGTCGACGGGCAGGTTGACCCCGCCCAGCGCGTCGACCATGTTCTTGAAGCCTTCGAAGTCCACCTTGGCGACGTGGTCGATGGGCACGCCGAGCAGTGGCTGCAGGGTCTGCACCAGCAGGCCGGTGCCGCCGCTGGCGTAGGCGGCGTTGATCTTGTTCTTGCCGTGGCCGGGGATGGTGACGTAGTAGTCGCGCGGCACGTGGATCAGGTCGACGCGCTTGCGGTCGCTGGAGATGTGGGCGACGACGATGACGTCGCTGCGGGCGCTGCCGCCGTCGGCCTTGTCGGTGCCGACCACCAGGAAGTTGAGGGCCTCGCCGGCGCTGGCCGCCTTGCTGGGCTGGGCGGCGGCATTGCTCCTGACGCCCATCAGGTACTCGCCCTCCTGGTCCTCACTCATCTTGGGCAGCGCGGTGCCGTCGAGCACCAGCAGCGGCCGGTTGCGGGCGTCGGCGACGCGCCCCTCGGCGTCGACGTGCAGGGTGGAGGCGTCGATCGGCTGGCCCTGGTCGTCGGCGAGCATCTGGCCCTTCGGGTCGACGAGGTTGCCCTGGTCGTCCTGGGGGACGACGAGCGCGGCGGCCTGGGTGCTGGGCAGCAGGCCCTCCTGCTTGACGTTGTTGTAGGCGCTCTGCTGGCGGTAGACGTAGTAGCCGCCGCCAGCCAGTGCCAGGACCAGCAGACCGATGAGGGCGATGAGGAGCGGGCGCGGTCGGCGGGGGGCTGCCGTGCCGGTGGGGGAGTCGGACATCATAGATCGGATTCTACGGCTGGGCCTGGCTCAAGGCCGGATTGACCCCCTGTGCGGCACACCATCGGCCGAAAACCATTGAATCCGATATGGTGGTCGTGCTGCATAACTTGCCGGGGGGCGAGGACATGCTGCTTCTCGGGGGAGAAGACCCCGGCCCTGCGGGGCCGGTCCGTCCGGCGTGGCCCACCCTCGTGCGCGGGACGGTTCAGTCCTTGCGTCACGAGAAAGCAGAACCCATGAACCCCCGTGTCCTGGTGATCTACGGAACCCGCCCCGAGGCCGTGAAGGTGGCCCCGCTGGTGCGGGCGATGCAGCAGACCTCCGTCCTGGAGTGCGTCACCGCCATCACCGGCCAGCACCGAGAGATGCTCGACCAGGTCAATGAGGTCTTCGGCATCGTCCCCGCCCACGACCTGAACCTCTTCGAGCCCGGCCAGAGCCTCAACAAGCTCTCCAGCAAGGTCTTTGCCGCCATGGACGAGCTGATCACCCAGGTGCAGCCCGGCGCCGTCGTCGTCCAGGGCGACACCACCACCGTCGCCGCCGCCGCGATCGCCGGCTTCAACCGCCGCATCCCCGTCGTGCACCTGGAAGCCGGCCTGCGCTCGGGCGACATCGACTCGCCCTTCCCCGAGGAGGCCAACCGCAAGCTCGCCGGGCAGGTCGCCCGCCTGCACCTGGCCCCCACCCACGAGGCCCGCAAGAACCTGCTGGCCGAGGGCGTGCACAACGAGCAGATCGTGGTGACCGGCAACACCGTCATCGACGCCATGCTCAAGACCGCCGAGATCGATGCCAGCTTCGACGACGAGCGCCTGACCCGTGCCGTGCAGGAGGGGCGACGCATCATCGCCCTGACCGTGCACCGCCGCGAGAACCTGGGCGAGCCGATGAAGGCCATCGCCGCCGCCGTCAGCCGCATCGCCCAGCGCTACCCGGATGCGGTGGTGGTCTTCCCGATGCACCGCAACCCGGCCGTGCGCGAGGTCTTCGTGCCCGTGCTGGAGCAGCACCCCAATGTCATCACCATCGAGCCACTCGACTACGTGCAGTTCATCCACCTGCAGAAGGCCGCCCACCTGGTGCTCACCGACTCCGGCGGCGTGCAGGAGGAGGCCCCCAGCCTGGGCAAGCCCGTGCTGGTGCTGCGCAAGAACACCGAGCGCCCCGAGGCCGTCCACGCCGGCACCGTGAAGCTGGTCGGCACCGACACCGAGCGCATCGTCAACGAGGTGGCGCGCCTGATGGACAATCCGATCGCCTACGAGGAGATGGCCCACGCCGTCAACCCCTACGGCGACGGCCTGGCCGCCCGCCGGGCCGTGGCCGCGATCGAGCAGCTGCTCGGGGTCGGCACGCGTGTGGCCGACTTCGTGCCGGAGCTGGTCGGTGAGGTGGAGGAACTGGAGGAGGCGGTGGCCGAGAGCCTTCCCAGCGTCGGCGTCACCTCGCCCTACGCCGTCGCGCAGCAGTAGTCCGTCAGGGCCGGGGTGGCATTTTCCACCCCGGCTGCCCGCGTGGCTCTGTCTCGAAGCTGAGGAATGGCAGAAGAATGGAGCTCGGGCCTGGTGTGTTGGTCCGGGAGTGTGTTGCACCCCATCAATCAGGAGGAGACGCCGGTGACAGGCAAACAGGAACCGGTCTCGGTGGCCATCATCGGGAGCTGCGTCACCCGGGATGCCTTCGCCTGCGCGGAGGCCAGCGGCTACACGATCGAGCACTACAGCGCGCGCACCGGGCTGGGAAGCTTCCTGGGTCCGGCCACTCGTCAGCTGGGGGCGGACTTCGATCGCATTCCCTCGGCCTTCCAGCGACGTGTCGTGCGCTGGGACGTGGAGAAGTTCGGTCGCTACTGGCTGCGCACCAATTCCCCCGATGTCATCGTCTACGACCCGATCGACGAACGCTTTGCCCTCGCCGTCCTGCCCGATGACGGGGTGGTGACCCTGTCCAACGAGTTCGGACACCTGGGGATCGAATCCGGGCAGTACCGACGCATCCTGCCGTGGAGCGAGGAGCACTTCACACGGTGGCGTCGTGGCTGGGCCACGCTCCTGCGCCTGCTGGACGACGCCGGGCTCAGGGACCGGCTGGTGGTGCACCTGGCCTACTGGGGAACGACCGTCGAACAGACCGGGGACTCGCCCGGCCGGCCGGAGGAGATTGCCAGGGCCAATGCATGGCTGGCGCGGGCGGAGGAGGTCATGCGCAGCTCCCTGCCCCCCGATCGCTTCATCAGGGTGCCGAATGCCCTGACCGTGGCGGACGGGGGACACCGCTGGGGCGTCAGTCCCTTCCACTACGTGCACCCCTACTACCTCCACTTCCTCCAGGAACTTGACCGCTGTGTCGCCGCCATCACAGGTACGGCGGGCGCCCCGTCGTCGGTCCTTGCCGCAGAGGTTGACGCATGACCCGGTCCCCGGACGGGAATGGCCCCGGTGAGCACGGGACCCGCCTCCACCCGGTGAGGGTGGGCGAGGTCGGTTACCGGATGCACCTGCCGTGGGCCGAGACCGACTCGATCCAGCACCACGTCGCCAGTACTGCCCAGCCCTATGAGCAGGAGATGGTGGAGGACCTTCTCGCCCGCACGCGAGAGGGAGACCTGGTCGTCGACGTCGGCGCCAACATCGGCAACCACAGTCTGGCCTGGGGCGCACACGGGCGGGACGTGATCGCCTTCGAGCCGCACCACGAGCTGGCCGAGGCGCTGCGCGTGTCGGTGGAGGCGAACCAGCTGACGGGCCGGGTCGAGGTGGTCGAGCAGGCACTGTCCGACCATGACGGCCGCTCCCGTCTGGTGGGCATGACCGAACAGAACATGGGCATCGGGCACCTGGACGAGGGGTCGACAGGGATCGAGGTCACGGTGGGCATCCTCACCGATCCCGGGCGCGCCGTCGCAGCCATCAAGGTGGACACCGAGGGGACCGAGGTGGAGGTGCTGCGCGGAGCCATGCCGGTGATCGAGCGTCACCACCCCCTGCTCTACGTGGAATGCCTCGACGAGCAGGCCTTCGCCGATGTCTGGGCCCTCCTGGAGCCGTTGGGCTATCACTACGAGCAGACCTTCAATGCCTCGCCGACCCACCGTTTCGCATGGTCCGCCGAACCGCGCGACCAGTCCGGGGTCACCGGGCTGCTGCTGCGCTACCACCAGGCGCAGGTGGGGTGGACCACGTCACGCGAACACCTGTACGAGGCCAACGCCAAGTATCGCCAGGCCACGGCCCTGGTCAGCGACTTGCAGCAGCAACTGCTGGACCTGAAGGGGGAGCACGCGGCCCGGCTGCGGGAGGCCCGCGCCGCAGCGGACACCCAGCTGCGTGCCCAGCGACAGGCTGCAGACCGGCAGCGCGAAGGTCTCCTCCAGGAGCTGGCGGACAGGGCCGGGCGACTCGGGTGGGCGCGCGAGCGCGAGGAGGCCCGGCGCATCATCGCCTCGCTGGAGCGCCCCGGCATGGCGCCTGCGTGTCCCCAGCCAGAGGCCGTGCACATGCACGTCGAGGACCTGCAGCACCTGCGCACCTGGATCGGGGAACGGCAGGCAGCAGAGCGGGAGATGACTGGACGGCTGGCCGAGCTGGAGGGTGTGCATCGGCAGCTGGAGGAGGAACAGAAGGGCAGACGGATCGCCGAGGGGCTCGTGGCACGCCAGCTTCGCCAGTTGGACGGTGCGCAGAAGGAGCGAGGAATCGCCGACGGGCTCATTGCACGCCTACGTCGCCAGCTGGAGGGACTGGAGGGCCGGCACAGGCGCGAGAAGCAGGCCCTCCAGGACCGGTCAGCCGCCCTGGAGCAGGAGGTGGCCGACATGCGAACCCGGGCACGCGAGCTCGAGGGCGACCTCGCCAGGATGAACACCGTCCTCCAGGACCATGCGCTGGTCATCGACCGCCAGGCCGGCGAGGCGCAGCAGTGGGCCGGTCAGGTCGATCGGCTCGCCGGGACCGTCCAGAACCTGGAACAGCAGAATCGCCAGCTGCGTCACGAACTGTCCTTGCTGCGACGCAGTCGCACCATGCGCGTCGGCAAGGAGTTCGGGCGCACCCGCGGGCCGGTCACAGTCCTGACCCTGCCATGGCGGCTCTACACGGCAGGACGCACGGCAGGCTCGCCCACCACAAAGGAGATCAACCCGTGAGCGACGCACCGCAGTTCATGACGCAGCGGCGCCTGTCGCGCCCGGAGGTTCCCCTGCGGCAGCGCTCGGGCCGAGCCGGCGGACTCACCGTGGCCTGCATCCTGGACGACTTCTCCGCCGCGTGCTTCGATCCGGAGGTCGACCTGGCCCCCCTGACGATGCGCGACTGGCAGGTGGAACTGGCTGCTGCCCAGCCGGACATGCTGCTGGTGGAGTCGGCCTGGCGCGGCGCCCACCAGACGTGGTGGAACGAGGTCTTCCGGATGGGACCGGAGATCCGAGGGATCCTCCAGTGGTGCCGGGAGCGGGGTGTCCCCACCGCCTTCTGGAACAAGGAAGACCCGGTGCACTTCCGGACCTTCCTGACCCTGGCGCGAGAGTTCGACGCCATCTTCACCACCGATCTCGACGTGGTGCCCCGCTACCGCGCAGCCGTCGGCCACGACAATGTGCACTTCCTGCCCTTCGCGGCACAGCCGGCGGTGCACAACCCGGTGGAATCCTTCCGCCGGATCGAGGGATGTGCCTTCGCCGGTGCCTACTACCGCAGGTATCCCGAACGCATCATCGACCTGGAACACCTGTCGGCAGCATTGGCCGACAGCGGCCCCTTCCACATCTACGACCGCAACTTCGGCCAGCCGGAGGGGGACTACAGCTTCCCCGAGGACTACCGGCAGTTCATCGTCGGAGGCCTGACGCCCTCCGAGATCGACATCGCCTACAAGGGCTACACCGCGAACCTCAACCTGAACTCGGTGAAGCAGAGCCAGTCGATGTTCGCGCGGCGCGTCTACGAGCTGATGGCCAGCAACACGCTGGTGATCAGCAATTTCTCCCGAGGCCTGCGCGCCATGTTCGGCGACCTGGCCCTGGCCTCGGACTCGCCCGCCCAGACGGCCAGCCGTCTGGCGTGGCTGGAGGCACAACCCAATGGGGTCCAGCGCCTGCGCACGATGGCGCTGCGCAAGGTGATGCGGGAGCACACCTATGCCGAACGGACCGATTTCATCGCCCGGCAACTCGGGCTGCTGCCGGACGTCGATGACGTGCCCGACGTCTTCCTGCTGGCGACTGTCGAGGACGGCGAACAGGCCCGTGTGGTGCTGGAGACGGTCCAGGGGCAGGACCATGCACGGTGGCTCCTGGCCCTGGTGGGGGACTGTGACCAGCCCGAGGATCCTCGGGTGCGGGTTTTCGCCTCCGTCCCGGCCGCACTGGACTGGGCAGGGGTGGAGGGCTGCACCCATGCCGCAGGGGTCAACGCCGCGGACTGGTACGGACCCCACCATCTGTCCGACCTGGGGCAGGCCCTCGGGTGGGCCGAGGTGGACTGTGCCGGGCTCGACGAGCACTGGGAATTCACCGACGGCCAGCTGCGCCTGCAACGGGAGGGTCACAGCTGGCAGATGAGCTCCACCCTGGTGCTGCACCGCGGGATGATCACCGGCGCTGCCTGGCAGGCTGTGGTCGAGCAGCGGTCCTGGCCCGACGAGATGGCCGGACTGGCCGTGGGATCCCTGGGCCACTGTGCCGGTGGAAGCGCGGCACCGGCCACGATCCTGGCAGCACTGGACGACCTGGACGTGGACGAGGGTGCGAGCCTGGCTGAGCTGCGTGACCATGCCCAGGACCTCGAGGTGCCGGAGGACGAACTGACCGACTGGGAGTTCGACCTGGTCGCGACGGCATCGAGCGTCGACCCCGTCGAGGGATGGGAGTTCAGCATCCACGAGACCGGCCAGGTGGAGATCAGATCCTGGCTGGAGGCCGGGGCGCACCTGTACGGCTACGGTCAGGCGATGCCCATCGAGGGCCTCCTCGACCCGCAGGAGCCGGCCGTCCACTTCCGGGTGGGCCCCGGACTGGATGTGACGCTCGCCGTCCTCTTCCAGGACGACCAGGGCAACCGTCTGGGCCACGTGATGGTCAACAATGGCCGTTCCGTGCCCCTGGAACTGCCGCAGGGGGCCACCCACCTGCGTCTGGGGTTCAGGGTGAAGGGGCCGGGGCAGGCCGTCCTGGAGCGTCTGGCCGGCACCCGGGTGCCCGCCGCCCCGATGCCGGTCCGTATGGCCGGTGACACCTTGGTGATCAGCAACATCTACCCCAGTCACGACAATCTCTACCGCAATGCCTTCGTGCACTCCAGGGTGCGGGCCTACCACTCGCAGGGTCTGGAGTCCGAGGTGATGGTGGTGGACCCGCACCGTGTGGGGCGTGAGTTCCGCGAGTTCGAGGACGTCGACGTCACCGGGTGTGACCCAGCGACCCTGGCCGCCACCCTGGCGCTGGGGCGGACCCGGAGGGCCATGGTGCACGTGCTGACCCCGCCGCTGTGGAAGATCCTGCGCCAGCAGACCTCCCTCGAGAAGGTGGTCGTCTGGGTCCACGGCTTCGAGATCCAGCCGTGGTGGCGTCGGGCCTTCAACCTGCACACCGAGGCAGACCGCGAGGAGGCGCAGCTGCTCTCGGCCAAGCGGGAGAAGTTCTGGAAGGAGGTCTTCGACCATCCTCCGGAGAACTTCCACTTCGTCTTCGTCTCGCGCCAGTTCGCCGAGACGGTCTTCGACGACATCGCGCCCCTGCATGAGGACCGCTACTCGATCATCCACAACCCGATCGACACCGACCTGTTCGCCCACCATCCGAAGTCGGCTGCCGATGCCCGACGGATCCTGAGCATCCGTCCCTATGCCAATGCGACCTATGCCAACGACCTGAGCGTGAAGGCGGTGGTGGACCTGTCGGGGCGCGAAGGTTTCGATGACCTGCACTTCACCTTCTGTGGGGACGGCCCCCTCTTCGAGGAGACGCTCCAGCCCTTGCAGGAGTTCGGCAATGTGGACATCAGGCAGGGCTTCCTCACCCACCCCGAGATCGCGGAGCTGCACCGGGACCACGGCATCTTCCTGGTGCCGACGCGAATGGACACCCAGGGCGTCTCCCGTGACGAGGCGATGTCCTCGGGGTTGGTGCCGGTGACGACCGCCGTGGCTGCCGTGCCCGAGTTTGTGGACGACAGCTGTGGGGTCCTGGTGCCGGGGGAGGACCACCATGCCCTCGCCGAAGGGGTGTGGCAGTTGGCCCACGACCCGGAGGACTTCCTGCGGCGTTCGGCCGCCGCTGCGGCACGGGCCCGTGCACAGGTGGCGCTGGACAAGGTCATCGCGCAGGAACTGGCCCTGGTGCTGGACTGAGCCGAACGCCCACGGGCCCATGACGGGCAACGATTGACATGACAGCAGGGCAAGCGCGAGCGAAAGGCACACGACGTGGGGTTGAGGGCACTGGTGATAGGAAGTGGGCAGAGCCTGGCGGCCCTACGGGCGATCCAGTGGGTCGATGTCGACCTCGCCAGCTCGGTGACGCGCACGTCCTTGACCAGCCTGCTTTCGTCGGACTCCGCTGACCCTCACCGTCAGGGAGAGCCCCCCTCGCCGGTCGCAATGGGCGACGATGGGCAGGGTCTGCGCACCGCCGTCGAGGTCGGAACCCACGACATCATCCTGCTCGACTGCCTCGAGGAGCGGCTACCAGGACCATCGGGGAGCGGTCAGGCGCCGGTGGCCCTTGGACAGCCAGGCCACCTGGAGCTCTGGCGCCGGGGATGGATGACCTTCATGGACCAGTTGCGTGCCAGCGGGAAGCTGGACCGCCTGTTCGTCCACGAGGCCTACTTCGCCCTGATGGACGACCACGGCACTGCCCATCCCAAGGAGGCGTGGCTCCAGACGCAGAACGACTGGCTCGCGGCGCTCCACGGCATCATCCGGGAATCCCTGCCGCCCGAGCGGATCATCACGGTGGACCCACGTCATCGATGCTTTCGTGCCGACAGGCAAGGTGATCCGATCACATGCGTGGGGAGCTTCCCCCGGGCCTTCGAGAAGGAGCTGCTCGCGGCGCTGGCAGCCAGCCGCCCCGAGCTGGTTCCCGCGGGCGTCACCGTGGAGCCGGTGCCGGTCCTGCAAATCCCGCCTCCCCGACAGTCCACGGACCAGTGCAACCACGAGCGGATGAACCTGGAAGTGGTCCACCACGAGGCAGGCCGGTCCTGGGCCGAGTCGGGTGACTGGCAGGCCGGGGTCCACGTCTTCCGCCTGTCCGACGGCAACCACGTGGACATCCTGGTGAACGAGGAAATCGCCCACGATGGTCCGGAACCGATCGTGGTCTTCCTCAACGGCGCCATGAGCAAGCGCGCCGGCACCACGCCTCCCTACTTCTCGGGACGGTCGGTGTCCGCAGCGCTCGGCACCACATGGGTGGCGGTGAGCGATCCCACGCTGCACCTCGACGAGGAACTGGTCCTCGGCTGGTATGCCGCGAACAGGGAAGTCCAGGAGACGATCGCCTCGCTGCTCGGTGAACTCTCCCGACACTTCGGCCGGAAACTGCTGCTGGCGGGGGGATCGGGTGGAGGTCTTGCCGCACTGCACTTCGCCTCGGTCCTGGGGGGTGGTACGCAGGCCTTCGTCTGGAATCCCCAGACCGACATCCTCGACTACGCGCCCATCTTCGTCCGCAAGTACCTGACCCACGCGATCCCGGGCATCAGCGTGCGGCTGCCCGAGCGCCGCCACCTGGAGAAGATGCTGGCCGCCCGGGGCATCACACACCGCGTCTCGGGTCTGGCCGCGGCTGGAGAGGTGCTGATCCTGCAGAACGCGGCGGACTGGCACCTGGACAAGCACCTCAGACCCCTGATGGCTCGCGAGGGCTGGTCCGAGCGGGACGGCCAGTTCCTGGCGCCGTCGGGCGGGGGAGTGGCACGAGTGCTGGCCTGGGGTGACGGCCACGCGCCATTGCCCGCAGGGATCGTTGTCCAGGGCCTGACCCACATGGTCGCGGGCCACTCGGCTCGGGAGACCGGGGAGCTCGTGGCGCGCCTCGTGTCCGGCTGTGCTGCCCCCGCCGAGCAGGATGGACCCAAGGATCCCGGCCCGCGAAGGATTGCCATCGTGGGCAGCTGCGTCACCCGCGACGCATTCGAGGTCGCCGAGCCGAACCACTACGAAATCTCCCGGTACCTGGCACGTACCGCGCTGGGCAGCATGACGGGCCCTGCGCCCCGAGGACTGGACCCCGACTATGGCCCTCTGGCCTCCGCCTTCCTGCGCCGTACCGTGCGCGACGACATCGAGAAGGGGGCACGTGCCTGGTTGGAGGGTGGTGACTTCGAGACCATCGTCTACGACATGGTGGACGAGCGGTTCCCGGTCCTGGAGTACCCGGACGGGGGACTGGTGACCGCGTCGTGGGAGTTCGGCCAACTCGGGGTCGACACCTCCACGGCCACCGTGCACGAGTTCGGCTCTGCACGTCACACATCCTTGTGGGAACAGGGGTGGACAGACTTCCTCGCGCTCCTCGACCGGATCGGTGCTCGATCGCGACTGGTCGTGCATGCCGCCCCCTGGGTGGCGACGGTCCAGGGCAGTGACCAGCCGGCAGGGGAGGCCACCGAGATCATCGAGGCCAACAGCTGGCTCGCCGATCGTCTGGAACGGATCGCCGGCGACGTCCCGCCCGAGCGGATCATCATGGTCGACGAGCGGCACTGGGTTGCGGACCCGAGCCATCAGTGGGGCGTCTCCCCCTTCCACTACGTCCCGGGGTACTACCGCGACTTCCTGGCCCGGCTGGAGAAGGTCACCTGATCCCTTCGGCGCCGTGGGGACCAAGGGCCCCCACGGCAGCCTGGCCGTGGTGGGCCGGGGTCAGTCGATCGGTTCGACGGCGTAGGTCCTGCCTCCCCCGGCCGGGCAGGAGACCACTGCCTCCGCTCCACCCTTCGAGGCACGCACCTGCGCCGCAGAGCACTCCTCGAGGGAGCTGTTCGCCTTCTGGGCCGCGAGACCCAGGGCGCGGCTGACACGACCGGGATCAAGCTGGGAGAGGTCGACACTGCCACGGGCTGAGTAGAAACGGTCGGCGCGGGGATCCTTCGCGGTCCTGCACGTCTCCGGCGCCACCTGCCCCAGCTCGTGCCCGGGCACGGGAACAGTCACCGTGGGCTGGTGGCACCTGGTGCCTCCAGCAGCGATGGTGGGCACGATGAGCGAGACCGTGTCCTCGGGCCCCAGATTGAGGGCCAGTGGCCCGCCCTGGGGCGCCACTGTTCGTGCGGCTTCAAGTGCCCAGGCGATCCCCTCGGGGGAGAAGCGGTCGGGGGAGGGCGGCAACTGCTTGCCATCCACGAGGACTGCCCTCACCTGCGTGTCGTCCCCGCACTGCACCGAGGTGACCGCGTGACCGGTGGCGACGACCGTGGTCACCATTCGGGAGACGCCATTGCACGCCCGGGAGGCGAGTTCCTGCTGGGAGGCCATGTCGAGCCTGCCCAACGGCAGGGTCGCCACCGGGGTGTAGGAGGCGACATCGATCGCCTTCGGACTGCCTCCCTGGGTGATGGCCCATCCCGTGATGCGTGACTTCTTCGCCAATCGGGCCGTCATGCTGGTGCGGGCACTGACGATGGTGGACACCTCTTCGGTGCCGGCAGCCCTGGTGAGCTGCTGGGCACGCCATGCGATGGTCGACGGGTGGGCGGGGTCCTGCGGGTTGTCGGGGTCAGGGTTGGAGCCACACGCGCCCAGCAAGGGCAGGGTGATGGCCAGGCAGAGCACGGTCAGTCGGGGGATCGGGCGCATCGAGGATTCCTTGTCCGGTTCGGGGATTGGTCGGCGGGGGCCGGTAGCCGTGGCAAGCCGCGGCCGTCAGTGGGTGGGGGTGGGGCCGACGGCCACGTCCACCAGCAGTGGCAGCAGCACGCGGGCGTCGTAGTGCTCGCGCACGAAGGCTTCCTCGTCGCGCGGCATCCGCTGGCGGGCCAGGATCGAATCGGCCAGCTCGGCCGGCGTGGCGGCCAGCCATTCACGCGGGTAGAGCAGGTCGGCACCAGGCCACTCCAGGCAGGCCGGCAGCGCACCTGAGGCGGCGCCGTCGGCCACCGTGAAGTGGAAGGACTCGAAGTCCGAGGTGGACAGCGCGATCCCGATGCCGCGGAACCACTCGGGCATGTCGTCACCGTGGGGGTCGAAGGTGACGGCACCGGGATGTGCCGCATTGATTGCGTCGATGCGGGCGTAGACCTCCTCGTACCAGGCCATCTCCTCGGGACGTTGCGCCATCCACGGGTAGTCGGAGGGCTGCTTTCCCTTGACGCGAAGCCGGTAGCGTCTGTCTCGCCCCAGGACTTCCTCCAGCACGTCGAGGGCGCGGTCCAGTCTCTTGCTGCGCGGCACGATCCCGACTAGGCCCAGGGTGTGCTCGGCCCCCGGCAGCTTGGGCAGGGCCAGCTCGTCCGCACGCACCAGATTCGGCACCACTTGGCAGGAGCCGGCCGGCAGGCCGTGGCTGGCGATCGCCGCGGCCATCACCAGCGGACCCACGAAGACGAAGCGGTCCACCCTCTGGGCGACGATCCGCGACAGGTAGGGGCGGAAGAGCTCCTGGGAGTGCACCCGCACCACCAGCCGCTGACCCGGCCTCACGTGCTGGGAGTACCAGACGGCATTGCCCAGCCCCCACTCGCAGAAGACGACGTCGGCCTCCTCCAGCAGCTCCAGCGAGCGTTCCTCGTCGTGCCGGGAATGGTCCTGCCACTGGTCCAGCAGGACGGTGTGTCCGGCCTCCTCCAGCGCGCCGACCAGTCCGGTGGCGAACTTGAGGTCGTGGCCGGCCACCAGCACGGTCCGGGGCGTGGCCCAGGGCGCCGACTGCTCGACCACGGCCTCCGGTCCGGCCGTCCGGACGGGCGCCAGGAGCAGCTCCACCGAGCTCTCCCGCTCGGTGCGCAGGGCCTCGGCCAGGTCGTCGGCGCCGGTGACGAAGCCGCTGAGGACCAGGCCCTGTGTGGAACCGGCGACACTGACCGGGCGGGCCATCGGTTCGCCGGCACTGGTGCCGGTGGCCACGCGCCAGCCGATGCGCTCCCAGTCGCCATAGGCGGTGGCGGTCAGCAGGTCTTCGAAGTGGGTGCGCGCCACCGGCCGGTCGAGATGCCCGATCCACTCGGCCGAGCACTGGCCCAGCTCGGAGAGGGGACGCACGGCAATGCGGGAGCCCGCCAGGACCGAGGCCTGGTCGACATCGTCGACGAAGACCTCCAGCGGGGGCTGCGACTGGTCCAGCACGGCCTCCAGCAGGTCCTGCTTCCCGTCCACCACCAACCCGTAGGAGGGACGCTCGGGAGCGGCCACCGCCAGGCCCATGGTGCGCAGCATCACGGTGATCGCCGTCGCGATGGTGTGGGAGCGGTGCACAGCGCGCAACTGCCGCCAAGCCTCGGCGACCCGTTCCTGCGGATCGTGCTTCCACGCCCCCAGCAGGGTGCGTGCGGTGAGCGGATCACCCGTGGTGGGGATCAGCCCGGCAAAGGTCTCGTCCACACCGCGACCGGGTCCGGACAGCACCACGCCTCCGCAGGCGGCGATCTCCACCACGCGGCGCGAGTACATGGACGGCGAGTTGCCCACCGAGTTGACGTTCAGGTGGGCCAGATGGGCCTTGTAGGAATGGATCACCTGGTCATAGGGCAGGCTGCCGACGCTGTGCTGGTCCAACTCGGCCGGGAAGCGGTAGGGGGAGTCGGGCAGGGAGGCCTGACGGTCATAGATGGTCAGTCCCAGCGGCTGGGCCACCTGCAGCAGGGTCAGCAGCTGCCGAGAACGGTCCTTGTACCGGTCGCCGTAGTAGGTCCCCGCATAGGCCACGGTGTCGTGGTAGGCCATCTCGGACGGCAGGGGATTGTGGATCAGCGGCTGCGCGTAGAAGGGCATTGCCGAGGCGGTTCGGCTCACCGCCCCCGGCGTGGCCAGGTAGTGGGGCACCATGTCCGCGTCGGTGGTGAAGACGTGGTCGCACAGGCTGGCGGTGGAGCGGAAGCGGTCGAAGTGGACCGGGTCCTCCTTGTTCCAGAAGGCGGTGGGGATGCCGCGCTGCCGGCAGGCCTCCAGCAGCGCCACGATGTCTGCGTGCTCCTCGTCGCCGTAGTCACCGATGCCCCGGTGCCACTGTCCGCCGTTGCCCGACCATGCCGACTCGATCAGCACCGCATCGAGGGACGACTCCTCGAGCTGGTCGGCCCATCGGTGCCGGTCCAGCGGTGTCACGTCGAGCGAGGCCGACAGGGTGCTGGTGGTGAACTCGTCCGCCACGAGACCGACGCGCACCTCGCCCAGGCGAGTGGCGGGGCAGGCGATGGCCAGACTGCGATGCACCTCACGGGCCTGTCGCTGGGCCTCGGTCATTGTCTGCGCCACATGGCTCCAGCGGCGCTCGTCCAGTGTCCAGAGCCTGGCTGCACGACCCAGGTCCTGGCGAAGGCTCGGCGCCTCGACCAGGCGTTGCAGGGCGTCGGCCAGCGCCTCGGCGCTTCCGGCGGTGAAGAGCAGTGCCCGGT
The DNA here is from genome assembly GCF_054783495.1 of Luteococcus sediminum. NCBI lineage: Bacteria > Bacillati > Actinomycetota > Actinomycetes > Propionibacteriales > Propionibacteriaceae > Luteococcus > Luteococcus sediminum. Next base: position 136,642 of record NZ_BAAGQL010000005.1, on the reverse strand, counting down.
CCTGATCGGGGCCCGCCAGGTCACGGTGCGGGGCGACATCGGACATGACCACGGCCTTCATCGAGGCGAAGGCCTCCAGCGGCTTCAAGGGCGAGACCATCTCGGTGACGGGCAGGCTGTGGCGGGGCAGGGGCATGATGTCGAAGGTGCTGATCAGGCGGGGCATCTCCTCCTGCGGAAGACGTCCCAGGAAGAGCACCTCGCGCAGACCGCGCTCGTCACGCAGCTTCTTGAGCGCCTCCAGTTCCGAGCCCGAACCGGCGATCACCACCTGGTGCTCGACCTCGCGTTCCTCCAGCAGGGCGGAGGCCTCGAGCAGCGTGTCGAGTCCCTCGTAGCCCACCAGGCTGCCCGCGAAGCCGATCACCGGCACGTCGGTGCGGATCTTGCGCTGCTGCGCGTACCGCACGTCGCGCGGCAGGGGCAGGAAGACCTCGGGGTTGACCGCATTGGGGGCCACATGGATGCGCGCGGCGTCCACCCCGCGACGCACCAGGTCGTCCTTCACCTGGTCGGTGATGGCCAGCACGACGTCTGCCTCCCGGGCCACCAGGGTCTCCAGCTGCGACTGCAGTTCAAACTGTTCACTGCCCAGGAAGTCGGGCTTGGCGGCGGCAGCGGACAGTTCCCAGAATCCGCGCACCTCGTAGACGAAGGGCACCCCCACCCGTCGGGCGGCGACCAGGGCGGGCAGGGCAGTGCGGAAGTTCGACGCTGCCTGCACCATTTCGGGACGCTGCCGCAGGGCCTCGCGGGTGAAGGCGTCTGCCGCCTCCACCAGGTATCGGTCGGCGGGGGCGGTGGCGAGCCCCGAGCCGGGGAGATGCACATAGGACACCCCGTCGAGCACCCGCTCGGTGCGACGCTGAGGCGGCTTGGCGATGTCGGCCTTGCCGTCCCACGGGTAGCCGGCGCGCGCCACCACACGCAGGTCCACCTCGGTGGACAGAGCTTCGCACACGCCCTTGGTGCGCGTGGAGTACCCGTTGGAGTTGAAGACGGGGGTGGAGTGGACGCAGTACATCACCCTGCCCGGCTCGGGCAGGTAGGCCGTCCTGAGGCTGCGTGGTGGGACGGGGAAGGCTCCGTCACGCAACCGCGCCTCTCCGAGGATCCGCTCGGTGAAGAGGCGGTCCCGATCCGACAGGCCTGCGACGAGTTCGGGCTCGGACTGCACCAGCTGGGCAGCGGCCTCGACCTGGCCGTGCTGGTACCACCGGCGACTCAGCACCCTTTGCAGGGTGACGGGCGAAGGATGGGTGCCGAACTCCTCCAGCAGGGTGGCCAGCGAACGCTGGCCGACCGGCAGTGCCGACTCCCCGTCGAACCGGTCCGCACCCGGCGACGGCTCGGGACGTGCCGGGCCGACGTGGGCGGCAGCGGTCGGCTCGGTGCCCCCACGCCCGCCCCGGAGTCCGCCCAGGGCATGCACGGGGGACAGGACCGCCCTGCCGACCTTCATGCTGCGTGAGGCACGCACCCGGGCAAGGTCCTTCTTGAGCCGCTGGTACTCCTTCTTATAGGCCTCGAGCTTGCCGTGGGCCTCTCCCAGGCGACGGCGCAGGTCGTCGGCCTCCTTCGCCCTGGGGCGTGCCTTCTTCAACTCCGCTTCGAGCAAGGCCACCTTGCGCCGCTGCGCCAGCTCGGCCGTACGCATCCTGAGGAACTCGTCGCGGAAGGCAGCAGGATCCCCCGCGATGGCGTCCACCAGCAGTTGGTCCAGCTCGTCGGGGGTGCGTGTCTCGTCGTCATGGGGCACTGGCCAGTCACCTTTTCGTCTCACCCGTTGCCGGGATGACAGCGCAGCCCCCGCAGGCGGCACCTCGTGCGGTGCCCAGCGCTCATTCGTCTGGGAGCAATGATGCCACCTCCACACAGGCGCGCCAGGCCATCCTTCCTCGGCCGCGCGGTGGTGTCGCCCGGGGATGGAGGCACTGGCGGCCCTAGGCTGAATTCCATACCTGGTTGGAGCAGCGAGAGGTGTGGACAGTGACTGACCCCGAAGACATCGACGTCGTCGACTAGCGGCTTCCCGACCTGCCCATCACCTACAAGCGCACCCGTCGTGAGGAACCGGCGGGGTTGATGGTCTTCATGCCGTCCGCCTTCGTCGGGGCATTGCCGGAGCACGCCCACGCCCCCCAGATTCCCTCGAGGTTCAAGTGGCGCCACTTGGTCCCACGCCAGGAGGTCCTGGCCTTCGCCGATCCCGCGATGCTGCAGCACCCGCGGCTGCGCGGAGCCTGGTACATGCATCCCCGGCACGATGTCATCGAGGCCTTCGCGCAGATCGTCACCGAGATCCTGGACGAACTTCGGCTGGATCCCTCACGCCTGACCATCTATGGATCCTCGCTCGGCGGCTTCGGTGCGATTAGTCTGGCGTCGAGCCTGCCCGGGTCGCGGGCGCTGTGCGAGGTGCCCCAGCTCGATTTCGCCGGATGGTTCCCGACCGCGGTGAAGGAGGTCGAGACCTACATCACCCGCATGCCCATCGAGGACTATCGAGTGCTGCACCCCGAACAGGTCAGCGTCTTGTCGAGGATGGAACGCTCTGGCCACATCCCGGCGATCACGATCATCACCAATCCGGGCGACCGGCTCTTCGAGCAGCAGAAAGGTCTGCTCGACTGGGTCCGGCAATCCGATCTCCCGTCCCAGGGGGAGGTCAACCTGGTGGTGACCACACTCACCGACGGCCACGCGGTGCTGAGCATGAAGCAGGCGACCTCGCTGGTGAACCTCAACGCCTTGGTGGACCAGGTCTGACCTGGGGACACCCCGGCCGACGCAGTTCGGCTGGTCCGGTCGGGGGCGCTGCCGAGGCGGATCAGACCATGACCCGTTTCAGCTGCAGCCCCGCCACCTGCCGCTCCGCCTTCAGGAAGTGGTCGTCGGCCACGTCCCAGGAGTGGCCGCCGTCGGCACCGGAGCGCATCTGCACGAAGTTGAAGGGGTCGGTCGCGATAATCGTCCCGCCGGCCTCCCGCGCCGCGCGCAGGAAGCCGGTGTCCTCGCTGCGGTTCAGGGCCGGGAAGCCCACCTCGCGGAAGACCTCCCGTGTGCCGGTGATGGTCGGGCCGGCGACGAAGTCGGTGCGGCGCCAGGCCATGCCGGGGCTGGCGAGCACCGTGAGGTCGCGCTGGGCCAGGTGCACCCACCGCTCATACTTGCCCACCACCTCGGCGCCGGTGATGCGCTGCGCCGCCAGCAGGTCGGCCAGGTAGTGCGGCAGGTAGAGGTCGTCGTCGTCCATCTTGGAGACGACCGGGGCATCGGCCCGCTCCACCAGGGCATTGAGCACGTCGCCCAGCTGCCAGTCCTGGGGTGCCTCGACGACGTCGACCACCAGGCCGCGCTCCCGTGCCCGCTCGATCCAGGCCTGCTCGGGGGCGAAACCGTGCGCGCCCACCAGGAGCTGCACCTCGACCCCGGACTGCTGCGCGACCTGGCCGAGGGCGTGGTCGAGCTGGTGGGGCCGCTTGGTGGCCAGCACCACGCTCACCTGGCGGTTGGTGCCCACCACCCCCGGCAGTCCGGTGGCGCGCAGCACCTCGTCCACCCGGTGCGAGTAGGTGTGCCCGGCCCACAGCCGGCGCTGCCCGCGATGCACCATGCGGGCGGCATGGTCGGGATCGTCGACGACCAGGCGCAGCTCCCGCACCGCCTCCTCGGTGGAGGCCACCTGCGCCACCCCGTCGCCCAGGAAGTGCTCGATGGCAGGGGTGGGGGTGGTGACCACCGGGGTGCCGCAGGCGGTGATCTCCAGCAGCCGACGGGCGAACATGGTCTGGGAGTCGGTGACCGTGTTGACGTTCAGGAAGGCCTTGTAGGCGCGGTAGGCCGAGAGCATCTGGTCATAGGACAGGCTGCCGACCACGTGCGAGGCATAGGGCTCGGGGAACTGGTAACGCTCGTCGCCGCCCAGGAAGCGGGAGAAGACCTCGAAGCGGCAGTCACCCTGCGGCCCGCCGTGCTCGGCCTCGACGGCCAGCGCCGCGTCGAAGAGCAGCCGCATCTGCTCGCGACGCTCCGGGTACTTGTGCGCGAACCAGGTGCCCGCAAAGGCGATCCCGCGCTCGTGCGCCCCGTCCTGGCGGCGCAGCGGATTGGTCACCCGCTCCTGCACTGCAAAGGGCAGCACCGCCACCCGGTCGTGGCCCAGCGCCTCGCGGTAGCGGGGCAGGCAGGCCTCGTCGGTGGTGAAGACGTGGTCGAAGAGGCGGGCACTGCCGAGGAAGTCCTCGAAGTGGGTGGGGTCCTCCTTGTTCCAGAAGACCGTCGGGATGCCGCGCTCCCGGCAGGCCGCCACCAGCGCCCGCAGCTCGTCCGACGGCGCCTTGCTGCCGGTGAGCTGGTACTGCCAGGTGTCGTGGTTGCCGTGCCAGGCGCTCTCCACGAAGAGCAGGTCGATCTGGTCGACCTGCTCGCGCCAGGTGGACGGCCTCAGCACGACGCTGCGCCACTCGTAGGCGAAGGCGGCGCGGGTGAAGTCGTCGGCGATCGTGCCCACCCGAAGATCGCGCCGCGGCTCGGCCTCCGGCCAGACGAAGGGCCGCACGTCGAGCCCCGACTCGTCGGAGAACAGGCGACTCTCGAAGCGCACGCCCACGCTGCCGCGACGCTTGCGGCGACGATGCTCCCGCAACTGGTCGAATCCGCCGGCACGCAGGTGCCACAGCGCCCGACGCAGGTCGTCGACCATCTGCTGGATGCTCACTGCGTGGCCTCCAGCGAGGCCACCAGGAAACCGTCACGGGCCTGCGAGAGCACCCGGTCGGCGATCTCGAACTCCTTCGAGGCGGTCTTCCACGCCCACCAGCGGTAGGTGCGGGCCACCGTCCTCGCATCGCCGTCGGCAATCAGCTCACCCATGTGCAGCCAAATCGCCCGGGTGCACATCGTCTCGATGGTCTGGGCGGCGTGCGAGACCAGGAAGATGGTGCCCGCGCGCTCCCGGATCCTCTCGATGGTCTCCTCCGAGCGCTTCGCGAAGGCCGCATCACCAGTGCCCAGCGCCTCGTCGATCAGCAGGATCTCGGGTTCGGCGGCCGCGGCGATGGCGAAGGTGAGCCGGGCGCTCATGCCCGACGAATAGGTGCTCATCGGGCGGTCGATGGCGGTGCCGATCCCGGCCAGTTCCACCACCTCGGGCATCAGCTCGGCCGCCCTCTCGGGCGAATGGCCCAGCGCCAGCAGTCCCAGGGTGACATTGCGTCGCCCGCTCAGCTGGTTCACCAGTGCCGCCTGCACGCCCAGCAGCACCGGCGTCGCCGTGGCACTCACCTGGCCCGCATGCGGTGTCTGCAGACCGGCGACCACCCGCAGCAGGGTGCTCTTGCCCGAACCGTTGGCCCCCAGGATGCCCAGGTGCTCACCCTCGTGCACGGTGAAGGAGACACCCTTCAGCGCCTCCACCACCTCGGTGCGGCGGCTCGGCAGCACCAGCTCGGCCATCCGCCCCAGGCCGCGACGCTGCGTCGCGCGGCCCATCTCGGAGCGGTAGCGCACCACGACGTCCTCCACCACCACCGACGGATGGCCGAGCTGTGCATCACTCGGGACGGCCATAGGACACCTCCCCGCGCCAGAACCAGACGAAGCCCAGCACCAGCACGCCCACGGCCCAGGCCGAAAGCTCCAGCCAGTGGCTGGCCGCCGGCACCTGGTCGAACAGCAGCAGCTGTCGGTAGCCGTCCACCAGCAGGAAGAGCGGATTGTGCCGGATGATCCGCGCCAGCCACGGAATGGCGTCATAGCGGTCGATGGAGAACATGATCGCCGAGCCGTAGAGCAGGAAGCGGAAGAAGACCGGGATCACCTTCTTGAAGTCCGGCACCATCGAACACAGCCGGGCGGCGGCGAAGACCAGCCCGGCATTGAAGAGCACCTGCAGCGCATAGAGGGCGGGGAAGAGCAGCACCGCCGCACCGGGCAGCCCGACGAAGGGGATGGTCAGCAGCGCCATCACCACGATCGAGGGCACCGACTCGATCATGTTGCGCACCAGCGAGGCCAGCGGCAGCGCGGCCCGCGGGAAACTGAAGGCCCGCATCAGCCCACGGTTGGCGGCCATCACGCTGGCCGCCGAGGTGACGTCGCGGCTGGTGATGCCGAACATGAAGATGCCGATCACCAGATAGGCAGGAAAGTTCGGGATGTTCGAGGCGAAGAGGAAGCCGAAGATCACCATGTAGATCGCGGCATCCAACAGCGGGTTCAGCACCAGCCACAGGTTGCCCAGCAACAGGCCCCGGTTCTGCGTCACCGCCAGGCTCCACGCCCGCTCGCCGATGAAGTGACGACTCTCCCACAACTGCTGCAGGTAGACGCCCAAGGGGGGCCTGCCGCTGACGGGACGAAGCGGCCGGGGCTCGGCGCTGCGGCGTGGGGGGATCCGCGGTGCCGGCCCTGCATCGGCCGCTGAGCGCAGGGGGGTGCTCATCGATTGCCTTCCAGGGTTCGGTACAGGCGATCGTAGACCTCCGCCGCGTGCTGCCAGGTGCGGCGCGCGGCCCAGGCCCTCGCCTTTGCGACGTGCTCCTGCGTGGCCTGCGGATCGTCCAGCAGGCCGGCGACGGCCCCAGCCAGCGCAGCCGCATCCCCGGCCGGCACCAGCGGCAGGCCGCTCGGCTCCAGCAGCTCCCGCAGCGCCGGCAGATCACTGGTCACCACAGCGCGGCCCAGCGCCATCGCCTCCACCGGCTTCATCGGCGTCACCACCCGGCACACTGGCGTGTCCATCCGCGGCACCGCCACCACGTCGAGCGCCTCCACCCAGGACAGCGCCTCCTCGCGCCCCACCCGTCCGGGAAAGACACAGACATCGGCGATGCCCAGCTCACGCGCCCGCTGCTGCAGCGCCGGACGCTCGGTGCCGTCACCCACCAAGGCACAGCGCACGTCGTGGCCCTCGGCGCGCAGCAGCGCCACCGCCTCCAGCGTGGTGCCGAAACCCTCATAGCCCACCAGCGAACTCACCGCACCGATCCACGACGCGTCCGGCTCGATGCCCAGCCGCTCCCGGGCCTCGCGCCGACTCGTGCTGCGCTGCAGCAGGTGCTCGTCGACGGCATTGGGCACCACGCTGATCCGCTCGGCCGGCACGCCCCGGGCCACCAGGTCGTCCTTCTGCACCTCGGAGAGCACCACCACCGCATCGGCCGCCAGCGCACAGGCGGTCTCGCGGTCGCGCTGCAGCCGCAGGAAGTCACTGTGCTCGGCCCGCTCCCGCACCTGCTCGGGACGCTTCGAGAGCCAGGTGAGCTCCAGCTGCCCGCGCATCTCGTAGATCCACGGCAACCCGAAACGCCTCGCCACCGCCTCGGTGACCAGGCCATTGGTGTAGTCCGTGGTGGTGTGCAGCACCGCCGGGCGCGAGCGCTCCACCAGCCGGGCCAGCCGACGGGCCTGCTCCGCCAGGCGCTGCGGGGTGGCCGCCGGCATCTGCCACGGCACCAGGCGGTGCACCAGCACACCGTCGACCAGCTCGCGGCGCGGCGCTCCCAGACGGCCAATCGTCACCGGATAGCCGAGCCGGGTGACCGCCTCCACCCGCCAGCCCGCCCGCTGCTGGGCCTGCATGATCGCCTGGCTGCGCAGCGTCGAACCCGAGCGGGTGTGCGGCAGTGAGTTGGTGAGCACGTGCAGCACCCGTCGCTGGTCGGGCCGCCAGCCAGGCCGCGGGCCCCGCGCCGGGGGAGCCAGGTGCCCCGGCTGCAGCGCATCCAGGGTGCCCTGGATCCGTCGCCCCAGCCGCGTCGACGGACCCGCCTCGGCCAGCGCGGCGTGGAGGTCACCGGCCTGCAGCTCACGCCGGGCCCGGTCATCGGGGCCCACCAGGCGCTTCGGCACCAGGTCGTGGTGCCCGTGCGCCAGGGCAGCCGCCGCCGCAAAGCGGTCCAGCGGGCCGGTGCCGGGGGAGTGCTCGGCCCAGGCGGCAACCGTGCGCTGCAGCTCGTCGGGACGGTCGGCCAGGTGCGCCGCCACCACCTGCCAGGCCCGCGGACCCCGCCCGGTGCGCACCCGCCGGGCCAGACCGGTGCGACGGGCCAGCTGCACGAAGAAGGTGGCACTGTCGCCGTCCAGGTGCGATGCGATGGTGCCGAGGGTGAGCGCCGCATCCTGCAGCAACGGGCCCAGCCTGTGGGTACCCCGGGACCCTGCGTGCTGCCCGTGCTGGTCAGCGGCCAGTTCCAGCGCCTGCAGCATCGTCGCGGCGCCGCGCTCGGGCGTCGCCCACTGCTCCACCCAGCGACGGCCACCCTCGCCCACCCGCAGGCGCGACGGATCGCTCGCCAGCCCCTGCCACAGCGCCGCCAGCGCCTCGGCATCGTCGGGGGCCGTGACGTCACCGGCACCGGACTCGACGACGATCCGGGCCGCCTCACCCGTCACGCTCGCCGAGACGTGCCGGCCACTGGCCAGCGCCTCGTACAGCTTGGAAGGCACGGTCAGCTCCATGCCGCTCCAGCCGCGCAACATCACCAGCACCGAATCGGCCCAGGCATAGTGCTCGGCGACATCCCCGCCGTGCACCCGCTCGACGAAGTCCACCGGCGCACCCAGCCGCTCGGCCAGGCGGCGCAGCGGCACCTCGTGCACACCGCTGCCCACCAGCCGCAGCCGCACCGAAACCCCCGCCCGGTGGGCGATCGCCGCGGCCCGCACGGCTGTGGCCAGCTTCTGGGCCCGGCCGAAACTGCCCAGGTAGAGCACGTGCAGCTCACCGTCGGGCTCGCGCAGGGGCACCGGCCTGCCCGGGCGCAGCGCCACATTGCGCGCCAGCAGCACCGGGGCGAAACCGTCGGCCTCCAGCCCCGTGCGCAGCGACTCGCTGGTCACCACCACCGCGCTGGCATGGCGCTCCATGCGCCACATCAGGCGCGCCAGCGGCCCGGCGAGCACCGCAGTGCCGCCCGGTGCCGGCGGGCGGCTGGTGGTGCCGTCGTCATTCCAACTGGCCATCTCATCCAGCAGGTGCGGCCAGGCGTCACGCAGCTCCAGCAGCAGGGGGGCGCGCCGCAGGTGTGAGACCGCCCAGCCCAGCGGCAGCGTCGACAAGGCCGGGACGGTGGCCAGCACCACGTCGGGACGGGGGGTGCGCAGGGCCAGCAGCAGCGACTGCGCCAAGGCCAACGCCTCATTGGTGATGCGGCGGCGAATCCCCAGGCCCGGCACCAGGGCGCGCACCTCATGCACCTCCAGACGGGGGTCGTCGACGGTCAGCCGCGGCTGGTTGCGCCACAGCGGCACCACCACGTCGAGCTCGTGCCCGGCCTCGCGCAGGGCCCGGCCCATCCACTCCCAGCGGTCGGCGTGGACCCCCGGCTGCGGCGGGAAGTGCTGGGTGAGCAACAGGATGCGAATCTCGACTCCTCGGAGAGTTCATGACGAGCGTGCGACCCTGAACAAAACACTTTCCTGAATGCTGGCTGGAAAGCAGAAGGCCCCTCGCGTCGGTCCCCCCGAACCTATGCAAGCGATGATAGCGTCACCGACGCCCCCGCATCGCTCTCACCCCCGGAGAAGACCTCGTGGACTCGACCATTGCCGTCATCGGCCTGGGTTACATCGGACTCCCCACAGCAGCCGTCCTGGCCCGCGCCGGACTCGACGTCATCGGCGTCGACGTCAGCGACCGCCACGTCGAGGCCGTCAACCGCGGCGAACTGCCCTTCGTCGAGGAAGGGCTGGGCGAGGTCGTCGCCGAGGTGGTCAAGGCCGGCAAGCTCACCGCCACCAAGCAGACCCCCAAGGCCGACGTCTACATCATCGCCGTCCCCACCCCCTTCGCCGAGGGCCACAAGGGCGACCTCAGCTACATCGACGCCGCCACGACGGCCATGGCTCCGCAGCTGGAGGGCGACGAGCTGGTCATCCTCGAGTCCACCTCGCCCCCCGGCACCACCGAGCACGTCCGCGAGGTGCTGCTCGCCGCGCGCCCCGAACTCACCGGCGTCCAGTTCGCCCACTGCCCCGAGCGCGTGCTGCCCGGCCGCATCATGGTGGAGATGGTCACCAATGACCGCATCGTCGGCGGGCTCACCCCCGAGGCGGCCCAGCGAGCCTGCGACCTCTATGCCACCTTCTGCGAGGGCACGCTGCACCAGACCGACGCCATGACCGCCGAGATGGCCAAGCTCACCGAGAACGCCTTCCGCGACGTCAACATCGCCTTCGCCAACGAGCTCAGCCTGATCAGCGACCGCCTCGGGATCGACGTGTGGGAACTGATCGAGCTGGCCAACAAGCACCCGCGCGTCAACATCCTGCAGCCCGGGCCCGGCGTCGGCGGCCACTGCATCGCCGTCGACCCCTGGTTCATCGTCTCCAGCACGCCCGAGGAGGCCCAGCTCATCCGCACCGCCCGCGAGGTCAACGACGCCAAGCCCGAATGGGTCGTCGGCCAGGTGCGCCAGGCCGTCGAGCAGCTCGTCGCCGGCGGCACCCAGCAGCCGACCGTCGCCTGCCTCGGCCTGGCCTTCAAGGCCGACATCGACGACCTGCGCGAGTCGCCGTCGGTGGGCATCGTGCAGACCCTGGCGCGCGAGCTCGACCAGGCCACCGTCCTGGCCGTCGAGCCGAATGTGGACGAGCTGCCCAAGAACCTGGCCGGCCGCGGCGTCACCCTGACCAGCCTCGACGAGGCACTCGAGCAGGCCGACATCGTCGTGCTGCTGGTCGACCACGCCCCCTTCCGCAGCCTGGACCGCTCCCGCCTGGAGGGCCGCACGGTCATCGACACCAAGGGCCTGTGGCGCTGATCCGATGACCCGTCGCCTGTTGAGGCCGCGCGTCCTGGCCGTCGTCGGGGTGGCCTACCTGGTGCTGGCCGGCGCGGTGGCCGGCAGCTGGTTCCCGCTCTTCTTCGGCGGCCTGGTGCTGGCGGTCTGGGGCGTGCTTCGCAACCTCTCCGCCGTCGAGCACGACCGGCGACGCACCCGGGTGCTGCTGGTGGCCGGCCTGGCGATGGCCTGCCTCGGTGCCGTGCTCGGAGCACAGCCCGCCTGGACCGACTGGTTCCGCAACCAGCCCCTGCGCGCCGTGCCCGCCAGCGCCCCGCCCAGCCTGGTGCTGGAGCCGAGTCAGAGCCCCACGCCGACGCCGTTGCCCAGCGCGTCGCCGAGCCCCAGCCGCTCGGCCAGCACCAGGACCGGGTGGACGGCCGAGGAGGGCGCCGGCGCGACGGCGGGGAACCAGGGGCTCTGGACCCGTGGGCCCGGGGTGGTGGAGCAGCAGGCGGAGTCCGGCCAGGGGGCCACGACGGCGCCCCACACCGAGCAGCCCCACACCGAGCAGCCCCGCACCGAGCAGCCCCGCACCGAGCAGCCCCACCCCCGGGCCCCGGCGACGCGCGAGCCCGTCACCCGTGAACCGGTGGAGCACGATCCGCCCACCCGCGCCCCTGCGCGAACCCAGCGGCCGGTCCAGACGCAGCGGCCGGTCCAGACGCAGAGGCCGGTCCAGACCCAGCGACCGGCACCGACGCGGGAACCCGTGCAGACCCAGGCGCCCGCGCCCGCGCCCACCGCCCCCGCCCAGACCCAGGCGCCGGAGCGTGAGCCGGTGGAGCCGAGCGGCACCACCGAGGCACAGGCGGCACCCACCGCCTGACCGCATCCGACGGACAGTGTCGTCCGCTCTTCCTGGCGCTCCATGGCGCCCTGATTCCTTGATGTCCTGGCTCGTTGACGCCTTGGTCCACCGTGCGGGCAGGGCCCCAACCTGTCCCCATGGCGGGCCTCCCAGGCGGGCTCGACGCGTCCCGAACCACCCCAGATCCTGCGGATAGGAATGACGACAGGCATAGAAGGGCACTTCGCCCCTCCTGTGCCCAAACACCCATTCCCAGCACGCAGGAGACCACCATGTCCACCCGCAGCAAGTCCATCCGCACCATCGCCACCCCCGCCCCCAGCCAGGTCATCGTCGGCGTCACCGACCCGGTCCCCACACCGCAGGCCAGCACCAGCCCCTACTACGCCAGCGCCCGCACCGCACAGACGAAGGCCCTCAAGAGCCAGTCCCGCGGCCGGACCCGTCTACAGCGACGCCAACATTGCACGCACCTACTTCAACCTGTTCGGCTGGACCAGCGCCACCGGCAAGGCCTACCTGCAACGCGTCCTCGACCAGCAGCACGACGACGGCGGCTGGGGCCTCGGCTACGCCTGGGACGCCTTCGGTGACGGCACCAGGAACCCCGCCACCACCACCTACACCGTGACCACCGCCGACCACGTCGGACCCCTGCTCATCGGCGCCCTCAATGCCGTCGCCCACCGCGAGAGCACCGGACGGCAGGCCTTCGGCCACCGGTCCGTCCGGGCCACGATGTACACCAAGCAGACCGTCAACCCGGCCACCGGACGGCCCGACCCCACCGACAACCTCGCCCTGCTGCGGCTGACCGCCTACATGCCGACCCGCTGCCAGCGCAACGAATCGGCGGCACCGGCGATGATCGCCGCCATCGTCGCCACGGGCGACGCCCGCACCGCCACCATCCGCCACTCGCAGGTGGCGCTGTACTCGTCGATCCTGGCCACCAGCTGCCGGGGCAACTGACCCATCCGACGCCACAGGGGCGCCGCGCACGATGCGCGACGCCCCTGTGGCATCCGGCCGATCCCGAGCTGTCCAGACAGGGCTCAGGACTCCAGCACCGCCGCGAACTTCTGCTCCAGCTCGGCTGTCGTGTTCAGCGGCGCCGCCTGCTGGCCGGTCGCCGTGGCGATCTTCTGCAGGCTGGCATGGTCGGCGTCCGGGCCGATCGCGGCATAGGTCACCTTGATCGGCTTGGCCGGGTCCTTCTGCTGCAGCGTCTTCATCATCACGTCGTAGGTCACCTTGCTCCTGGCGTCCTGGTCGGCGCCGTCAGTCACCACGATGATCCGATTGGTGCGACCCTCCTGGTAGTTCGCCATGTTGTGTGTCCAGGCAGTGTCGATCGCCTCGTAGAGCGGGGTGCCGCCCTCGGGCTTGATGCCCGCGAGCGTCGCCAGGTACTTCGGCTCGGCCGCGATCCACTGCTTGGTGTCGTCCGGCTGCAGCGCGATCACCGTGGTCACCCGCGGCGTCTGGGCCGCGTCCTCGGTGGCATTGAAGGTGATGATGCCATTGCTCATACCGGGCGGGAAGGCGCCGAAGGACTTCAGGATGTAGTCGGTCATCACCTTGATGCGCGGCGGGCCGCCGGCACCCAGCGGCTTGAGCATCGAGCCCGACGTGTCGATCACCAGCAGGACGCTGTCACGCTTGGCCAGCTGCTGGTGCACCTGACGGGTGGTCTCCACCCGGGTGCGGTCAGCCGCCGTCACCGCCGGGACGGTGCCGCTGAGACCCACCTGGCCCAGCGACATGGCACTCGGCTGCTCCTGGCCTGCGCTGACGCCCGCCTCCGCCAGCGCCTTGCGACCGTCGGGACCCTTCAGTCAAGTGGTGAAGGCCGTCACGTCCTCGTCGGTCTCCGACGAGATGACACCCATGGACAGCCCGGCCGACGGCTGCAACCAGCTCGCCCTCACCGGCGTCTTGCTCGCCAAAGCCAGCGCCAGCGCGGTGACACCCGCGCGGGGGCCAACCGCGGTCAGGCCATTGGCGTCGGCAGGATCAGTGGCCAGCTTCTGGGTCACCTGGGCCAGCGGCACCTGGTCGACGATGCGCTGCTCGGCCTTGGTGAGGTCCACCTGCGCCGGGGTGGCGGTGTTGAGGCTGGTGGGCGGCGCCTCGCCCTGCAGGGGCTTGCCGAGGGCCTCGTGCGCCTCGGGCGTGTTCACCAGCACCAGCGGCGAACTGCCGACAGTCGTGCTCGCGGCCTTCACCGGGGCCGGGTCCTTCGCCTCGGCAATGGCGCTGGGGTCCTCCGGAATCCACGCGTCGGTGCTGCCCAGCCCCTTGGACAGGGTGGTGGCCGTCGCCTGCTCGGCGACCGTGACCGTCCCGCAATCGGCCTGGCCCAGCGACTCGCCCCAGGCCTTGCCCGCCTGCCGCACGCTCTCGGCCCAGGCCGGATCGGCCAGCACGGTGATGGAGGTGCTGCAGCTGCTCGCGCTCGGCCTGGCCCCGGTGGTCGCCTGGTCGTCATGGTTCAGTGCGGTGGCCACGGTGGCGATGACGGTGACCGTCGCGAGTCCAACGGCGCCAACCAGAAGAGGCGTCCGCGAACGTTGCTTGTTTTCGACAAGTGCGCGCCTGGGCGTGCTGCTGCTCATTGTTCTGTCTCCCCCGAGTATGAATATGCCGTCAACCATAGAACTTTGGGGGGGGGTACGTGCACGGCCGAGTCGTCCGGTTGGTGGGGGATCGTGCCCGGCCAGTAGGCTGTCGCCGTGGCACTCACCATTGGAATCGTCGGTCTCCCGAATGCGGGCAAGTCGACGTTGTTCAACGCTCTCACGCGGAACAACGTCCTGGCAGCGAACTACCCGTTCGCCACCATCGAGCCGAATGTCGGCGTCGTCGGGGTCCCCGACGCGCGGCTGCCGGAACTTGCCAAGGTCCACGGCTCCAAGGAGATCCTTCCGGCAACGGTCAGCTTCGTCGACATCGCCGGCATCGTGAAGGGCGCCAGCCAGGGCGAGGGCATGGGCAATGCCTTCCTGGCCAACATCCGCGAGGCCGACGCCATCTGCCAGGTGACCCGCGTCTTCGTCGACGAGGACGTCACCCACGTCGACGGCGAGGTGAACCCCGGCAACGACATCTCCACCATCACCACCGAGCTGATCCTGGCCGACCTGCAGACCCTGGAGAAGGCGCTGCCGCGCGTGGAGAAGGAGTCGCGCATCAAGAAGGAGTCCAAGCCGAAGGCCGAGGCGATGCAGGCTGCCATCGACGTGCTCAACTCCGGGCAGACCATCTTCAGTTCCGGCATGGACACCGAGCACCTGCGCGAGCTGATGCTGCTCACCGCCAAGCCCTTCATCTACGTCTTCAACTGCGACCAGGACGAGCTCGCCAATGAGGAGCTCAAGCAGCAGATGCGCCAGGTCGTCGCCCCCGCCGAAGCGATCTTCCTGGACGCCAAGTTCGAGGCCGAGCTGGCCGAGATGGAGCCCGAGGACGCCGCCGAATTCCTTGCCGATGCCGGTGTCTCCGAGCCTGGCCTGGACCAGCTGGCCCGCGTCGGCTACGAGACCCTGGGCCTGCAGAGCTACCTGACCGCCGGCCCCAAGGAGACCCGCGCCTGGACCATCAAGAAGGGCGCCACCGCCCCCGAGGCCGCCGGCGTCATCCACACCGACTTCCAGAAGGGCTTCATCAAGGCCGAGGTGATCAGCTTCGACGACCTGGTGGCCCTCGGCTCGGTCAAGGCCGCCCGTGACGCCGGCAAGGCCCGCCTGGAGGGCAAGGACTACGTCATGCAGGACGGCGACGTGGTCGAATGGAGATTCAGTTTGTAAGATGCCTGGTCAGAAGCATCTTTTGGTCCAGCTGGTAGAAGGAGTTCGGTTCCGCTCTGGCATCTGAGTCCGTGTCTCGTCGCGCGGGTGGGTGGGGCTGTTGTGTCGATCACCGGCCTCAGGCGTTGAAGGTGAATGCCATCTCGCGTACACTCTGGAGTACTAAGACCGGTTCCGCCTACTTCGGTAGGTCCAGGGCCGGTCCTCATTTTTTCCGGGGCGGTGGCGTGTGGCGGAGCAGGTGAAGTCGTACAAGACCTACGACGAGCAGGTTGACCTCCTGCTCAGGCGCGGCATGCTCATCGAAGACCGCGCCGTTGCTGCCAAGACACTGGCGCGGGTGAACTACTACCGGCTCAGCGGCTACTGGTACCCCCTTCCGCGTTAAGTGCGAGGACGGCCGCGCTGACGACTTCTATCCAGGCACGAGATTCGACGACGTTGTTGCGCTCTATGAGTTTGATGCCAAGTTGCGAGGCGCAACGTTTGAAGCGCTCATGCCGATCGAACTCGCAATCCGCACTCTCCTCGGCCACGAACTAGGGCGTGTCGACCCGAGTGCCCATCTGGATCCCACCCTCTTGGGGCCAGTTGCCCGGCGTGGTGACGCCCACGCAAAGTGGTTGCGGCGCTACAACGAATCGCTTCGCCGCTCGCGAGAGGACTTCGTTGCTCACCACAAGAAGAAGTACGGCGGGCAGGTTCCCGTGTGGGCGGCCGTCGAGCTGTTGGATTGGGGCAGCATCAGCCGCCTGTTCGAGTTCGCTCCGCTTGGCGTGCAGGAGGCGGTCGCTGATGCTTGTTCGCTGCGTGCGCCGCAGCTGGGTAGCTGGCTCAAGGTGCTCAATGTTGTGCGGAACACCTGTGCTCACCACGGGCGATTCTTCAACAGGGTGCATGCCATTACTCCGAAGCTGCCGGCGGCGGGGCTGCACCCCGATCTCGACGCAGTCAATGCCGACTACAACCGCACCTTCGGCCTCCTCACGCTGATCCAGTTCCTGCTCGATCGTCTCGACGCGGGCCCAGGCGATCTGCTCCCTGACGTAGTCGCCGCCTACCCTGACGTCCCGGCCATACCGATCACGCACATGGGAGCACCTGGTGAATGGCGCGGAAGTAGCCGGTTGTGGAACGGTGGTCAGTCGCCGGAAGCCTGACCGTAAAGAGCGACTGCTCCTGCGGCCGATCCGGTGGTGGAGTCGGCGTGGTTGGCCAGGCTCACGCGGCTTGCGATCCCTCCATCTGTGCTTTGACCAGCGGAGGCGCTGCTCGTAGCGCCCCTATCGCATGATGGCCGTATCCATCGGAACTCGGTGGAATTCCGCTTCAATAATTAGTTGACTAGGGATTTCAGATGCCTATCGTTGTCTCGTGGACCATCTGAACTTCGTCGAGTCGACGCTGCCGCTGGACGGGAATCGGCCTCGTTCCCAGTATCTCGACCTCGTCGTGAACGGCTCATCCCTGCGCGCTTCGATCGGTGAAGATTTGCTGGGGTGGACTTCCACTCCGTTGCGGTCTGGATGGGATCTGGAAGCCGGGATTGGCTGGATAGCGTCCTTGTCCCTAGGGCTACAGGACAGTCTTCCTGGTGGCCGGGTGGAGCTGTACGTGTGTCGCGAGTGCGGCGACCTGGGCTGTGGGGCGCTGACGGTCAACATCGAACGATCCGGGTCAGTGGTGCGATGGAGCGAGTTCGGATGGGATGACAGCCTCAGTGATGAGCCGTACGACGCCATCGGGGACCCCTTGGAATTCACCTTCCAAGCGGCGTCCTATGACGAGACACTCCGCGCCGTGGGGGAGCGGCTGCTCGCGAGGCAACGTCCGCCAGCTCCGACCGGGCCTCAGTGGCGGCGTGACCCAGGCTTCGTTGCGATCGATCTGTGACGCCTATTCCCAACGCAATGAGGTCGAATGGAGATTCAATTTGTAGAAGAGCTGGTCAGAGCTGTTGGGCGCGAGCTGGTTGCGCGGCATGGGGGAGTGTTCGCGTCAACAACTGGCCTCGCGCTTGGGTTGGGGCATGACGCCGGACTCCGGGGTGCGGAAGATCTGCCCTGTCGCGGGGAGACCCTCGACCGTCTCTGCGACAGGTTTCTTCGGAGCCCAGTGGGGATCGGGATCCGGCTCGATCGTGAGCGGGGACCACCGGAACGGCAGGCCGGCGGCCATGGCCGCTTGGGGCCGGTCCATCAGCTGGAAGTGGAGATGGGGTTCGCTGGTATTCCCGGTGTTCCCGACCGCTCCCAGGACATCGCCGGCCCGGACTTTCTGCCCGACGCACACGGCTTCAGATCCGTGCTTGAGGTGGGCGTACATGCTGAACGTGCCGTCGCTATGGTCGAGGATCACGTGATTGCCGATGATGGAGCGGTGCCCGGCCAACTCTCGACCGAAGGCCTCGAGCGACATCATGTAGATCAGGCCGGGCCAGGTGTTCCGGGCGCGATGGTCACGCTTGCCGTCATGGGCAGCGATCACGGTGCCGGAGCCCGCTGCCAGGACAGGCTCCCCGAAGCTTGGGAACTCCTGGGGCTCGGCCTGTCTCCATTGCCAGCCGGGGGCGCTTTCGCGGGGAGAGTCTGATGCCTGCAGGATGTCGACTGCGAATGCCTGACCGAGCGTGCGAACGCCGTGGCTGGGGACCTTCGTCGCCGGGCTGTTGATGGCGACCCAGCGGCCTGTCACGGGAGCATGCATGGTCTGGGGAGACTCGTCGTCTGCACGTGGAGAAGGGACTGCGATCGCCAGGCCCAGCGGCGCGAACACGAGCCACACGGGGACCTCGATGACGAAGCTCAGCGCCACGAGCAGGACGAAGGCTCGAAGGAGCCAGGGGGAAGCCGCCTTGAGCATGCGCATCATCGGCGCGCCCCCAGAAGGGTGGTGAGCAGGGGGACGACTCGTTCGGCCGGCACCGTGTGTCTGCCCCCGGAGCCCGGCCTCAACCACCCGGCCGAGGTGAGGGCGCGAAGGTGGTGATAGACCTGCCCGCTCGACCCCATGGACTCCAGTTCTGCAAGTTCGCGTGCGGTGCTGTTCTCCCCGGTGAGCACCTCTTTGAGGATGCGCAGGCGGATGGGGTGCGCCAGTGCGTCCAGCACAGCAGTGACCGTGTCCCACTCGTCGGAAAGGAGCTCGTCAGCGTGCGCTCCGATCTGCCAGGAGACGGGGCCGCTGCCCGGAAGCTCGACGGAGCCCACGAGCATGACGGTGCCGCCCTCGCTGTCATCCTCGTACTGCTTCAGGCCGCGAAGGGCCCAGAGGTGATCTTGTGTGCTTGGTGAACTGCCTTGCGCGCCGTTCGTATTTCCAGTGTCACCAGCGGCGGGGGTGGCGTGCGCCTCGACCGCGACCATCCGCTTCTCGAGTGCAGCTACTCGACTGGCCAGTGAGTCAGGTGCGTCCGGTGTCGTCATGGATACATAATTCCAGAATTACGGAATACTGTAAGATCGCACTACGGACCTGCCGCGGGGGCGAGTAGGCGACCTCTGGGTGACGGATTTCGGTGGAGTCCGCTTCAACGTGCGAAGGTCCCTCTGCGCCCCAGGGCGGGCATGAAGGGCGAGGACGTTCTCGTAGGCAGTGCTTGACCGGGATTTCGCTCCCGCGCATTGCTGGCCTGGGTCATGGCGGTGATCCACAGGGGGTCTGTCGGGTCGGCCTTGCGGGCGGCGGGGAAACTCGTGAAGAGCTGCGAACCGCGATCATCACCTGGATCGAGCGGACCTACCGACGCCGCCGGCGGGCCCGCCTGGGTCGGTTGGCCCATCGAGTACGAGCCCCTCATGAACCCGAGCCTCAACCTAGTGGCCTAGACCCAGCTGCGCCTGCCCGTTCATTGGTCCCGTCGCGCCGATGTGCACCCAGATGGTTCTATCCATCGGAACGCGGTCGAGTTCCGGTTTAATGTCTAGCGTTAATGACGCGCTGCGTTATATGATGGTCGGGTGATCGTCTCCTTTGCCGACCGCGATGCCGAACGCCTGTTCCTGCGACAGCGCGTCAAGCGTCTCGACTCTCGTCTGCACAAGAAGGCGCTCACAAAGCTGTTGCTACTCGATGCTGCCCACGAGCTTGATGAACTCCGCGTTCCACCGGGGAACCGGCTGGAAGCACTCAAGGGCGACCGGATCGGTCACCACAGCATCCGAATCAACGACCAGTGGCGGATCTGCTTCGTCTGGACTCCTGCGGGCCCCAGCGAGGTTGAGATTGTCGACTATCACTAGGAGGTGCGACATGGATGACAAGATTCCCCCGATCCATCCGGGCGAGATCCTCATGGAGGAGTTCCTCGTTCCAATGGGCGTAACTCAGAACCGGCTGGCAGTATCCATCGGCGTTCCGCCGCGTCGGATCAACGAGATCGTGCACGGCAAGCGTCGGATCACGGCGGATACGGCTCTGCGTCTGGGGCGCTTCTTCAGCATGAGTGCGCAGTTCTGGATCAACCTGCAGGTGCGCTATGACCTTGAGGTCGAGATGGACGCCCTCGGGGACGCGCTGGACAGCATTCAGCCGCCACGGACTGCATGAGCGCCCGGTCACTTCGAGGACGAGCGGCACTCGTGACGGGGGTCAGTCGTCGGCAGGGGATTGGGTTCGCGATTGCGTCGAGGCTGGTCCGAAGCGGGGCTGACGTGCTCGTGACGCACCATCGGCCGCATGACCTGGACCAACCGTGGGGTGGGGACGACCTGGGGGCAGTGATGCAGGAGCTCGACGCGAATCGTGCTGACTCCAGCCAGCGCGTCGTCGACCTTGCGGTTGATCTGGCTCAGGACGGTGCTCCCGAGGCTGCCGTGCATAGAGCTGTGACGGAGCTCGGCCATCTGGACATCCTCGTCTGCAACCACGCCCGATCGGGCGGCGATGGGGCCCTCGGCGACCTGACCGCCGAGATGCTCGACGCCCACTGGACCGTCAACGCCCGCTCGTCCCTCCTGCTGGTGCAGGCGTTCGCCGCTCAGCACGATGGACGCCCGGGTGGTCGCGTCGTCCTGATGACCTCGGGCCAGGGCCTCGGACCTATGCCGGGCGAGGTGGCCTATGCGGCGTCTAAGGCAGCACTCGCGGGTGTCACGGTGACCTTGGCCGACCAGCTTGCCGATGTCGGCATCACCGTCAACACGGTCAATCCAGGGCCAGTCGACACGGGATACATGACCCCCGAGATCATGGCTCGGGTCGCGCCGATGTTCCCATTCGGGCGGATGGGCGAACCGGATGATCCCGCTCGCTTGGTGGAGTGGCTGGTCAGCGATGAGGGCCGTTGGGTGACGGGGCAGGTGCTCAACACCGAAGGTGGGTTCGCGCGCTGGCGTCCTCCTGCTGACGGTCGGCCGCCGGAAGCCTGAGGCGTACCTCCGTGCTGCTCCGCAGTGAACCGAAGCGCCTACGTGCTGATTGACTGGTACAGGTGCTGCTCGTTGTCTGATTCGGATGCTGCTGGTGTGATCCCCCTCGCGCTGTTGGCGCCCTGGCGGCCGTTCAAAGACGTGTTTCCTACTCAGAAGGCCCCGACGGACCGGTGTGCACCGATGTGCCGTGATGGTTACAAGTGGCGGAACGTGGTGGAATTCCGGTTCAACGTGTGATCAGCACGCTCGATCGTTGATCCGGATCGCCCCGGTCGCCTCGTCATCAAGGGTCGGGCCAGTGTCGTTTCGAAGGGCGGCGCAAAGACGAGCTGGCTCAGAGGATCGGGCAAGCAGTAGCGCCGTATCGGGGGAGCCGGTCGGTGCTCGCATTCGATGCTGACGCGGCGGAGCGATACGCGGAGGTGCTCGCATTCGATGCTGACGCGGCGGAGCGATACGCGGAGGTGCTCGCGTCGCGCGAGGCAGCAGGTGCGCCTGTCAGCACGGCCGACGCCCAGATCGCCGCGATCCGCCTGGCGCACGGGGCAACCTGCGCTACGCGCAATGTGAAGGATTTCCAGCACACCGGGGTCGAACTCGTGGACCCGTGGAATGCGGACGCGTGAGGCGTCATTCGATCGAGGCCCTCGTCCACCAAGAGCTCACTGAGGCCGATCTGCGTGGGCTTCGACAGTTCTTCGAAAGTAGATATCTCAAGGGGTTCGGAGAATCGGATCCGCAACAGCCCTACGGCTATGCATCACATGATGTCCGCATCATGGCGCGAATCGAGGGTCGCGTCGTCGGCCATGTGGGATGGGCGCCCGCGAGAGTGACAGGGGCACCGCGCGGGTACAAGCTCACGAAGCAGGCCTCGATGCCGTCATCAGTGACCAGTGGGCGCGAATCCTCCGCGCCGAAATGAAGTACTCGGGCGTCAAACCTCCACCAGTCATCGACAACGCGAAGGAGGCGGCCCCGTCTGCTCGTCCGCGGTCGCTTCGGTGAACTGTGGAGCAAGGTCACTAGGATTGAGCTATGAGTACGTTCGAACCACCTGCTGGATGGACGCGCCGGTCGGTCCTCGGGGGGTTGCTGACGGTCCCGGTCGCCGGGCTGGTGAACGGGTGCGCACCAACCAGCACGAACGAGCGCGGAGGTTCGGACGGGCGAATCGCCCTTGTGTACCGCGGCCCCGCAGGGTGCGCAGGATGCTCGGAGGTTCTTGCAGAGCGGCTGTCCCGACCACCGCTTGGCCTGGACGTTGCGTTTATCGGCCCACACGAACAGGTCCCTCTCGAAGCGAGTGCCCTATCTGGAGCCACCCTCTACGCTCAGCCAGGCGGTGGGGACGACATCAGTGGTGCGGCCCAGAGTTTTCCTGCGGATTTCATCCGCGGGCTACGTGACTATATTGCTGCCGGTGGAAGCTACCTCGGAATCTGCATGGGCGCATATCTCGCCGGGAGCGAGGGCTTCGGTTTGCTTGATTCTTCCGTTGAGGGGGAGGTAAGCGTTCCCGGCTTCCCTGTGGAAGATAGCAGTGATCAAGTGGTGGCAGTCACGTGGGGTGAGACCTTGCGTTGGACCTATTTTCAAGAGGGTGCGCGGCTGCCAAGAGATGGTGCGGAGGAATATGCGCTCTATGAAACAGGCGATCTCGCTGCCGCATATTATCGGTGCGGCAATGGAAATGTGGGCTTGATTGGGCCTCATCCGGAGGCAGACGTGACCTGGTTCGAGGACGCCGATCTCGTCGATCCCGACGGCGACGACTGGCAATATGCGCTGCCGCTCGTCAAGCGGATTCTCAGTTGATCGCTGGGAAGGCTACGTGCAGCACATCTGCCGAGATCAAGCTACTGGAGGTGGCATGACCAACCGCACGGTGCTACGCCCTGACGGTGTCTCGATCGCGGTCACTGACCTCGGTGGCGATGGCCCCGTCGTCGTACTGCTGCACGGTCTCGCGGGGAGCTCGCGCGAGCTGCTGCCAACGGCGCAAGCGTTACCGGGATATCGGGTGCTACTCGTGGACCAGCGGGGGCACGGTGCGAGCACACGGCTTCCCAATGACCTGTCGCGCGATGCCTTCGTCGGAGACGTCGTCGCAGTGCTCGAGGAGCTCGCCCCTGGGCAGCGCGCGGTGCTCGTCGGGCAGTCGATGGGAGCCCATACCGCGTTCCTCGTCGCGGTGGCGCGACCAGACCTGGTCAAAGGGCTCGTGATGCTGGAAGGGCATGTGAAGGGCAGCGATGATCCGGGCGAGGCCGCACAGCTCGGCAGGTATTTCGCGTCGTGGCCAGTGCCGTTCGAGGACGAGGCCGCGGCGAGAGAGTTCCTCGGCGGGGACGCGATCGTCGATGCCTGGGTGGCAGACTTCGAACTGGCGGATCATGGCCTCGTGCCGCGCTTCGACGCCGCCGTCATGCAGCGCGTGATCGAGGTGGTGCACGAGCCCCGCTGGGACGAGTGGGAGGCTCTGACGGTCCCGACACTCGCGGTGTTCGCGAAGCATGGGATGTTCGGCAACGACGATCGGGAAGCATTGATCCGGCGCAGGTCCCAGACAGACAGGATTGATCTCGATGGCGGTAGCCATGACGCGCACCTCGACGCCTTCGATATGTGGATCGACGTGCTCAGTCGCTGGCTGGCCCGCGAGCGAATCAACGGGACGCACGCCAGTGGGCGCTGATGGTGCGCCGTGCCGGAACGTCATGACCAACTACACCTAGAGCGCCATGTCGACGTGCTGCCAGGCCCAGTACCCCGGAAGCATGTCTGAGACCGTCATGGCACCCGAGAAGCTCTCGCTGCGCGAGCTCCTCGCTGCGCGTTGTGAGGAGTTCCAGGTGCTCCTCGACGGGTACGGCGCGGCCAACCCGAAGCTGTTCGGTCCCGTTGCGCGGGGCACCGCGTCTGCCGGATCGCGCATCGACATCCTCGTCGAGATGGATCCCGCCGAGGGGGATCTGCTGATGCGTGCGTCCGGTCTGCTCGCGGAGACCCGCGCGCTGTTCGGGTGTGATGACATCGACGTGTTCCCTCTCCAACTGCTCAAGCATCCGGTTTCGGCCTCAGTGCCCCCGAGGCGGTGCGTGGGTGCGTTGTTACCGACTGACGGCGCGGATCCAAAGCTTGTTCGGCTACGGAACGTGGTGGAGTTCCGCTTCAACAACTGATCCTGGCTGCTTCGCCTGGGCCCGGCACTGTGGTGCCGGGCCCACTTGCGTTCCTGTGGATGCCGAAACAGACGATCTGGGGCGTTGGAACCTTCAAAGCAGGTTGGGATGCAGGATTTCGTCTGTTTTGGGGCGCTGGTTCCTGGGTGAGCCCGTCAATCACAGCTCCAGCAGCAGGCCGAGCACCTTGCCGCGGGTGCTGCCGTCCAGCATCTGCTGCATCGCGTCCAGGGTCTGTTCGAAGGGGGCACCCGATCGAGGACCGGCTGGAGCACACCATCGTTGACGCCGAGGGGATCAGCGCACCCGTGCTTTCACGTCGCCTCACCGACCTCGTGGCTGCCGGATTCTTCACCAAGGACGAGGTTTGCCGCAGCAAGCAGGGCCGCTACACCCTCACCGAACTCGACCCGGCCACCGACGACCGCGAGGCGCCACTGGATGACCTCGACACCCAGCTCGACAAGCTCCGCGCCGAGCATCTCGGTTGAGCTGGCACTGCAGACGGCTCAGTGCCCTCGACGTACCTTCGGCGGATGGGAGCGCCGGTCGCGGGAGCGGGGGCGGGCCGGTGCCGGCCTGGTGCGCGAGGTGGCCCGCTCCTTCTGGGTGCGGGAGCTGTCGGCGCTGCGGCCCCGCACCACGCCGACGAACTCGTCGATCAGCGGATGCTCCGAGTCGACGCGCCAGGCCAGGGCGACGGGGGAGGGCTCGGCATCGGTCACGGGCCGGAAGACCAGGTCTCGGCGGCTGGCGCCACGGGCGATCGACATCGGCACCACCAGCACCGCGCCGGCCAGCACCCGGTCCAGGGCGATGGCGTCCAGCTCGGTGAGCACCGTGTCGTCCAGTTCGGCGATCTCGGCGAGCGTCACCTCGTCGGCGGCGGCGATCGCATGGTCCTTGACCACCCACGCCACCATCTGCTCCTCGTAGAGCGGGATGGCGTGCAGGCCGTCGCGGTCGATCGGCAGGCGCACGAAGCACATGTCGAGGCTGCCGTCGCGAAGGCCCGAGAGCTGGTCCTCGTCGGGCACCTCGCTGATCAGCAGCGGATTGCGGAAACGCTCCTCCCAGGTGCGCTGCCACTTGTGCAGCACGACCCCGCGGACGTGTCCGATGCGCAGCTCTGGCAGAGGGGTGGTCTTCTCGCTCACCCGTGCAGGCTAGCGCGCGGACCGCGGCTCCGGCTCGGCTCGACTAGCCTTGCCGGGTGAGCCAGAACATGAAGCCGTCCACCGCCGCCCAGAAGCTGGGCATCCTGCTGTCCGCCGCGCCGGAGGAGTTCCAGCAGAACCCGATCAGCCGCGAGGACCTCGACGCGCTGCGCGCCGACCCGCCGCAGTGGCTGACCGAGCTGCGCAAGAACGGCCCCTTCCCGCGCGAGGTCATCGCCCAGAAGCTCGGGGTCTCCAATTCCGGGCTGGCCCGTGGCGGCCTGACCGAACCGCTGGATGCCGAGCAGGTGGGCGCACTGCTGGCCGATCCGCCCGCCTGGCTGGAGCACGAGCGTTCCGTGCACCGCAAGGTGGTTGCCGAGAATGAGCGGCTGAAGGCCAAGAAGGCCGGCTTCGACTACTGAGCCGACATAAAGCGTACGAAGTGAGGGCGTTTTGATCCGATGTCGGATGGAGATGCCCTCACTTCGTGTCTGGGGCAGCGCAGAGTCAGCGCGCCTGCTTCCCGAGGGCCTCGGCCACCTCGCGGGCGGCCTGCCGGGCATGGGGCCCGACGCCGGTGATCGTCGCCGAGCCCGGCCCGCTCCAGTCGCCGTAGCCCACCAGGAAAAGGCCCGGGAAGCGCGGCCGACCATCCTCCAGCAGATGGCGGATCGGGCGAAGCGCCGGGCGGTAGCCGGTGCACCAGATGAGGTGGTCCGCGTCGACCTCGTCCAGCGAGCCCACCATGGGCGTGGCCCGCAGGGCGCCCGAATCGCGGGCCCGTCGCACCTCGGGCAGCACGACGATGTCACCCAGCGACGAATCGGCGCCCGGATCGTCCTCGCCGCGCATGATCGCCAGGAAGCGCTGCCGGTTGCGGGCGAACAGCACCCGGCCGTCCACCTCGTCGGGCATCCAGCGCGGGGGATGGCGGGTGTACCAGGTGACATCGGCCACGGCGGTGAGCTCTGCGGCGATCTGGGCGCCGGAGTTCGCCCCGCCCACCACCGCCACCCGCGACCCGCGGAAGGGCTCGACGCCCGGATAGTTCGCCGAGTGCCACTGCCGGCCCGCGAAGTGACCGGGCAGGGTGGGGACGAAGGGCGCAGACCAGGTGCCGGTGGCCGCGACGACCGTGCGAGTGCTCCAGTGGCGGTCACCGGCGTGGACCAGGTAGCCGTCGTCGACGTGCTCCACCCGGTCCACGCGCACCGGGCGCTCCACCGGCACCGTGTAGCGATCTTCGTAGCGGGCCAGGTAGTCCACGACGTGCGAGGCGGGCGGGAAGCCGTCGAAGGGCGGCATCAGCCAGCCGGGCAGGTTGGAGAAGTCCGTGGTGGAGAACAAGGTCAGCGACGGCCACACGTGCCGCCAGGCGCCGCCCGGGCCGTCCTGGTCGTCGAGCACCAGGACGTCGACGCCGGCGCGCAGCAGGTAGTAGGCCGTCGCCAGCCCCGCCTGGCCGCCGCCGATGACGATGGCCTCGTGAGGGTTCACAGCATCTCCAGCGGCACCGGTCGTGCCGGGGCGGGGAAGGCGCGGTCGAGCTCGGCGAGGTCTTCTGCGGTGAGCTCCAGCTCCAGAGCGGCGGCATTCTCGCGGGCCCGCGCCGGATCGGCGGTCTTGGGGATGGCCAGCACATTGCCGTCGCGGATGGTCCAGGCCAGTGCCACCTGCGCGGCGGTGGCCTCGTGGCGCCGCGCGATGCTGGTGAGCGCCTCCGCACCGGGGGCGTCGAAGAGGCGGGCCTGCTCCAGTGGCGAGTAGGCCATGATCGACATCCCCGCCTGGGCCGCGACGGGGAAGGGGTCGAGCTCCGGGCCGCGTCGGGTGAGGTTGTAGAGCACCTGGTCGGTGACGCAGGCCCCGCCGCCGGGAACCTGGCCCAGCTCGCGCAGGTCATCGGCGTCCAGGTTGGAGACGCCCCAGCTGCCGATCATCCCCTCGCGCACCAGCTCCTCGAAGCCGGCGACCGTCTCCGACAAGGGGTGGCGTCCGCGCCAGTGCAGCAGGTAGACATCGATCCGGTCGGTGCGCAGACGGGCGAGGCTGCGCTGGCAGGCCTGCCGGACGCCCGTGCGGGAGGCATTGTGCGGGTAGACCTTGCTGACCAGCACCGCCTGGTCGCGCCGTCCGGCCAGGGCCTCGCCGACGACTTCCTCGGCGCCGCCGTCGGCATACATCTCGGCCGTGTCGACCACCACGAGCCCGGCATCGAGCCCGGCGCGCAGCGCGTCGGCCTCCCGGGCCTTGGGCGCGTGGCCCTCGCCCATGTACCAGGTGCCCATTCCGATGGCCGGCACCGACCGCCCCGCAAAGTCGAGAGTCCTCATGCCCGCCAATCTAGCCAGCGTTGACCTGGGGCGTGTCGAGGACGGTGACGTGGTGGTCGAGGTAGGCCAGCGGGGCGACGTCCGGGTCACGGTGGTGTTCGACCACGTCGATGAGAGCCAGGCATGTCGGGAAGGCGGCCAGGGTGTGGCGCAGCTGCGTCCGCTCGAGCGCGGTGGTCATCGGCGGTCTCCTTCGAAATGACCTAGACTGAACTTTGTGGAGAGCGTCTCCGTTTGCTTCAGCAAGGACATGGAGGCAGTCTCCGCCATGCCAATGAAGGACCCCGGGCAGTGGAGGAGCGTACAGATGGCTGGCGTGGCAGGCAGGGCTGATGCCGTGCGCAACAGGCAGAAGATCGTCGAGGCCGCCAGGGAGTCCTTCTCCGAGCTCGGGCTGGAGGCGCCCCTGGATGGCATCGCCAAGCGCGCCGGCGTCGGGGCGGGCACGCTCTACCGGCACTTCCCGGCCCGCGAGGACCTGGTCGGCGCCGTGCTCGCGACGCAGATCGTCGGGCTCGAGGAGTCGCACGAGGCGCTCCGGGCCAAGGGGCTGGGCGCCGGGGAGGCCCTGGAGGAGTGGGGCATCGTGCTCCAGCGTTGGATGACCAGCTATGTGGGACTTCCCGAGCCGCTGCGCCAGGCGCTCGACGGTGGCTGCGGCAGCCTGGGCGTCGGCTGCGAGCGGGTGATCGGGTGGACCGACGAACTGGTGCAGGCCGCCAGGCAGGAGGGCGTGGTGAAGGATCACGTCACCGGCCGCGACTTCTACCGCACCATGCTGGGGCTGGCCTGGGTGGCGACCGCTGGAGGTGCGGGCTGCGAGGACGTCGCGCCGCTGTCGCGGATCGCGCGCGAGGGCTGGCGGGCGGCTCCGGTGGCCTGAGCCCACTGCGGAGGCAGCGGGCGCTTGATAACTGGAGAAGTCTCCCTATCCTCGAAATGGATGGTCTCTCCACTTCAGTGGGCCTCTCGACGCACCCTCGGGGACCCAGAACCGCACCACCTCGCACCACACCGTTCTCAGAACCACGAAGGGCAACCCATGAGCGTCTCCGTCCCCCTGTCCGTCCTCGACCTGGTCCGCTTCGACCCCACCGCCGAGGGCCCCGCCGAAGCCATCGCCCGCAGCGTCCGGCTCGCCCAGACGGCCGATCGCCTCGGCTACCGCCGCCTGTGGTTCGCCGAGCACCACAACGCCGCGTCGATCGCCTCGTCGGCCACCTCGGTGCTGATCGAGCACGTCGCCTCCCAGACCGAGCGCATCCGCGTCGGCGCCGGCGGCATCATGCTGCCCAACCACTCGCCGCTGGTGATCGCCGAGCAGTTCGGCATGCTCGCCTCGCTGCACCCCGACCGCATCGACCTGGGCCTGGGCCGCGCTCCCGGCACTGACCAGACGACCATGCGGGCACTGCGCCGCACCGGCCGCGAGTCCGACAACTTCCCCAGCGACGTGGTGGAACTGCACGGCTTCCTGTCCGACCAGTCGCGCATCCCCGGCGTCGCGGCCCACCCCGGCCAGGGCACCAAGGTGCCGCTCTACATCCTGGGATCCTCGCTCTTCGGCGCCCGCCTGGCCGCCCAGCTCGGCCTGCCCTACTCCTTCGCCTCGCACTTCGCCCCGGCGATGCTGCAGCAGGCCGCGCAGGAATACCGCGAGGGCTTCGATCCGAACGGACCGCTCGCCCCGGCCGACGCCAAGCCCTGGTTCATCGCCGCCGCCAACGTGATCGCCGCCGACGACGAGGACGACGCCGCCGACCAGCGGCACCGCGCCGAGGCCCGGTGGCTGCGCGACTTCCTCTCGCGCGGCGGCAGCAATCCCAGCGACGCCGACATCGCGGCCGCACGCCAGCACCCGCAGGGCCAGCAGCTGCTGTCGATGCTGGAGTGCACCTTCTCCGGCACCGGCCAGCAGGTTGTCGCCGGCCTCGACGGGTTCGCCCAGCAGGTGCAGGCCGACGAGCTGATCGTGGTGAACATGGCCATCACCGAGGAGCAGAAGCAGCACACCCTGGAGCTGCTGGCACCCCAGCAGCAGTGATCCGGGCCGCTGGTGCCGGCACCGGGCCTGCACCAGTGACAGCCTGTCGGAGCGTGGGTCCTCAGTGCTTGCGCCGCACCGCCCCGATGACCTTCTGGACGGCCGCCACCGTGTCGACGATACGCAGCACCACCGCCGCCCCACGGCGTGCCGGGTCGGTGCTGGAGATGTTGTCGCGCAGGGTCCAGGCGTACTCGACCAGCGCCTGCAGGTCGGGCAGGCGCCGGGCCTCGAGGTCTGCGAACCAGTGCGCTGATCCCGAGGCGCCGTGCTCGGCGAGCAGGAAGCCGTCCTCCAGGCCGGAATTGACGCCCTCGCCGGTGGGCGGCAGGACGCTGTGCGCGGCATCCCCGATCAGCAGCAACCACTCGTCGAAGGCCAGCCGGTCGCACACCACCACCGCGCCGCCGAAGGGCTTGCGGCCGAAATAGTCGACGAGGTCGTCATGGTTGAGCAGGGGAGCGGCCAAGGGCGCGTTGCGCTCGATGTGGGCGCGCAGCCCCGCAATCGCCTGCCCGGTGGGGTCGTCGGACAGCAGCAGCTCGGCCGACTCGTCGCCGTCGATGGCGCTCAGCATCACGCCCCAGACGCCGTCGGACAGCGTGGCGGTGTAGATGCCCTTGGGACCGAAGATGTGGTGGATCGACGGGTCCAGCCCGGGCGCGCTGGCGCGCGGCCCGGAGAAGGCGACGCGGAAGTGCACGCCCCAGTCGCCGATGCGCGGTTCGAAGCCGGGGACCTGCTCGGCCAGTGCGGTGCGGGCGGTCGACCACACGCCGTCGGCGGCCAGCACGCGGGCTCGCCGGCCTCGACGTGCACCTGTCCCTGCTGGGTGGAGAAGGTGAGGGTGCGCCCGGCCAGGTCGAGACCGACCAGCCGGTGGCCGGGGCAGTAGGTGATCCGTTCGTCGTCGAGCACCCGCTCCAGCAGGATCTCGGTGAGGAAGGCGCGGGTGGTGGCGACCAGCTTGCCGCTGTCCAGGTGGGCGACGCGGCGGTGGCCCGAGTAGATGCGGAAGGCCTCGACCACCTCGCCGTGCTCCCGCAGGCGCCCCAGGAGCGTCGGGTCGATGCGGCGAAGCGCCTCCTGGCCGCGGGTGTTGACCCCGATCGGATAACTGTTGGCGCTCGAGAGGTCCAGTTCCTCGTGTGCCTCGTGGAGGGTGACGCGGTGGCACTGGGCGGCCAGCAGCAGACTGGCGGCCAGTCCGACCGGCCCGGCGCCCAGGACGATCGTGTGCGGGGTGGTCTCGGTCATGGGTTCCTCCGGATGGTCGTCCGGCAAGTCAAGAACACGGGGCAATCGGTGGGCAGAAGGGTGGGTAGCGTGGGCCGGGTGAAGATCCTCGTGACTGCCTTCGACCCCTTCGGCGGCGATGCCGTCAATCCGGCACTGGAGGCGGTGCGGCTGCTGCCCCCGACGATCGCCGGCGCCGAACTGGTCACCCTCGAGGTGCCCACCGTCTTCGGACGCTCCATCCGCACCGTCACCGGGGCCATCGACGCCCACCAGCCCGATGCGGTGCTGTGCGTCGGCCAGGCCGGTGGGCGCAGCGGCGTCACCCCGGAACGGGTCGCCATCAACGTCGACGACGCCCGCATCCCCGACAACGAGGGAAACCAGCCCATCGACCAGCCCGTCGTCGACGGCGGGGCACCCGCCCACTTCTCGAGCCTGCCGGTCAAGGCCATGGTGCAGGCCATCACCGAGGCAGGCCTTCCCGGCGAACTGTCCAACACCGCCGGCACCTTCGTCTGCAACCACCTGATGTACGGGGTACTGCACCACCTCGCCCGCCAGCGTCTGGACCAAGTGCGCGCAGGCTTCGTGCACGTCCCCCTCATCCCCGAACAGGTCACCGGAGGCGAAGGACCCTGCCTACCGCTGTCCGACATCGCCCGGGCCCTGACCGTCGCCATCGAGGCGGTCGTCGCCCACGACGGGGACCTCCGCCTGGCGATGGGCGCCACGCACTGACCCCCTCTTCCGGCAGCCAGGAACGGTGACATCGGCCCATGATGGAATGGGATCCATGCAGACCCAGACCATTCCCGCCGCCCGCGCCACCCAGGCGCTCGCCGCCGCCTCCACCGTCTTCGCCTGGTATGCGTTGCCGGACGTGGTGCGCTCCCGGGCGGTGCGTGGCTGGGCCAAGACGGCGCTGATCGCCGGCTGTGTCGGCACCGTCGTCGCCACCGACGACGGCTCGATCGACCCGAGGCGGGCGCAGCAGGCGATGGAGAAGGCCGACCTGGGCGACATCGTTCCCTGGATGGTGGCCGTCGGCGGTGTCCTGCTGGCAGGCTCCACCGCACTGTCGGTGGTGGTGGAGAAGAAGATCTTCGCCCGGGGCGAGCGTCGTCGTGCCGCCGGCGTACGGGGCGCGCACACGAGGCTGGCCGTCGTCGCAGCCGTGGTGACGGGCCTGCTCAGCCTGGTCGACGAGGACCGTCTGGTCGGCGAGGACTGATCCAGTCCCGGCGAACCCCCGCGGCTCACTCCTCGGGGACGGTTCCCACCTGCTTGGCGGGCAGGCCCACCATGATCGCCCGCGCCGGGACGTCCTTGGTCACCACGGCACCGGCACCGACCCCAGCACCGTCGCCGATGGTGATGCCAGCCTGGTCCTGAAAGTGGCAGCCAAACCGATCGTCTCGCCGGCGTTCAATGCGTCCAGCAGGGGCTGGAGTCCGGGGATTTCACTCATGGGTCTGCCTTTCGGGGGCCCTCCAGAAGGGGTGGGACTGCAGCCTGCCACGGCCGCGCGTGTTCCCGGCTGACGCACCCGTCACGGGACGGTCGGCAACCCGCTCACCCGGGCGCGGGGCCGCTTCCGGCCAGTGGGACGCTCACCCGCACGAAGTCGGGGTCGACATCGCAGCTCACCTGGCAGGCTTCGGCCAAGGCGCTCCACCGCGCCTGCTGTTCGAGCGAGGGGGAGACCACCAGCGCCACCAGCTGGGTGGAGGTGCCGCTCAGGGTGAGCAGCTGTCCAGCGGTGGCGGGCAGCCCGGCATGGTCCAGGACCTCACCCAGCTCCGCCAGTGAGCCCGGGTTGTGCTCGTCGTCCAGGGTGGAGTTCACCGTCCAGCCCGCCTGGCGCAACCGGCCCAGCGAGTCGAGGAAGTCCTCGTGCCCGGGGCCGAGCACCAGTTCGTCACGCAAGGTGGCCTCCAGCCGTCGCGCTTGGCCCTCCAGCACGGGGTAGCCCGGGTCATGGCTTCCCTCGGCCACCGTGCGCAGCAGCGGCAGCGCCACGTCGGTGACCCGCTCCGACCAGTACTGGGCGACGTGGGTCTCGGCCTGCAGGTGGCTGGCAGCACGCCGCATGGCCTCGGCCACCTGCGCCTGGGAGGCGTTCTCCTCGGCGACTGCGCGGGCCACCTGCAGGGCCACCAGGGCGATGAGGCCCTCAGCGATGCCCGTGGTCAGGGAGATGTGCAGATACAGGAAATCGCGCAGGCCCACCGAGTAGACCAGCGAGCCCTCCTGCACCAGTCCCCACAGCCCCAGCATCACAGCGCCGCGGGCGAGGGGCACCTGCAGGACGGCCAGGTGCACCAGCCCGGCGGCGGTCCAGCCGATCCACAACGGGTAGACGGTCTCCATCTGCTCGGGGGCCAGCCACAGGTTCAGCCACCAGGCGAGGGTGGTGCCGACGAAGATCGCCACCTGCCCCCAGATGGTCATCTGGTGGTGTCGCAGGCGTCGCAGCCACCACACGCCCCAGACCACCAGGAGGGCGGCCACCGTGCGCATCGGCCAGGCGGGCTCCAGCAGGCTGCCGGCGAGCACCGCCATGAACGGGGTGATGGCCAGTGCCGGCCAGGAAGTGCGGGCCAGCACCCAGGCCAGCGAACTCGACCCCAGGCGGGGCCAGGCCGCTCCGACGCTCCGGTCGTCCAGCGCGGGCCAGACCAGGCGCACCGTGGTGCCCTGCCCCGGTGAACTGACCACCGAGGAGGCGCCGCCGGCATCCTCCAGTCGCTCCTGGACCGAGTGGCGAAGCCCCAGGCGGCCCTGGGCCAGGGCGCGGGTGGGGTCGAAGCCCCGCCCGTCGTCACGAATGGTGATGTGCCACTGGAAGCCGTGCTCGGCCACGTCCACCTCGGCGTGCGTGGCGTGGGCGTGCCTGGCGACGTTGACCAGCGCCTCGTGGGTGGCTGCGACCATGGCGCGGGCCACCTCCTTGGGGACGGGGTCGCTGTGGCCGGACAGCCGCGCACCGGCACGAACCAGGGCAGGATCGGTGACCAGCAGGTCCTCCAGGCGCGCGGTCACCTGACTGTCGCGGACCTGGTCGATGGCCGCGACCGCGGTGCGGCACTCCTCGACGACCATCGCGTGCGGCACTGCGCCGGAGCCGCGGCTGATGGCGTGCAGGGCGTGCAGGACGTGGTCGTGCAGCAGGCGGGCAGCCTCCCGGCTGGCATCCTTCTCGGCCCGCTCCACCTCCCTGCTGTGCTCGGCGCGCAGCCGTCGGGCCATCTGGTGGTCGGCCTGGCGGGCGAGCAGGTCGAGCCCGTAGCCGAACAGGGCCATCATCGCCACGGGCATGGTGAACCACGGCACCGGGGCCAGGCGCTGGGCGGTGATCTGGATGCCGTCCAGCCACAGCATGAGCGGGTCGAGGACGGTCAGCAGGCCCAGGACCAGCGCGTTCACCACGGCGAAGGTGCGGCGGGTGACCAGGGTGACCGACCAGCAGACCCAGGGGATCGCCCAGAAGCCGGGGGCCCACCAGTTGAGGGCGTGCAGCTGGACTCGCAGCGGCATCCACCACAGCGTCGCCGCCAGCAGCAGCGCACCGCAGAACCACATGCCCAGCCTGCTGCGGGGTCGCAACCACAGGCCCACCAAGGTGGCCACTGCGCTGGCGATGACCGCCCAGGTAGCCGGACGGATGTGGCCGACGCCGCGCAGGTCGGCCTCGGTCAGCGGCACCATGGCCAGCGGGATGATGAGCAGTGCCGCGGTGATCCCCATGGCCCGCATGCCCGCGGCGACGCCTTCGCGCGAGGTGCGCATCCGGGTCTCGGGCCCGCGGGAGGTCTGCAGTCCACCGAGTTCCGGGGGCGCGGCGAGCGCCCCGGGCATGTCTGTGAGGAGGACTGGGGGAGTCACGGCGGTCCCGGGGAGAGGGGTGGTTGAAGGGGCGAGCACCACGCGGGCCCTCGCGGGACGAGTATCGCACGCCGCAATTCACTGTGGGGCATGCCCTGCGGGGCGGTCAGCAGGCCTTCAACCAGCCCGTCGGATAGCCTCGGTCCCCATGGACCAACTCGATGACTTCATGGTCGGCGCCCTGCTCGGGATGACCGTCGGCGCACTCAACCACGTGGACCCCAGCAAGGCCCCCGAGAACGAGGCGGCCCTGATGCGCCTGCTCTCCATGCCGGAGCCGCAGCGAGGGGCCGAGGCTGCCACCCTGGTACGAGCCCTGGACTGGGACGAGTCGGTCACCGACGTCAACGACCAGGGTGTGCAGCAGCTGGTGGCCTGGGGGCTGCTCCTGCGCGACCTGTGACCCATCCCTGGTAGGGCGAGGACCCCTGGGGCCGGCTGTTGCGGGCACATCAGCCATGCGCATAAGCCATTTCCTTGCGTGCGCCCTGCTCGCGGGCTAGCGTCGAGGGCATGACGAACCAGAAGAAGATCCTCATCGTTTCCACCGACTTCGGCGTGGAACAGCCCGAGATCGTCGTGCCCGCCACCAAGCTCAAGGAGCTGGGCCACGAGGTGGTCGTCGCAACCCCCTCCGGCCAGGACGTGCAGACCTTCGTCAACGACAAGGACCGTGGCGAGGTCTTCCCCGTAGACACGAAGCTGGCCGACGCCCAGGGTGACTTCGACGTGGTGCTGCTGCCCGGAGGCACCCTGAATTCCGATGCCGCCCGCATCGACGGCGAGATCCAGCAGGTCGTCAAGGCCCAGGCCGAGGCCGGACGCACCGTCGCGGCCATCTGCCACGCCCCGTGGGTGCTGGTGGAGACCGGCCTGGCCAAGGGCAAGACCCTGACCGGCTACGAGTCGATCCGCACCGACCTGGCCAATGCCGGCGCCACCGTCGTCGACGAAGAGGTGAAGGTGTGCCCCGCCAACGGCTGGACGCTGATCACCTCCCGTACCCCCGACGACCTGGACGCCTTCGTCAAGGCCGTCGACGAGGCCTGAGCCGCCGCTGACGATTGCAGCACAGGGCCGCCGCACCCGATCGGGTGCGGCGGCCCTGCTGCGTCCGGACGTCAGTCCGGTCGCCTCACAGGCTGCTGCGGAAGCGGCGCAGCCGCAGGCTGTTGAGCACCACCGAGACCGACGAGAAGCCCATCGCCGCTCCGGCCAGCATCGGGTTCAGCAGACCCGCTGCGGCCAGCGGGATCGCCGCCACGTTGTACCCGAAGGCCCAGAACAGGTTGCTGCGGATGGTGCGCAGCGTCGCCCGGGAGAGCCGGATGGCGTCCACCGCGACCCGCAGGTCTCCCCGCACCAGGGTGAGGTCGCTGGCCTCGATGGCCACGTCGGTGCCGGTGCCCATGGCGATGCCCAGGTCTGCCTGGGCCAGGGCGGCGGCATCGTTCACACCGTCACCCACCATGGCCACGGTGCGTCCCTGCTGCTGCAGCTGGGACACCACTGCCACCTTGTCCTGCGGCATCACGTCGGCGCGCACGTCGCCCTCGTCGATGCCGACCTGGGCTGCGACGAAGCGGGCGGCCCGCTCGTTGTCGCCGGTGAGAAGCATCGGGCGAAGCCCCAGCTCGCGCAGCTCCCCGATGGCGCGGGCGGAGCTGTCCTTGATCCGGTCCTCGACCACCAGCACGGCCCGGGCGCGGCCCTGCCAGCCGGTCATCACGGCGGTGAGGCCACGCGACTGTGCCTGGTCGACGGCCTCGTGCAGCTCGGCCGGGATGGCCAGGCCGTGGTCGGCGAGGAGCCGGGGGCGGCCCACCAGCACGTCCAGGCCCTCGACGGTGCCGCGCACACCCAGCCCCTCGACATTGGCGAAGCCGGTGACCGTGGGCAGTTCGCCGGCCTCGCGGGCGCCGGTGC
Source organism: Luteococcus sediminum (assembly GCF_054783495.1). Lineage (NCBI taxonomy): Bacteria > Bacillati > Actinomycetota > Actinomycetes > Propionibacteriales > Propionibacteriaceae > Luteococcus > Luteococcus sediminum. Next base: position 100,091 of record NZ_BAAGQL010000005.1, on the reverse strand, counting down.
TGATGGCGCGGGCGATCGGGTGCTCCGAGGAGTCCTCCAGGGCACCGGTCAGGCGCAGGGCCAGGGCCTCGTCCTCGCCGGGGGCGACGTGGACGGTGCCCAGCGTCATCTCGCCGGTGGTGACGGTGCCGGTCTTGTCCAGCACGATCGTGTCCACGCGACGGGTCTGCTCCAGCACCTCGGGGCCCTTGACCAGGATGCCCAGCTGGGCGCCCCGGCCGGTGCCCACCATCAGCGCGGTGGGGGTGGCCAGGCCCAGGGCGCAGGGGCAGGCGACGATCAGCACCGCCACGGCGGCGGTCAGGGCGGCGGACAGGCCTGCCCCGGTGGCCCACCAGTAGCCGAAGGTGGCCAGCGCGATGACGATCACCACCGGCACGAAGACCCCGGAGACCTTGTCGGCCAGCCGCTGGATGTCGGCCTTGCCGGCCTGGGCATCCTCCACCAGCCGGGCCATCTGGGCGAGCTGCGTGTCGGCTCCCACCCGGGTGGCTCGCACGACCAGCCGTCCGCCGGCATTCACCGTCGCACCCACCACCTGGTCGCCGACGCCCACCTCGACCGGCACGGACTCGCCGGTCAGCATCGAGGCGTCGACGGCGGAGCTGCCCTCGGTCACGATGCCGTCGGTGGCGACCTTCTCACCGGGGCGCACGACGAAGTGGTCACCGGCGGCGAGCTCCGCGATCGGGACGCGGACCTCGCGGCCGTCGCGCAGCACGGCGACGTCCTTGGCGCCCATGTCCATCAGGGCGCGCAGTGCCGCACCGGCCCGTCGCTTCGAGCGGTGCTCGATGTAGCGGCCGAGCAGGATGAAGGTGATGATGCCGGCGGCGGCCTCCAGGTAGATGTTGGCGCTGCCGTCGCCGCGTTCGATGGTCAGCTCGAAGGGGTGCTTCATGCCGGGCATGCCCGCCTCGCCCCAGAAGAGCGCGTAGACCGACCAGCCGAAGGCGGCCGAGGTGCCCATCGAGATCAGGGTGTCCATGGTGGTGGCACCGTGGCGCAGGTTCTTCCACGCCGCCCGGTGGAAGGGCCAGGCACCCCAGACCACGACGGGGGAGGCCAGGGTGAGGCTCAACCACTGCCAGTGGGTGAACTGCAGTGCCGGGACCATCGCCATGGCGACCACCGGGATGGTCAGCACGGCGGAGACCAGCAGGCGGGTACGCAGGGAGTCGAGGGCCCGGTCGGTGGGCTCCTGACCGGCCTCGGACGGGGAGTCGGCGGCGCCGGTCGCCGTCTCGGTGGCCGGAACCCGGGCCTGGTAGCCGGCCGCCTCGACGGCCGCCACCAGGTCCTCGACGGTGGTGCCGACGGGCATCTGGACCCGGGCCTTCTCGGTGGCGTAGTTGACGCTGGCCTCCACGCCGTCGAGCTTGTTGAGCTTCTTCTCGATCCGGTTCGCGCACGACGCGCAGGTCATGCCCACCAGGTCCAGTTCCACCTCGCTCGAGCCGGCCTCGGGTGCCAGGTCGATGGTGGTCCGCGGGAGTGCGGGGGTGGTCATCAGTGCCCTCCTCGGGGCTCGTCCTTTGCAAGTACCCCAGCGGGGTATATGTATAGAACAGTACCCCCCATGGGTACCGGTATCAAGTACCCATGGGGGGTATGGGCGGGAGGGGTTGCCCGGATGCTCGCCGCGAGCCTGCTCAGCCGATCCGGCCGCCGCGCATCGCGGCGATGACGCCGCCGTCGCACAGGATGTCCGAGCCGGTGACGAAGGCGCCGCGCTCGTCCATCAGGAAGGCCGCCAGGCCACCGATCTCGGAGGGGGTGCCCATCCGCCCGGCGGGGGAGCGGTCCAGCATGACGCGGTAGGCCCCGGCCTGCGGGCCGTTCATCTCGTGACGGCCCAGCGGCGTCGAGATGATGCCCGGGCTCAGGCAGTTGACCCGCGCCCCCCGGTCGCCCCAGGCCAGTGCAGCCGCCTGCACGCGCAGCGGATTGGCGCGCTTGGCCAGGATGTAGGCCGCGCCGGAGTCGTCCACCTCGGCCAGGGCAGGCAGGGCCGCCAGCTCGTCCAGCCCGGCGAAGGCCAGCTGCTGCTCCAGCTCGGCGTCGAAGGAGCCCATGTGGCCCGCCTGGCTGGCGATCACGATGCCCGAACCTCCCTCGCCGATGACCTTGCCGAAGGCGTCCAGCACGAAGGCCGTGCCCATCAGGTCCACCGCGACGATGGCCTCGGGCGGTGCCTGGTTGGGGGAGACGCCGGCGGCGTGGACGACGCGGGTGACGGTGCCCAGGCCGTCGGCGAAGGCGGCCAGCGCCTCCACCTGGTCGCGCCTGCTGACGTCGACGAGGTGCGTCTCGACGGTGAAGCCCTCATTGCGGAGCTCCTCGGCGCGGGTGTCGAGCTGTTCCTGCTTGAGGTCGGCCAGCACGAGGGTGCGGCCCACGGCGCACTGCCGGGCGATGGCCACGCCGATGCTGCCGGTGCCGATCAGGACGGCGATCTGGTCAGTCATGTCTCCTCCTGTGGGTGCTCGGGGTACGGGTCAGTCGTGGATGCGCAGGCCGTTGAGCATCTCGACGGTGTTGGGGCTGCTGTGGTCGATGATCTCCGAACGGCCCAGGTCGAGCCCGGCGATCTCGTCCATCTCGGCCGCGCTGAGCTCGAAGCCCCACACGTCGGCATTGGCCTTGATGCGCTCGCTGGTCACCGACTTGGGCAGCACGCTGACGCCGCGCTGGATGTTCCAGCGCAGGGCGACGTGGGCTGCGCTGACGCCGTGGGCCTCTCCGATCCGGCTGAGGACGTGGTGGGTGAAGATGCCGTGCTGGCCCTCCGCGAAGGGGCCCCAGGCCTGCGGGGCGACACCCAGCTTGCTCATCGTGGCCAGGGCGTCGGCCTGCTGGAAGAAGGGGTGCAGCTCCACCTGGTTGACGGCCGGCACGACGCTGGCGTTCAGCGCCAAGTCCACCAGGCGCTCGGGGTAGAAGTTCGAGACGCCGATGGCGCGCACCAGGCCCTCGTCGAGCAGCTGCTCCATGACGCGCCAGGAGCCGTAGTAGTCGTTGAAGGGCTGGTGGATCAGGTACAGGTCGAGCCGGTCGAGGCCGAGCTTCGACAGCGAGGTCTCGAAGGCGGCGCGGGCGGCCTTCTCGCCGGCGTCCTGGATCCACAGCTTGGTGGTGATGAAGACCTCGTCGCGGGCGATGCCGCTGGCGGCGATGGCGCGGCCGACGGCCTCCTCGTTGCCGTAGGCGGCGGCGGTGTCGATCAGCCGGTAGCCGGCCTCCAGGGCCTCGCTGACGACGCGCTCACACTCGGCGGCGTCCGGGACCTGGAAGACGCCGAAGCCGAGCAGGGGCATCTCGACGCCGTTGTTCAGGGTGACGGTCTGCTGTGCAGTCATGGTGTTCGTCCTTGCTCTGGGGTGCTGTGCCGCCAGTCTGCGTGCCGCTGTGGCAGGAGAACAGTGCCGATCGGTCAGACTGGCATAACCTTGGTGCATGGTCACCGTTGAGCAGCTGCGTCACTTCCTTGCCGTCGTCGAGCACGGGACGCTGACTGCGGCCGCCGACGAGCTGCACCTGTCGCAGCCCGCCCTGTCGCGCTCGATGCAGCGCTTCGAGCGGGCCTTCCCCTCGCCGCTGTTCGAGCGCAGCGCCAACCAGGTCGCCATCACCGAGGCCGGGGAGCTCGCCGCCGTCCATGCGCGACGGGTGCTGGCCGAGCTCGACGAGCTGCACGCCGCCGTGGCCGAGCTCGACCGGCGCCGCCGCACCATCGACGTCGTCTCCTGCGCCCCGGCGCCGCTGTGGCGGCTGCTGCCCCGCATCGAGGCGGCCTGCCCGGGGCTGACGATCACCTCCCGGCTTGGGAGCCTCGACGAGGTCTCGCGTGCGCTGGCCGAGGGCGAGGTCCACGTCGGGATCAGCACCGAGCCGCCGCCCGACGACGTGCCGGGCTTCCGCTGCGGCGTCGAGCACCTCTTCCTCTCGGTGCCACCCGCCCACCCGGCCGCTGCACTGCCCGGCATCCGGCTGGACCAGCTCGACGGCGAGACCATGCTGCTGCACTCCCGGATCGGCTTCTGGGCAGAGCTGGTGCGCTCCCGAATGCCGCGCGCCCACTTCCTGGTCCAGGAGCCCGACGCGCTGGTTGAGATCGCCCGCACCTCCAGCCTGCCGGTCTTCAGCACCGACCTTGCGCTGGCCGAGCTCGGCGCGGACCCGCACCGCGTCCAGGTGCCGGTGCTGGACGAGCAGGCCAATCCCACCTACTGGTGCCACCTGTCGCCGCGGGCCGACGAGCGGCTGTTGCGCCTGGCCCGCACCATCGGGACGAGGGGGCTCTGGCGCAATTGAGGGGGTGCGGCAGGACGGGCTGATCGTCATCTCTGGCAGCATGTCGGCATGACCAGTGCCGGTGACCAGCCCGCCCCGCCGCGTCCCCTGACCGCAAGGGAGCGCGAGACACTCCAGTGGATGGTCCTGCACGGCACGGCCGATCCCCAGCCCACCGACGAGGAGCGCCGCGCGTGGCTCGTCCAGGTCCCCGGGGCCATGGTGTACAGGACTTGCGGTTGCGGTGCGTGCCCGAGCATCGAACTGGATCCCGGGGACCCGTCAGGGCCGCGGACGGTGCTGGCCGGCGAGGCCGAGGGGCTGGGCCTGGCGCTGTTCATCGACGACGGCAGGCTCTCCTACCTGAAGGGCTTTCCCGTCGAGGAGGGCGTCTTCCCGGTCTTCCCGCCGGTCGAGGAGCTCAGCTGAGTCTCCGGATCGGAGGGGTGACCATCCCGGGACAGGCGTGGCCACCAGCTGGTTCGATGGGCCCATGTCGATGCACTTCTACCGTCCCGCCGACGGCCACGGCCTGCCCCACGATCCCTTCAACGAGATCGTCGCTCCCCGCCCCATCGGCTGGATCGGCACCCGGGACGCCGACGGCCGCCGCAACCTGGCGCCCTATTCCTTCTTCAATGCCTTCAACCACCGTCCGCCGATCATCGGTTTTGCCAGCATCGGCTGGAAGGACACCGTCGCCAACTGCGCCGCGACAGGCGAGTTCACCTGGAACCTCGTCAGCCGTCCGCTGCTGGAGCAGATGAACCAGACCTGCGCCCCGACCGACGAGGACGAGTTCGAGCGCGCCGGACTGCTGGCCGCCGAGTCGGTCGAGGTGTCCGCGCCGAGGGTGGCCGCGGCCGGGGTCAACTTCGAGTGCCGCGTCACCCAGCAGCTCGAACTCACCGACCGTGCCGGCGACGGGGTGGGCACGTGGGTCACCTTCGGCGAGGTCGTCGCCGTCCACATCGACCAGGCCCTGCTGCCGGACGGCATCTTCGACACCGCCGCCGCCCTGCCGATGCTGCGTGCCGGTGGCCCGGCGGCCTACTTCGGCGTCGACCCCTCGACCCGCATCGACCTGCACCGGCCCTGGGACTGAGTCGCCGCGTCACCTCGCCGACGGATTCCTCAGGCGCGCTCGTCTTGCAGCTCCTGCGCCGCGCCGACCAGCCCGGGCCGGTCATCGGTGACGGTGGCCAGCAGCAGCGCGCCATCCACCTCGGGCGCCTTCGCGGCCCGCAGCACCTCGGCCGCCTTGTGCGAGAAGTCGCGCCCGGCGCGTCGCTCGGCGGTGCCCGCGCGGCTCGGGTCGGCGAAGGCGACCAGCACCTCCGCGGCGTGCGAGCGCACGGCGGCGTCCTCGCTGTCGAGGGCGGTGGCCAGCGCGTCGATGGCCGGTTCGCCGTACTGCAGCAGCGCCCGGGTCAGGCCGTGGCGGAGCTCCGCCTTGTCCGAGCCCAGGTGCCCGACGAGCACGGCCAGGCTCTCGGCCGATGCGATGCGGCCCAGCGCCCACCAGGCCTTGGCGGCGACCACCGGATCGGGGTCCGAGGCGTGGGGGAGGATCGCGGGCGTGGTGGCCGGGTCACCGATCTTGCTCAGCGCGTGCAGCACCGGCTCCTTGGGGACGCCGTCGCGCTCCAGCGCCGCGACGAGCACCGGCGTCGCTGCCTGTGGCCGGGCCACGACCGCCCAGATGAGGGTCTCACGGACGAAGTCGTCGGGCTCGGCGGCCATCTGGTCGACCAGCTCCCACATCAGCGGGCTGGCATCGGCCATCCCCAGGTGCAGGGCTGCCTGCTGGCGCACCGGCGCCTCCTCGGAAGTGAGGGCGGCCATCAACGTCTCGAGCGTGTTCACACTGCCAGAGTAGGTCGCCGAGCCAGAGACACCTGTGTGGATGTCCCGGGTTTCCTGCCCACTGGGCACGTCGGGACCCCACCGGGCACGTGCTGCACGACCTGCCCGGTCGGCCCCCCACGTGCGCAGTGGGACCGGGGTCCTGTGCGGGCGTGGCGGGTACCCCGGATTTGAGCGCAAAGTAGGATCTTTGTGCCCCGACACATGCACGAAGGAAGCGCCATGAAGGTCCTGCCCACACACACCCACCATGCCCGCCTCGCGGCCCACGCCCTGTGACCGTCGGTGACGGCCGTCCCTCCGGACGCACCGCGACCTGGTGGACCATCCTGTGCCTGCTGGCCGGCCTGCACCTGATCGGCCTCGGTGCGCTGGTGATGTCGGTCGGGCAGTCCGACGACTCGCCCGGCCTGGGCGGTTTGGGTCTGGTGAACGCCATCATCGGCCTGGTGGTGCTGGTGCGGGCAGTGCAGGGACGCAGACGGTGAGCGAACAGTCCGCGAGCACTCCCGCGGCCCCCACCGAGATGACCCGCGAGGCGAAGCTCGCCGTCGGGGTGCTCGTCTTCGGCGCCTTCGCCATGATGCTGAACGAGACGACCCTCGCGGTCGCGCTCCCGGCGATCATGGCCGATTTCGGGGTCGCCGCCAACACCGCGCAGTGGCTGATGACCGGCTTCATGCTCACCATGGCCGTGCTGATGCCGGCGATGGGCTGGGTGATCGACCGCTTCACCACGCGGACCAACTTCATGGCCTCGCTCGGCCTCTTCCTGGCCGGCACCGTCGCTGCCGCCCTGGCCCCGAGCTTCGCGGTGCTGCTGCTGGCCCGCGTGCTGCAGGCAGCCGGAACCACCATCCTGATGCCGCTGCTGATGACCATTGTGATGCGCGTCGTGCCGGTGAACCGGCGCGGCACTGTCATGGGGTTGATCTCCGTGGTGATGGCGGTGGCCCCGGCGCTCGGCCCGTCCGCGGCCGGAATGGTGCTCTCCTTCTCCACCTGGCACACGATCTTCTGGCTCATGGTGCCGCTGGTGGGAGGCGCCGGCCTGGTGGGGCTGGGCGTGATGCCGAGTGTCGGCGTCACCAGGCGCTCCCGCTTCGACATCGTCTCCATGCTGCTGTCCGCCGTCGCCTTCGGCGGGCTGATCTATGCCATCAGCTCGATCGGGGCCATCCTCGGGGGCGGACCCAGCGGACGCATCGCGCTGGGCCTGTTCGCGCTCGGTGCCGCCAGCCTGCTGGTCTTTGGACGGCGCCAGGTCCGTCTGGGGCGCACCGACGACGCCCTGCTCGACCTGCGCCCCTTCACCGTGCGCAACTACTCCCTCTGCCTGGGAGTGTTGCTGCTGGTGCACGCCGCGCTGCTGGGTGCGCTCAACGTGCTGCCGCTCTACATCCAGCAGTCGCTGCTGGCCACTGCACTGGTCTCGGGGCTCGCCGTGCTGCCGGGCGGTCTGCTGGAAGGCCTGCTCTCGCCGCTGTTCGGACGCATCTACGACCGGGTGGGGCCGCGGCTGCTGGTGGTCCCCGGGGCCATCATCGTCGCCGCATCGCTGCTGGTGCTCGCCACCGTCGACCACCGCAGCTCCCTGGCCTTCGTCATCGCGGTCCACGTGATCTTCTCGGTGGGCCTGTCGATGGTCTACACGCCGCTGATGACCACCGGCCTGGGATCGCTGCCCCACGAATTGCACGCCCACGGCTCGGCCATCCTCAACACCCTGCAGCAGCTGGCCGCCGCCATGGGAACCGCCTTCATGATCGCCACCTATTCCGGGGTGGCCGCCGGTCGGATCGCCCAGGGGATGGGGGCGCCCGAGGGACTGGGGGAGGGGGCCGCCACCACCTTCCTGGTCACCGGCCTGGTGGCATCGGTGGCTGCCGTCGGCTCCTTCTTCGTGCGGCCCGTGCCCTCCACGGCCGGGCACTGAGATGCCAGCGGCCGGCCCCGTTGCCGTCACCAGGGTCGGCATCTCACTGCGGCGCAATGGCGACCGCCGGTTGGCCGCGGCTTGTAGAATTGGTCCGACAGCGCGTCGGACGGGCCGCCGCGTCGCCCCGGGAGATGATGAATGCTGACGGTTCTGGCACTGCACCTGCTCGCGGCCGTCACAGCACCTCTCCTGATCACGCACCTCGGTCGGCGTGCCTTCTGGTTGCTCTCCCTACCCTCCGTGGCCACCGCAGCCTTCGCCGTCGCCCACCTCAGTGCCGTGAATGCCGGCCAGGAACCCATCTACCGCCGCCCCTGGGTGCCTTCCATCGGCCTGGCGATCGACCTGCGCATCGACACCCTCGCCCTGGTGATGAGCCTGGTCGTGGGCATCGTCGGCGCCATCGTGCTGGCCTACTGCAGCGCCTACTTCGACGCCGATGAACCCCACCTGGGACGATTCGCGGCGCACCTGACCGCCTTCGCCGGGGCGATGACCGGCCTGGTCTGGTCGGACAACCTGCTGCTGCTCTACCTGTTCTGGGAGCTCACGACGATCCTGTCCTACCTGCTGGTGGGGCACTACATCAAGAGTGAGGACAGCCGCAATGCCGCCACCCAGGCGCTGGTGGTCACCACCGCCGGCGGCCTGGCGATGCTGGGCGGCATGGTCCTGCTGGCCGTCGAGGCCGGCACCTGGGACCTGGCCGAGCTGGTTGCCGCCGCCCCGCGGGGCCCGCTGGTCAGTGTCGCCGTCGTGCTGCTGCTGGTGGGGGCCATGACCAAGTCGGCCCAGGTGCCCTTCCACTTCTGGCTGCCCGGCGCGATGGCCGCACCCACCCCCGTCTCGGCCTACCTGCACGCCGCGGCGATGGTGAAGGCCGGCGTCTACCTGGTGGCCCGGCTGGCCCCCGGCTTCGCCACCGCCGACGCCTGGCGCCCCACCATCCTGGTGCTCGGCGGCGCCACCATGCTGATCGGTGGCTACCGCGCGTTGCGCCAGGTGGACCTCAAGCTCGTGCTCGCCTACGGCACCGTCAGCCAGCTCGGCTTCATGATGGTGCTGGTCGGCACCGGCACCCACGACGCCGCCCTGGCCGGCATCACCATGCTGATCTCCCACGCCGTGTTCAAGGCGGGGCTCTTCCTGTCGGTCGGCACCATCGACCACGCCACCGGCACCCGCGACGTGCGCTCCCTGTCCGGCCTGGCGCGGCGGATGCCGTGGCTGGTGGTGGCCACCACACTGTGCTGCGCCTCCATGGCCGGGCTGCCCCCGATGGCCGGCTTCGTCGGCAAGGAGGCCGTCTACGAGACCTACCTGCACGGGGCTGAGCCGTGGTCCCGCTGGATGCTGGCCGTCCTGGTCCTGGGCTCGGTGCTCACCTTCGCCTACAGCGCCCGCTTCCTGTGGGGTGCCTGGTTCGACAAGCAGGACGTCGAACCCACCGAGCTGCACCCGCCGAAGGTTGCCGCCACCGCCCTGCCCCTGCTGCTCGGCATCGGCAGCCTGGCCCTCGGATTCGCCGCCGCCCCCATCGAGGCACTGGTGCGCCCCTACCGGGAACTCTTCGAGCCCTCCGACCACCCCATCCACCTGGCGCTGTGGCACGGCTTCGGCCCCACCCTGCTGCTCACCGCCATCACCATCGCCGCCGGTGCCGTGATGGCCTGGCAGCGACGGCGCGTCGCCCGCCTGCAGGGCGCCCTGCCGCACCCGCCGGCCGCCGTCTCCGCCTACCGCCTGGGCATGCGCGCCCTCGACCGCATCTCGGTCGAGGTGACCGGCTTCATGCAGCGCGGCTCCCTGCCGTTGTCCCTGGGCCTGATCCTGGGCGTCTTCGTCGTCTCCTCGGCCCTCGGCCTGGCCGGCACCCGGCTCCGGATGGACCCGCTGGCCTGGGACGAGTCGGCCCAGCTGGCCGTGGTGCTGGTCGCGGCCGTCGCCGCCTTCAGCAGCGTGCGCTCCCACCGACGGATGCGCGCCGTGATCCTGGTCAGCATCACCGGCTATGCCTGCGCCATGGTCTTCCTCATCCAGGGCGCGCCCGACCTGGCGCTGACCCAGGTGCTGGCCGAGACCATCTCGTTGGTCATCTTCGTGCTGGTGCTGCGCCACCTCTCGGCCCGCTTCAAGGAGGAGCCGCCGGCCTGGGAGCGCGGCCTGAGGGTGGCCTTCGGGATCGCCTCCGGCCTGGTGGTGGCGCTCGCCACCCTGGTGGCCGGATCGGCCCGCACGGCGCCGCCGTCCTCGATCGGCTGGCCCGACGGCGCCCTCACCTTCGGCGGCGGCGGCAACATCGTCAACGTCGCCCTGGTGGACATGCGTGCCTGGGACACCATGGGCGAGATCTCGGTCGTGCTGGTGGCCGCCACCGGCATCGCCAGCCTGGTCTTTCGCAACAGCAAGCGCGTCGAGGCCAACCGTCGCGACGTCGCCGCCATCCGCGACGAGCGCGGCAACAACACCGGCGCCCGATGGCTGGCCACCGGAACCGACACCGAGGACCGCCGCGCCTCGCTGATCTTCGCCGTTGTCACCCGGATCGTCTTCCACACCATCATGATGTGGTCGCTCTACCTGCTGTTCACCGGACACAACGCGCCCGGCGGTGGCTTCGCGGCCGGCCTGGTGGCGGGCATGGGACTGGTGGTGCGCTACCTGGCCGGTGGCGCCCAGGAGCTGCGCGCCACCGCCCCCGTGATGCCCGGTGTGCTGCTCGGCTCCGGGCTCTTCCTGTCGGCCGGCTTCGGCCTGGTCTCGATGATCGCCGGCGGCGACGTGCTGCAGAGCTGGACCTTCGACTTCCACCTGCCCCTGGTCGGCGACCTGCACCTGGTGACCAGCGTCTTCTTCGACATCGGCGTCTACCTGGTGGTCATCGGCCTGGTGCTCGACATCCTGCGCAGCCTCGGCGCCGCCCTGGACGAGGATCCGGGCCGTGACCTCCAGTACGTGCAGGGTGGCGGGGTCATCGGCGCCGTCGAACCGAAGGAGTACCGCCGATGAGCCCCAACCTCGTGCTCTCGCTGCTGGCCGGGACGCTGTTCGGCTGCGGCGTGGTGCTGCTGCTCTCCCGAAGCCTGGTGCGTGCCCTGCTCGGCATCATGCTCATGGGCAATGGCGTCAACGTGGTCTTCATGGTGGCATCGGGCCCTTCGGGCAAGGTGCCGCTGATCACCAAGGACCAGCTCGGCAAGGTCGTCGTCGGGCCCGGCGGGATCAGCGACCCGCTGCCGCAGGCGATGGTGCTCACCGCCATCGTCATCACCCTGGCCATGACCGGCTTCGTGCTCGCGCTGGTGCACCGGCAGTGGCAGCTGGCCGAGACCGACACCGTCGAGAACGACCCCGAGGACGAGCGCATCGCACGGATGGCGGAGACCAACGACACCTCCGGGTCCGACTACACCGACACCGCCGACCCGCACGCCCTGGCCGACGACGTCGAGGACGCCCCGCCCGAACCCATGCCGGACGGCGACGAGCCCGGCGAGCTCGAGGAGATCGAACGATGACGGCCGCCTGGCTCGTCCCGCTGCCCGTGGTGCTGCCCCTGATCGGTGCCGGCCTCACGGTGGTCGCCGGACGTCGCACCGTGCTGCAGCGCATCATCACCGCCACCATCTTCCTGGCGGTGGTGGCGATCGCCGCGACCCTCCTGGTGACCGCCAGCCATGGTGAGCGCCTGACCGTGGCCGTGGGCGGCTGGCACCCGGTCGACGGCATCGTCCTGGTCGTGGACCGGCTCAGTGCCCTGATGCTGCTGGTCAGCTCGGTGGTGACCACCGGCGTCATGTTCTACGCCATGGGCCAGGGCGTGGCCTCCGACGACCTCGAGGACGGGGGAGCTCCGCTGCCGATCTTCCACCCCACCCTGCTGGTGCTGTCGGCGGGCGTCTCGACCACCTTCCTGTCGGGTGACCTGTTCCACCTCTACGTGGGCTTCGAGATGCTGCTGTTCGCCAGCTTCGTGCTGCTCACCCTGGGCGGCACCGAGTCGCGGGTGCGCGCCGGTGCCAACTACGTGGTGGTCAACCTGGTGAGCTCGATCATCTTCCTGCTGGCCATCGGCCTGGTCTATGCCGCCACCGGCACCGTCGACATGGCCCAGCTGGCGCAGCGCCTGGACGACCTTGCGCCGGCGACCAACCTGATGCTGCACGCCATGCTGCTGGTGGGCTTCTGCATCAAGGCGGCCGTCTTCCCCATGTCGGGCTGGCTTCCCGACTCCTACCCGACCGCCCCGGCGCCCGTGACGGCGGTCTTCGCCGGCCTGCTGACCAAGGTGGGCATCTACTCGATCATCCGCACCGAGACCCTGCTCTTCCCCGACGGCCGCCTGGACGAGGTGCTGCTGTGGGCGGCGCTGCTGACGATGGTCGTCGGCATCCTCGGCGCCGTCGCCCAGGACGACATCAAGCGACTGCTCTCCTTCACCCTGGTCTCGCACATCGGCTACATGGTCTTCGGCCTGGCCGTGGGCAATGTGCAGGGCGACTCGGCCGCGATCTTCTACGCCGCCCACCACATCACGGTGCAGACGGCGCTCTTCCTGGTGATCGGCCTGATCGAGCTGCGGGGCGGCTCCACCTCTCTGGACCATCTGGGTGGCCTGCTGAAGATGGCGCCCGGGCTGGCGCTGCTCTTCTTCCTGCCGGCCCTCAACCTGGCCGGCATCCCGCCGCTGTCGGGCTTCCTGGGCAAGGTCGGCCTGCTGGACGCCGCCGCCCAGCAGGGCGGCTGGCTGGCCTGGACGGTGATGGCCGGGGCACTGGTGACCAGCCTGCTCACCCTGTACGCCATCAGCCGCGTCTGGGGCCGGGCCTTCTGGCGCACGCCCAGGGCCCTGGTCACCGCCGCCGACGGGAGCTCCGCCGACGTCACCGGCGAGCAGGCCGAGGCGCTGGTGGCCTCGCGTCCCCTGCCGCGCAGCGTGGTGCTGCCCAGCGCCGCGCTGGTGCTGCTGAGCTGCCTGTTTACCGTGGTGGCGGGGCCCCTGTTCGGCTACACCGACGGCGCCGCCCGCCAGCTCGCCGACCGGGCCGGCTATGTCTCCGACGTGATGACCACGGGAGGTCGCTGATGGCTCGCCCGCGCCTGTCCAACCATGGACGCAATGCCTCCACCGTTGCCCTGACGGTGGTGTGGGTGATGCTGATGGGCCAGGTCACCTGGATGAACGTGATCAGCGGCCTGCTCCTGGCCATGCTCATCCAGTGGCTCTTCCCGATGCCCTCGCTCACCGCTCAACTTCGGGTGCACCCGTGGAAGACAGCGGTGCTGCTGGCACGCTTCGCCTTCGACATGGTGCGGGCCAGCTGGCACGTCGCCTGGCTGGCGATCCGCCCCCGGCCGGTGGGGCGGGGCAGCCTGGTGGACGTGCAGCTGCACCTGCACGATGACCTGCGACGCACCATCGTCGCCGAGTTCACCTCGCTGGTGCCGGGAACGGTCGTCATCGACGTGCACCCCGAGACCAGCATCCTGACCATCCACGTGCTCGACATCACCGACGAGGACCTGTTGCGGCGCGAGCAGGAGAACATCTGGGCGCTGGAGCAACGTGTCGCCGCGGCGCTGGAGGTCCGTCCCAAGCCCTTGGACGACCAGCACGACCAAGCAGACCAGGACAATCAGGAGGGGGACCGATGAGTCTCGAGGCGGTGATCGACGTCCTGCACGTGCTCAGCGTCGTGGTGCTGACCATCTCTGCGCTGCTGGCTGTGGCACGGATCGTGGTGGGCCCCACGGTGCTGAACCGGGCGCTGGCCAATGACGTGCTGGTGGCCACCCTGGTCTGCACGCTCGGCCTGGAGGCGGTCATCAGCGACCACTCCAGCACCTTGCCGATCCTGATCAGCCTGTCCCTGCTCGGCTTCATCTCGACGGTGGCGATCTCGCGCTTCGTGGCGCGCGACATCGACAAGGACGAAACGGCGGTGGCCGCCCCCGGCCTGCCGGCCGAGCCGGGCGGGGCACGACGGAGGGATGGGCGATGACCGGGCAGCTGCTCGACCTGTTCAGCGCACTGTTGCTGCTGGCCGGCTCCCTGCTGTGCCTGTGCGCGGCGGTGGGTCTGGCCCGCTTCCCCGACCTGCTCAGCCGGATGCATGCGGCGACCAAGCCACAGGTGTTGGGCCTGGTGCTGGTGCTGCTGGGCACCGGCCTGGGGATGCGTTCCGGCCTCGACGTGGGGATGCTCGTGCTGGTGGCGGTCTTCCAGCTGCTCACCACGCCCGTGGCCTCGCACATGATGAGCCGCAGTGCCATGCGGGCCGGCCAGGTCTCCGTGCCCAAGGACTTCCGTGACCTGTCGCACGAGGAGATTTCGGGGGCGGATGCCTCTGCGAAGGGCCTGCCCCGCGACCGGTGAGTTGACTTTGCCTGAGCTCGTGGAGTCCGAGGGGAAGCACACTGTGGCGGCTCCAGCACGATCCCGACCATGAGGTGCGCGACGAGGACCACCAGGCGATGCAGCAGCTCTTCCTATGGCTGGGCTAGGCGCTACGAGCGTGGGAGCAGTCCTCCAGCAGCTGGCGGGCGCTGGGGCCGGGCTCGATCACGAGGACGTCCGATCCAGTCTTCACCCCGTGGGTGCGAAGGGCCGTCAGCACCGCCAGGATGACGTCGTGGCGGGCTGCTCTGGCCTCGAGCTGGAGTGCTCCCGACCAGAAGCGCAACTCCAGGCGTACCGTCGTGGTGCCCACCTCTGCCAGCAAGGCATCGGGGGCCGGCTCGTCGAGCACCGAGGGCAGTTGGCGCATGGCCGCCACCGCCACGCCTCGGGCAAGCTCGAGGTCCGCGGCGTCGTCGATGTCGATCGCCACTGTGGTACGGATGTGTTCGAAACCGGTCTGCACGGTGACCACTTTGGAGTGCAGGACTCCGTTCGGGACCACCACGAGCCGACCGTCATAGGTGCGCAGAGTGGTGGATGTGATGTCGATGCGCACGATGCTGCCGGCGTGGTCCCCAACGGCGATCTGGTCGCTGATGCGGAACTTGTCGCGGCTGACCAGGATGATGCCAGCGAACATGTTTCCCAGGACGGTCTGGAAGGCGATACCGGCGGCGATCGACACCACACCCACCCCGCCCAGCACGTCTACGGGTCGGATGCTGGGAAAGGTGATCGTCAACCCGGCGCCCACGAAGAGGAATATCACGCCCCATCCGGTGAGGCGGCCGAAGACGGCGGCAGAGCTGGGACTGCGGTGCCTCCAGACCAGGAGGTGGGCGACCGTGGCTCGGGCCAGATGCGCGACCATCCACCCCAACAGGACGACGGCGAGTCCGGCGAGGATGCCATTGGCAGTCACCGGTGGCAGCCCCTTCACCGCGTGCCGCCACTGATGTTGGCGGTCCGCTTCCCGTGAGCGTCTGGGAGCTCCTGGGCGATGGTCTGCTTCGGGGTGATCGTCGTGGACACGGGGCCTCCTGGGTGTGGGGGCAGTTGGGCAGGGGTACGGTCATGGTAGCTGCGGGGATGCGCAGCCCCGCCACGACTCTGACGTGTGCGGCCGACCGACGAGAAGGTGCGATCATGCCCAGCTCTTCCATGATGCTGTGCATCCTGCTCACCACTGTGCTGGCCTACGTGGTGGTCGTCGGCGTGCTGCGCCTAGCGGGCCCACGGGTGCTGTCCAAGCTCAACGCCTTCGATCTGGTGGTGACCGTCGCGGTCGGTTCCCTCCTCGCCAGTGTCATCACCCATCCCGGGCCGCAGGCGGTCACGGGGCTGCTCGCGCTGGTGACCCTCATTGGGCTGCAGGTCCTGCTCACGCGGTGGACCTCGAGCCATCCGGGCCGTGACGGGGTCATCAGGGCAGAGCCGGTGGTCGTGGTGCGCAATGGTGAACTGTTGGAGGAGTCGCTTCTCCAGGCGCGGCTCACTCCACGGGAGGTGAACCAGGCGGTGCGCTCGAGCGGTTTCGGCGGCCTCGATGTCGTGGCGGCGGTGTGTCTGGAGACCGACGGGACGCTCTCGGTCATCGGCCGCGCATCGGTGGGTGACGGCTCCGCCCTGGATGCCCTGCACTGACCGGACCTTCCGGGGGGCTCACTTCGGGGAGTGAGGGTCCCCGGGCCACCAAGGTGCCCGCTCGAAGAGGTGGTGGAGTCCCGGTCATGGCTCGGTACGCATGCGGTCGCAGGATTGCGTCCGACCAAATGGTCAGTGCGTTCGCTCCCGCGTCGCCACCCAGGCCACCAGCAACCGGGCCGTGGCCTCGCCCTGGTCGATGGCCAGCTCCCAGGGCTGGCGCAGCATCATGGCCAGCGTTCCGCAGTAGGTGACCATGAGGGCCTCTGCCAGCTCCGGGGAACGCTCGCCGCCAACGGGGGTGGCAAGCCGGACCAGACGCTCGCGCAGCAGCTGGGTCTCCTGCTGCAGGACGCGGGAGATGCCCTCGGTGGGGTGGGGCAGCGTTGCCGCTGTGCCGCTGAAGGCACACCAGCGCTCGGTCATCCGGTCGGTCTGGTAGCTGCGGAGGGCGGTGAACACGGCGAGCAGTCGGCCCGTGTCGTCCGAGGCCTCCTCGATGGCCGCATCCCACACCTCGGTCCACTCGGCCAGGCGTCGCTCCAGCGCTGCCTCCAGCAGCCCGTCCTTGTTGCCGAAGTGGGCATAGAGGCTCGCGGGGGAGGCCCCTGCCTGGGCAAGGATCCGGTCCACCGGCGTGGCGACGGCGCCCACCTGGAAGAAGAGCTCGTCGGCGGCGTCCAGGAGGCGCTCGCGCACGGGGGTCCGCGCGGGCGTATGAGCGGTCATGGAGCGAGTGTAACGTGCGTTTTCCTGAAACGACCGTTACTGTCGAGGGGTCGGCGAGCGACGTCGGCACCCCCTGACCGCCGATCCCAGGAGAGCCATGCCCCAGCTGTACATCGACGGACGCTGGCAGGACGCCGCATCCGGCGCCACCCGCGAGATCCACTGCCCGGCCGACGCAGAACTCGTCGCCACCGTCGCCGAGGGCGACGAGCGCGATGCCGAACTGGCCATCGCCGCCGCCCGCGCCGCCTTCGACGAGGGCACCTGGCCCAGCACCCCTGGCCCCGAGCGCGGCCTGCTGCTGCACCGCCTGGCCGACCTGCTCACCGAGGAGAAGGAGGAGGTCGCCCGCCTGGAGGCCCTCGACACCGGCAAGCGCATGGTGGAGGCCCGCCTCGACATGGACGACATCATCAGCGTCTTCCGCCACTTCGCCACATTGGCCGCGGCCGAGGCCGGACGCGTCGTCGACCCGGGGATGCCCGGCATCAGCTCCCGCGTGGTCACCGAGCCCGTCGGCGTCTGCGCCCTGATCACCCCGTGGAACTACCCGCTGCTGCAGACCTCCTGGAAGGTCGGCCCGGCCCTTGCTGCCGGCAACACCTTCGTCCTCAAGCCCAGCGAACTCACCCCGTCCACTGCCATCTGGCTGGTCGACGCACTGGATCGCCTCGGCCTGCCCAAGGGCGTGGCCAACCTGGTGCTCGGCCCCGGCGCCACGGTCGGCGCCACCATGACCAGCCACCCCGACGTGGACCTGGTCAGCTTCACCGGCGGACTCGAGACCGGTCGCGGCATCATGGCCGCCGCCGCCCCCACGGTGAAGCGCGTCGCCCTCGAACTGGGCGGCAAGAATCCCAATGTCATCTTCGCCGATGCCGACATGGACGCGGCCATCGACAATGCGCTCACGGCCGTCTTCCTCGACTCCGGCCAGGTCTGCTCCGGCGGCACCCGCCTGGTGGTCGAGGAGTCGGTGCACGACCAGGTGGTCGACGAACTGGTGCGACGTGCCCGCCAGATCCGGCTGGGCGGCCCCTTCGACGAGCAGGCCGAGACCGGCCCGCTGATCAGCAAGCAGCACCGCGAGAAGGTCGAGGCCTATGTGGAGGCCGGCATCGCCGAGGGCGCGAAGCTCCTGGTGGGCGGCGAGCGCCCCGCCGATCCCGAGCTGGACAAGGGCTTCTACTACCTGCCGACCATCCTCGACGGCTGCACCAGCGAGATGAGCTGCGTGCAGGACGAGTCCTTCGGGCCGGTGCTCACCGTCGAGACCTTCAGCGGCGAGACCCGCGAGGCCGCCGAGGACGCCGCCGTGGCGATCGCCAATGACACCATCTACGGCCTGGCCGGTGCGGTGTGGAGCCAGGACGCCGGACGCGCCGAGCGCGTCGCCAAGCGCCTGCGCCACGGGACCATCTGGATCAACGACTACCACCCCTATGTCGCGGGGGCCGAGTGGGGCGGCATGAAGCAGTCCGGCATCGGCCGCGAGCTGGGCCTGGCCGGCCTGCACGAGTACCAGGAGAGCAAGCACATCTGGCACAACACCTCCCCGGCACGCGCCGGCTGGTTCAGCGACGACCAGGCCTGAGCCACCACACCCCGGTGGCGACGCACACTGCGCGCTGCCGCTGGAGCACGATCCACACAGCAGTACGAACGAAGGAATGAGGAAACCCATGAAGCGTTACGACTACGTCATCGTCGGCGGAGGATCCGCCGGCTCCGTGATGGCCAACCGGCTCTCGGCCGACAAGAAGACCTCCGTGCTGGTGATCGAGGCCGGACGGGCCGACTGGCGCCTCGACCCGCTGGTCCACATGCCCGCCGCGCTGATGTTCCCCAGCGGCAACCCGCTCTACGACTGGGCCTATGAGTCCGAACCCGAGCCGCACATGGGCGGCCGGCGCGTCAAGCACGCCCGCGGCAAGGTGCTGGGCGGATCCAGCTCCATCAACGGCATGATCTTCCAGCGCGGCAACCCCGGCGACTACGACAAGTGGGCCACCAACCCGGGCATGGAGCACTGGAGCTATGAGCACTGCCTGCCCTACTTCAAGCGCATGGAGACCTGCACCGCCGGCGCCGACGACTGGCGCGGCGGCTCCGGCCCGCTGCACCTGGAGCGCGGCCCGGCCAGCAGCCCGCTCTTCCAGGCCTTCTTCGAGGCCACCCGCCAGGCCGGCTTCCCGGCCACCGACGACGTCAACGGCTACCGCCAGGAGGGCTTCGCGCCCTTCGACCGCAATGTGAAGGACTCGCGCCGCTGGAGCGCCTCGCGCGCCTACCTGACCCCGGTGCGCAACCGCAAGAACCTCGACGTCGTCACCCTCGCCCAGGTCACCGGCCTGCGCATGGACGGCAACCGCGTCACCGGCGTCGACTACGTGCGCACCCCCGGCCGCAAGGCCGAGAGCGTCGAGGCCGGCGAGGTGGTCCTGTGTGGCGGCGCCTTCAACTCCCCGCAGGTGATGCAGCTGTCCGGCATCGGTGACCCCGCCGCGCTGGAGAAGGCGGGCGTGACGACGCGCGTCGAGCTGCCCGGCGTCGGTCAGAACCTGCAGGACCACCTGGAGGTCTACATCCAGCACGCCTCGGTGCAGCCGGTCTCCATCGCGCCGTGGCTGAACTACTGGAAGGCCCCGATCATCGGCGCCCAGTGGCTCTTCGGCAAGACGGGCGTCGGCGCATCCAACCACTTCGAGGGCGGCGGCTTCATCCGCACCGACGACCAGGTGGCCTACCCCAACCTGATGTTCCACTTCCTGCCCATCGCGGTGCGCTACGACGGCACCGCCGCCGGCGGCGACCACGGCTACCAGGTGCACGTCGGACCCATGAACTCCGACGTGGTGGGCGACGTGACGATCAAGTCGTCCGACCCCTTCGAGCACCCGGCGATCCGCTTCAACTACCTGTCCACCGAGCGCGACCGGCAGGAGTGGGTGCAGGTCATCCGGGCCGCCCGCCACATCCTGGCCCAGCCCGCCTTCGCCGCCTTCGACGGGGGAGAGCTCTCGCCCGGGCCGAGCGTGCAGACCGACCAGGAGATCATCGACTGGGTGGCCAAGGACGCCGAGACCGCACTGCACCCCTCCTGCACCGCCGCCATGGGCACCGGTGAGATGTCGGTCACCGATCCCAGCACCATGAAGGTGCACGGAGTGGAGGGGCTGCGCGTCGTCGACGCCTCGGTCTTCCCGTCCATCACCAATGGCAACATCTACGCCCCGGTCATGATGGTGGCCGAGAAGGCCGCCGACCTGATCGCCGGCAACACGCCGCTGGCTCCCGAGCCGGTCCCGGTCTACCGTGCCGGCGCTGGCCTGCCCGTCTACCCCGAGGGCGACCCGCGCAATGCCTCCTGGAATGCCGTCGACGACATCCCCACCGCGATGCAGTCGATGGAGCGTGCCGGCCAGACCGAAGCCAGCGCATGAGCAGCTCAGTCAACGCCCTCCACCACCACGGCCTCGACAATCCCGACGCCGTGGTGGTTGATCGTCCCCGACCCAAGTGGCCGGTGCTGGGAGTCTCTGCCCTGGTGACGATCGTCATCGCCGCCTGGGGTCTGGGCGCTCCCGACCACGCCCTGCGCGTCCTGGGCCGGGTCGTGGGCCTCATCTCGGACTGGTTCGGCTGGTTCTACATCGCCCTGGCCACGGCCGTGCTGGCCTTCGTCATCGTGATGGGGATCAGGCACTCGCGGGTACGCCTGGGCCATGACACCGACCGGCCCGAGTTCAGCACCTTCGCCTGGGCCTCGATGCTCTTCGCCGCAGGCATCGGCACCGACGTGATGTTCTTCGCCGTCGCCGAGCCGGTGAGCCAGTACATGCTGCCGCCCCAGATGAAGGGCGAGACCTTCGAGGCGGCGCGTGAGGCGACCGTGTGGACGATGTTCCACTACGGCATCACCGGATGGGGCATGTACGTGCTGATGGGAATGGCCCTGGGCTACTTCGCCCACCGCAAGGGCCTGCCGCTGGCGGTGCGCTCTGCCCTGCACCCGCTGCTGGGAAGGCGCATCAACGGGGCGGCCGGCGATGCAGTGGACGTGGCCACCGTGGTGGGCACCATCTTCGGCGTGGCCACCAGCCTCGGCATCGGCGTGGTCATGCTCAACGTCGGTCTGGACATCATGTTCGGCGTGGACCAGGGACTCACCGCCCAGGCCCTGCTCGTGGTGCTGGCCGTCGGGGTCGCCACGATCTCGGCGCTCACGGGCGTCGACAGGGGCATCCGTATCCTCAGTCAGCTCAACGTGCTGCTGGCCATCGCGTTGGCGGCGTGGGTGCTGGTGACCGGCGACACGACCTTCCTGTTGCGGGCCATGACGATGAACATCGGTGACTTCATCGCCATGTTCCCCGGCATGACGCTCGACACGATGGCCTATGACCACCCGGCCGACTGGATGGGCGCCTGGACGCTCTTCTTCTGGGCCTGGTGGATCGCCTGGGCCTCCTTCGTCGGCATGTTCCTGGCACGCATCTCGCGCGGTCGCACCATTGGCCAGTTCGTGCTGGGCACCCTGACCATCCCCTTCTGCTACATCGTGATGTGGGTGACCATCTTCGGCAATGCCGCGGTGAGCCAGATCCGCAATCGTGGTGACCAGGAGTTCGCGAAGCTGGCCATCGACAGCCCAGAACTGGGCTTCTACCACCTGCTGCAGCAGTACCCGCTGCCGATGGTGATGGTGGGGCTGGCCACCTTCGTCGGCCTGCTCTTCTACGTCACCAGTGCCGACTCCGGCGCGCTGGTGATGGCGAACCTGTCGAGCCACCTGCCCGACAGCGAGAGCGATGCCCAGCCGGTGCTGCGCATCTTCTGGGCCGTGGCCACAGGCGTGCTGACCGTCGCGATGCTGGCGGTGGACGGCATCGCTGCTCTGCAGAATGCCACGATCATCATGGGGCTGCCCTTCGCCTTCGTGATGGTGATGGTGATGGTGGGCCTGCACCGGGCTCTGGAGGGCGAGCGGGTGCGTCGTGACGCAGCCCGGGCCTCCATCACTTCCTCGCTGGTGGGACGCGAGAGCACCGCGGCCCCGGGTTCGTGGCGCACCCGGCTGGGTGTGAGCTTCGGCGCCGTCACCGATCGCCAGGCCGGTCGCCACCTGGAGAAGGTGGTCGTCCCGGCGCTGGAGGCGGTGGGCATGGAACTCGAGGACCGCGGGGCGCTGGCCCGAGTCGTCGAGGAGGAGGCGGTCCCCGAGCGGCGCGTGTTGCGGCGGATGACGCTCGAGGTCGGCGAACCCGACTCCGAGACCCTCTTCCGCTACCCGGTGCGGCTTCGTCGCGTGCCGGCGCCGGCCTACGGTGCCCGCATGATCGAGGCCGACGACACCTCCACCCGCGTCGAGGTGGCCCTGCCCGGCGTGGCCGCCTATGACCTGATCTCCTACAACGAGGACCAGGTCTGCCACGACGTGCTGGATGCCTACGAGCGTCACCTGGAGGCGAACCGCGCCATCGTGGAGGCCTCCTTGGTCTGAGGCCAGTCAGGACGCGGTTTCAGCGCGAGAAGCGCACCAGGAGGGCGCTGCCCGGTTCGACCACGGTCGGGCCGGCGGCGCCCTTTCGCGTGCCCGGGCGCGCCAGGGGCTGCATCGTGGTGCCCGAGCGGGAATCCAGTGCGGTCCCGCGCAGCGACGAGCTGTCGGTGGCGCGCAGGCCCTTCGGTGGGGTCAGGGCCAGCGTGGACGGACGGCTGCTGGCCGGGTCGTGCAGGTTCACCAGCACCAGGTCGATGCCGGAGCTGGAGGTGACGGTGTAGGCGATCACCGCCGGATCACTGGTGGTCACCTGGCGGATGGTGCCCGGACGCACCTGGGCGGTGAAAAGCATCGCGGTGAAGGTGCTGCTGCCGGTGATGCTGCGGGTGCCCGGGGGAGTGCAGACCGGGCTCATCGGGTTGCCCCTGCCGCACTCGGCCAGGGTGCTGTGCAGGTTGGTGCGACGGGACCCGTTGCGGGCGGCGTTGAGCAGGAAGTCGACGCTCCACAGGGCATGGGCGTGGCTGCGCGAGACGGCGGCGCCGCCGCAGGAGGTGGGACCGGCCTCCTCCAGCCACAGCGGAAGCTCGTGCTCGGCGGCGGTGCGGCGGGCCCGCTGCACCATCTCGCTGGCCCTGTCGTGCAGTGCGGGCGAGGTCAGGTTGGCGACGGTGGGGGCGGCCCGCCCATCGCGCTCACCGACCCGGTCTGGGCAGGACCACAAGGGGTACCAGTGCTGGCTCATCGCCACCGTGCCGGGAAGGTCGGCATCCCCGAAGGCCCGCCACCAGGTGGCGTCATAGGCGCCGGGCCCGGCCACCGGCAGCCCACGCACCCGCCGGTGGATGGCCGTCACGTACTGCCGTGCCTCGCGCACCCACTGCTGAGGCGACCAGGAGTCGTCGCGCAGCCGCAGCTGCTCCTGGGAGGCGAGCGCGTAGCCATTGGGCTCGTTGCCGATGCTGACGCCCAGCAGGCGCTTTCCCAGGGCGCGACGGGCATGCAGGGCCATGTCGGCGGCTCGCTCGGGATCCTTGTGGCCCAGGGGGAGAACGAGGGTCACGGTGGCGTCGACGGCCTCGGCCATCCGGCCCAGTCGCTGCAGGTCTGCGGGGGTGACGGTCTGCGTCGCCCAGGCGGGGCGGGCTTCCTGACGGGAGGTCCACCACAGGCTGCGGTCCACCCGGTTCCCGCCAAAGCGCAGGGAAGGGCCGTCCAGGCCGTGGAGCAAAGTGGCAAGTGGCGAACCCTCCGGCTCCCAGCGCGGGTCGGCCAGTTCCGTGGCCTCGAAGCTGAGCCCGATATTGGCATGGGTCCACTGGCCGACGGTCTGGTCTGCCGGGCGGGTGAGGTCGATCCGCAGGCTCGTGCCGGTCGACGGGGACTGGCTCTGGGTGGGGGCATACGGGCCGAGGGGTCCGACGGAGGATCCAGTCGGCAGGAGGGCGGGAACCAGTGCGCGCAGTGCCGCCGTGGGATCAGGGGTGGCGGTGGCGCTGGGGGGCTTTGGTGCGGGCGTGGGTTCCGGGGTGGGGGAGCAGGCGCCGAGCGCCAGGGCCAGCGACATCGCCAGTGCGGCAGTGGCGGCGAAATTCCTCACACGCTCCAATCTATAGGAGTCGTCATAGCTCACGTCGGGGGCGAGGACCGGCTGCCGGAGCCAGTTGGGGGGGGGGGAGCCCGGCTTGCGCGCTCCCGAGGGGGGTTGCCTCAGGCGGCGAGGTTGTAGTGGCGACGGACCATCCGGTCGCTGGGATGGACCGCAGGGAGTTCGTGGACGTCGGCCGGTTGCGCGTCGAGGCGGCCCGGCGCCGAGCGCCTGAGCAGGGCCAGCACCACCCGGACCACGATCGCGATCACCACGGACACGATGCCGAGGGCTGCTGCCATGCCGAGGATTTCTGCCATGGCCCAAGTCTCCCGCCCAGGCCGCGGGGGCCGCATCGGCTCGGTGGCTGGACTCCGCTGGTACCACAGGACCACCCCGAGGCCCCGGGCATCATCCTCCGGTAGCAGACCCCCGACGCAGCAGCGCCGCCTCACCGAGCACCAGGGGTGCGAGCAGGATCGGGACGAGGATGAAGATGCCGAGGCTGATGGCAATGAGCAGGGCGATACCGAGAAGGGCTGACATGCTCCAAGGACTATCTCCCCCTGGGGCCGAAAAGCCTTGAATTCCTTGGTTGTTCAGGGATTCTTTGCCTGTCTCAGGAGCTTCTTGGGTCGCTCTCCAGGCCCTCTCAGCTGACCACCGCCCACGGGGTGAGGTGGTTCACCGGGCCATGGCCCTTGCCACTGCCGACCCGCAGCTGGTCCGCGTCCTCCAAGGCCCGGGTGAGCCACTCACGGGCCTGCCAGACGGCCTGCGCGAGGGCCTCCGGGTCGTCGCCGGCCCGCGCCAGGCCGCAGGCCAGGGCTGAGCTGAGGGTGCATCCGGTGCCATGGGTGTTGGACGTGGTCACCCGACGACCGGTGAATTGTTGAACGGTCTCGGCGGAGACCAGCAGGTCGGTCAACGGGCCCTCGCCGGCCAGGTGGCCGCCCTTGACGAGTGCCGCCCGCGCCCCCATCTGGACCAGTGCGCGGCCCTGCGCCTCCATCTGGACCAGTGCGCGGCCCTGCGCCTCCATCGCGTCGAGTCCATCGGCCTGGGCCGTGCCGGTCAGCTGCGCCGCCTCCGGAAGGTTCGGCGTCACCACCGTGGCCAAGGGAAGCAGCTCGGCGATCGCCTCCTGGACGCCCTCGGCGGCCAGGCTGTCGCCGCTGGTGGCCACCATCACCGGGTCGAGCACGACGGGGACGCCCGCCAGGCCACCGCGCAGGTGACGCGCCACCACCCGGGCCACCTCGGCCGAGCCGAGCATGCCGATCTTGACCGCGTCGATGCGGACGTCGTCCAGCAGGGTGGTGAGTTGTTCGTCGACGAAGCCGGCCGGGGTCGGCAGCACGCCGGTGACCCCGCGCGTGTTCTGGGCGGTCAGCGCGGTCACGACGCTGGTGGCGAAGCAGCCTGCGGCGGTGAAGGTCTTCATGTCGGCCTGGATGCCGGCACCACCACTGGGGTCGGAACCCGCCACGGTGAGCACGTTCGGGATCGTCATGGCCCACAGACTGCCACCCTGCTTGAGCTTCGCCAAGGGTGGGGTCTAGGGTCGGTGACATCCCACGGGAGCCCTCGGCAGAGGGCTGAGATCGAGCTGTAGCCGCTCGGACCGTCCGAACCTGACCGGGTCATGCCGGCGAAGGAAGAGAGATGTCATGGCAGAAATCCATCCGCAGCACCGTGCCCACACGATCGTCGACGGCGATGTCGCGGTCCCCGTCACGGCGATCAGCCTGGCCGACAGCCCCGACGGCAGCAGCAACGAGGACGTGCTCGTCTACCGCACCTGCGGTCCCGACTGCGACGTCACCGTCGGGCTCCCGCCGCAACGCCTCGACTGGATCCGCGAGCGCGGCAACGTCGAGACCTACCAGGGCCGCCCCCGCAACCTGGCCGACGACGGCCGCAGCGCCCAGCGTCGTGGCGAGGCGTCCAAGGCCTGGAAGGGCGAGAAGCGCCCACCGCTGCGCAGCACCGAGGGACGCACCGTCACCCAGATGCACTATGCCCGGCAGGGGATCGTGACGCCCGAGATGCGCTACGTCGCCCTGCGCGAGGGGGTCGACGTGCAGCTGGTGGTCGACGAGGTCGCCGCCGGCCGCGCCATCATCCCCGCCAATGTCAACCATCCCGAGAGCGAGCCGATGATCATCGGCAAGGCCTTCCTCACCAAGGTGAATGCCAACATCGGCAACTCGGCGGTCACCAGTTCCATCGAGGAGGAGGTCGACAAGCTGCGCTGGGCCACCCGCTGGGGCGCCGACACCGTGATGGACCTGTCCACCGGCGACGACATCCACACCACCCGGGAGTGGATCATCCGCAACTCGCCCGTCCCGATCGGCACCGTGCCGATCTACCAGGCACTGGAGAAGGTCGACGGCCAGGCCCACGAGCTCACCTGGGAGATCTTCCGCGACACCGTCATCGAGCAGGCCGAGCAGGGCGTCGACTACATGACCATCCACGCCGGCGTACGGCTGCAGCACGTGCCGCTGAGCGCCAACCGGCTCACCGGCATCGTCAGCCGCGGCGGCTCGATCATGGCCGGCTGGTGCCTGGCGCACCACCAGGAGTCCTTCCTGTACGAGAACTTCGACGAGCTGTGTGAGATCTTCGCCCGCTACGACGTCGCCTTCTCCCTGGGCGACGGCCTGCGGCCCGGATCCATCGCCGACGCCAATGACGAGGCGCAGCTGGCCGAACTGTGCACCCTGGCCGAGCTCACCGAGCGCGCCTGGAAGTACGACGTGCAGGTGATGGTGGAGGGTCCGGGCCACATCCCGCTCGACCTGGTGGAGGAGAACGTGCGCCTGGAGCAGGAATGGTGCCACGGCGCGCCCTTCTACACCCTCGGGCCGCTGGTCACCGACATTGCCCCCGGTTACGACCACATCACCTCGGCCATCGGCGCCGCCACCATCGCCATGGGTGGCACCGCGATGCTCTGCTACGTCACGCCCAAGGAGCACCTGGGCCTGCCCAACCGTGACGACGTGAAGACCGGCGTGATCACCTACAAGATCGCCGCCCACGCCGCCGACGTCGCCAAGCACCATCCCGGGGCGCAGCAACGCGACGACGCCCTGAGCAAGGCCCGCTTCGAGTTCCGCTGGCACGACCAGTTCGCGCTCTCGCTCGACCCGGAGACCGCGATCGCCTTCCACGACGAGACCCTGCCCGCGGAACCGGCCAAGACGGCGCACTTCTGCAGCATGTGCGGGCCGAAGTTCTGCAGTATGCGCATCAGCCAGGACATCCGCGACGCCTACGGCTCCGGGGTCGCCACAGCGAACGAGGGGATGGCGCAGAAGGCGCAGGAATTCCTCGAGCTGGGCGCCAGCGTCTACTTGGACGCCGCCGAAAGGACCTCATGACCCACCGCCGCTCGGCGGTCACCGGTGGGGTGGTGGGCAACTACGTCGACCAGGTCAACATCTTCCTGCCCGCGCTCGCGCTGGCGCCGGCGATGAAGACCCTGGCGGGCGATGCCGCGGCCGCCTCCGGCACCGCGATCGTGGTGATGGCGATGCTGCTGGGCCGCCCGGTCGGTGCGATGGTCTTCGGGCGCATCGCCGACCGGGCGGGCCGCACCCGCACCACGGCGCTGGCCATCGCCGGCACCGCCGCCTGCTCACTGTTGATCGCCTGCCTGCCCACGCACCAGGTGCTCGGCGGCGGCACCTTCGCGCTGCTGGTGCTGCTGCGCTTCGTCGGCGGCATGTTCATCGCGGGGGAGTACTCGGCGGCCGTGCCGCTGGCGATGGAGTGGTCCAGCGCCCGTCACCGGGGCCTGTTCAGCGGGCTGATCATGGCGATGGCGCCCTGCGCCCAGGCCACGATCGCCTTCCTCACCGCCGCCATGCTCGCGGCGCTGGGGCCCGAGGACTATGCGGCCTGGGGCTGGCGGCTCGCCTTCGTCGCCGGCGGTCTGGCCTCCTGCGCCATGTTCGTCTTCTACCGGCGCCGCGTCGCCGACGCCGTGCGCGCGGTGCAGCCGGGAGTGGACGAGGCCCGCACCCGCGGCAGCCTGCGCGAGGTGGTGCTGGGGCGTTGGGCGGGAGCCTTCTGGCGGATGTTCTGCCTGATGAGCGGGCTGTGGCTGATGACCCAGATGGTGGTGCTGCTGCTCGGCCAGCGGCTGGTCACCGACGCCGGGCTGTCCGCCGGAACCGCCTCGGTGGTGATGGGCATCGCCTCGATCGGGCAGGCCGTGGTGATGGCGCTCACCGGGCACCTGTCGACCCTGATGGGGAGGCGCCGCTACTTCGTCGTGGCGACGGTGGTGGCGGCCATCGGCGGCTCGGCCGCGTGGCTGTGGATGATGGGTGCGCGGCCCGGCGTGGTGGGCCTGGCCGTCGGGGCGGTGCTGGCGCAGGTGCTCACCGTCACCGCCTACGGCCCGGTCGGTGCCTACCTGAGCGAGGGCTTCCCTGCCCATGTGCGTTCCACCGGCTACGGCACCGCCTATTCGGCCTCCATCGCGCTGCCCGCCCTCTATCCCTATTGGCTTCCGGCGCTGTCCGGTGCGGCGGGGAGGAACACCGCGGTCGTGCTGGTGATCGTGGCCGGTTCGCTGCTGGTGGCGGCCGGTGCTGCGCTGGGCCCGCGCCTGGCACCGTCCGAGATCGAGCAGGTGGAGGTGTGAGCGGCCTCGACTGCGCCGCCGTCGTGGAGCGTATGCGCCGGCGGGCGCCGCTGGTGCACTGCCTCACCGCCGCGGTCAGCATGAACCTGGTGGCCGATGCGACGCTGGCTGCAGGGGCGCGCCCGATGATGACCGAGACCGAGCAGGAGGCGCCCTTCGTGGTGCGCCGGGCCGATGCCCTGCTGGCCAACCTCGGCACCCTGAGCACCGACGGCATGGCCGGGATTCCTGCCACGGTGCGGGTCGCCGTCGAACGGGGAATTCCGTGGGTGCTGGACCCGGCCGCGATCGGCCCCTCGCCCGTGCGCATCGAGCTGGCCCGCGAACTGCTGGCGCTCGGCCCCACGCTGGTGCGGGCCAATGCCTCCGAGGTGCTGGTGCTGGCCGGGGTGGGGGCCGGCGGGCGCGGCGCCGATGCCAGCGACGGCGTCGACGCGGCCCTGCCCGCCGCCCTCGACCTGGCCCGTCGCCACGGCTGCGTCGTGGCGGTCTCGGGCGAGGTCGACCTGGTCACCGACGTCACCCACGTGGTGCAGGTGGCCAATGGGCATCCGATGCTGACCCGCGTCACCGGAACCGGCTGCGCCCTCGGGGCGCTGAGCGCGGCCTGCCTCGCCGTCTCCGACGAGCCGCTGGAGGCCGCCGTCGCCGCCACCGTGTGGATGGGACTGGCTGGCCAGCAGGCAGCCGGCCGGGTGCGCGGACCGGGCAGCTTCCGCGCCGCCCTGCTCGACGAGCTCCACGCCCTGACCCCCGACGAGATCGCTGCGGGGGCCCTGATCGAGGAGACATCATGACCACCACCCACCCCGGTCCGGAGCTCGACCTGTCGCTCTACCTGGTGACCTCCGGTCACGCCCGGCACACCGTCGAGACGGCCGCTGCCGTCGCCCGGGCCGGGGCCGGGATCGTCCAGGTGCGGTGCAAGGAGGTCACCGACCGCGAGCTCTACGGCCTGGTCGTGGAGGTCTCCCGGGCGGTGGCGGCCGCCAACCCCGCCACCCGCGTCGTGGTCGACGACCGACCCGACATGGCCTGGGCCGCCCGTCATGCCGGCGCGCCGGTGCACGGCGTCCACCTGGGCGCCGACGACCTGCCCCCCGAGCACGCCCGGGCCCTGCTCGGCCCCGAGGCGATCGTCGGCTGGACCACCGGCACCCTCGCCCTCGTGCAGGAGGCACAGAAGTATGTCGGCATCGTCGACTACCTGGGTGCTGGGCCCTTCCGCCCCACCCCGACCAAGGACTCCGGTCGCCCACCGCTGGGCGTGGCCGGGTACGCGCCGCTGGTGCAGGCCAGCGCCATCCCGATCGTCGCGATCGGCGACGTCACCCCCGACGACGTGGCATCACTTGCCACCACCGGCATCGCGGGAGTGTGCATGGTGCGTTCGCTGATGCAGGCCGACGATCCCGAAGCCGTCGCCCGGGCAGTCCTGGACACCTGGGGCCGCGAGGTGCAGCACTGAGCCAGCCCGTCCGGCGTCGCGCGGCGTCGGCTCGGCCCAGGGCTGCGCCGAGCTAGCGTGGAGGGCATGGAATTTCGTGTGGCAAGGATTCGCGACGCCCAGGGCGAGCCCGGCCTGCGGGTGCTCGTCGACCGGCTGTGGCCGCGCGGCCTCAGCAAGGAGGCGGCTGCCCTCGACAAGTGGGCCAAGGAGCTGGCCCCGTCTAATGACCTGCGCAGCTGGTACCACGACGACAAGGAGTCCCGGCAGGAGGACTTCCGCCGCCGCTACCGTCGCGAACTCGACGAGGCCGACCACGACGAGCTGCTCGACCAGCTCCGCGCCGGCGCCGGCCGGCACAACGGTCTGGTGCTGCTGCTCACCGACGCCAAGGACGTCGAGGGATCACACGTGCCGGTGGTCAGGCAGTGGCTCGGCAAGCACCTGTGAGAGGCCCCGTCAGCTGGCCTGCAGGCGCACGTGCACCTCGGCGGCCACGACCACGTCGCGCGGGCTGAGCTCCAGTCCGTCGCCAGCGCCGCGGCCCATCGCCCCGGCCATCGCCATCGGTTGCCCCAGATGGTCGCCGCCGCTGGGCACCAGCAGCCCCGGGTCGGCGACGTCGGTGACCTCCACCTGCTGGGCGCCCGCCGCCCGCGCCATCACCCGGGCCCGGTCCACGGCATCCTGCACCGCGGCGGCCAGCACCTGCTCACGCACCGTGGCGCGGGTCTGCTCCGAGAGCTCCCAGCGCACGTCGGTCACGTCCAGTCCGTCGGTGGCGCTCCACCGGGCACAGGCCGCCGACAGCTCGAACGCATCGGTGAAGGTGGCGCTGGCCCACACCTCGGTGGAGTGACGCAGCGCCGCGAGGCTGCCGTCGTGGGTGTAGGGACGCGAGCTGCGCGAGACCGGCGCCTCCAGCCGGAAGTCGGCCAGCGGTGAGGGCTCGCGGTCGCGGAGCTCCACCAGCTGGGTGCGCAGCTGGTGGGTGGCCTGGCTGGCGGTGGCGGCGTCGTCGTCCTCGAAGGCGACGTGCAGCTGCACCACGCCCTGTTCCGGTGCGATCTCCTGCTGGTTCCTGCCCGTGACGGTGATGATCATGGTGCGAGCGTAGCCACACGAGCTTGGGCTGCTCACCTACTGTAGATCCATGCCAGCTCTTCGTTCCCGCACCACCACCCACGGCCGCAACATGGCCGGTGCCCGCGCCCTGTGGCGCGCCACCGGCATGACCAATGACGACTTCGGCAAGCCGATCGTCGCCATCGCGAACTCCTTCACCCAGTTCGTGCCCGGCCACGTCCACCTCAAGGACATGGGCCAGCTGGTCGCCAGGGCCGTCGCCGAGGCCGGGGGAGTGGGCCGCGAGTTCAACACCATCGCCGTCGACGACGGCATCGCCATGGGCCACTCGGGCATGCTCTACTCGCTGCCCAGCCGCGAAGTGATCGCCGACAGCGTCGAGTACATGGTCAACGCCCACCAGGCCGACGCGCTGGTGTGCATCTCCAACTGCGACAAGATCACCCCCGGCATGCTGCTGGCGGCGCTGCGGCTGAACATCCCCACCGTCTTCGTCTCCGGCGGGCCAATGGAGGCCGGCCGGATCCTGGGCGAGCGGGTGGTCCCCGGCGCCCCCGACGAGGCCGGCACCGAACGCCTCGACCTGATCGACGCGATGATCAAGGCGGTGGACAACAACGTATCCGACGCCCAGATCGACGCCATCGAGCAGAATGCCTGCCCCACCTGCGGCTCCTGCTCGGGCATGTTCACCGCCAACTCGATGAACTGCCTCACCGAGGCGCTGGGACTGTCGCTTCCCGGCAACGGCTCCACGCTGGCCACCCATGCCGCCCGCAAGGATCTCTTCCTGGAGGCCGGCCGCCTGGTCGTCGACCTGTGCAGGCAGTACTACGAGGGCGACGACGACTCGGTGCTGCCCCGCTCGATCGCCACCAAGCGCGCCTTCGAGAACGCCATGCGTCTCGACATCGCCATGGGCGGCTCGACGAACACGATCCTGCACCTGCTGGCCGCCGCGCAGGAGGCCGGCGTCGATTTCGACCAGGACGACATCGACGCTCTGAGCCGCACGACTCCGTGCCTGTGCAAGGTGGCGCCCAACACGACCAACTACTACATGGAGGACGTGCACCGCGCCGGCGGCATCCCCGCCATCCTCGGCGAGCTGCGCCGCGGCGGACTGTTCAACGAGGACGTCCGGGCCGTGCACTCCGCCAGCCCCGAGCAGTGGCTGGGTGCCTGGGACATCCGCTCCGAGCAGGCCAGCGCGGAGGCCGTCGAGCGCTTCCAGGCCGCCCCGGGCGGGGTGCGCACCACCGAGGCCTTCAGCACCTCCAACCGGTGGGAGTCGCTGGACGTCGACGCCGAGCAGGGCTGCATCCGCAGCGTGGAGCACGCCTACACCGCCGAGGGCGGCCTGGCCGTGCTCAAGGGCAACCTCGCCCCTGACGGCTGCATCGTCAAGACTGCCGGCGTTCCCGAGCACCAGTGGCAGTTCAGCGGCCCCGCGAAGGTCGCCGAGAGCCAGGACCAGGCGGTCGAGATGATCCTTGGCGGCAGGATCGTCGAGGGTGACGTGGTGGTGGTGCGCTATGAGGGCCCCAAGGGCGGGCCTGGCATGCAGGAGATGCTGTACCCGACCAGCTACCTCAAGGGTGTGGGCCTGGGTCCGAAGTGCGCGCTGATCACCGACGGCCGCTTCTCCGGCGGCTCGTCGGGGCTGAGCGTCGGGCACGTCTCGCCCGAGGCCGCCAGCGGCGGTGCGATCGGGCTGGTGCGTGATGGGGACATCATCACCTTCGACATCCCGGGCCGCAGCGTCCACGTCGAGGTCTCCGACGACGAACTTGCCCGCCGCCGCGCCGAGCAGGACGAGCGGGGCTGGCAGCCGGTCGACCG
Source organism: Luteococcus sediminum (assembly GCF_054783495.1). Classification (NCBI taxonomy): domain Bacteria; kingdom Bacillati; phylum Actinomycetota; class Actinomycetes; order Propionibacteriales; family Propionibacteriaceae; genus Luteococcus; species Luteococcus sediminum. Next base: position 67,091 of record NZ_BAAGQL010000005.1, on the reverse strand, counting down.
TGACCGGCAGGTCTCGCAGGCGCTCAAGATCTTCGCCCGCTTCGCGCAGTCGGCCGACAAGGGTGCCGCCCGCAAGGTCGAGTGAGGCAGGTCTGGTCAACGGGTGAGGGGCCCTGCGTCGATGACGCAGGGCCCCTCGCGTGCGGGCCAGGGAGTGGTGACGAATCCGGCCCGAGCATCCCGCTCCACTGTCCGACCGACACGTACGTCACCCTGCCGGTGCCCATCATCGTGGGCCAGGGATGGATCCACCCCCGCAGACGTCCTTCCTTTGTAGGTGCTGGGGCCCCTCGCGTGCAAGGTGAGGGCCCCGCGGTGGCGGGTGATTTCGCCCGTCCACCTGCCGGTCCACACCCCGCACGGCGTTTCCCACAAGCTACCGGCAGTTGTGCACAGCAGCCTGTGGACAACCTCAGATGCCGTCGAGGCCGGTGCGACCCATCACGAGCGTGGTGCACACCAGCATCAGGCCAGCGGCGGAACAGTGGGCGGCGGCCCACCACATGTCGACGCCCAGGGTGGCCATCAGCTGGCCCACGATGAGCTCGACCACGAAGAGCACCACGATGGTGGCGAGCACGGGGCGCAGCGAGGCATGGCCCCATCCGCGCTTGACAAGCAGGGCGAGACCCACCGCGACCGCGACCGCCAGGACCATCCGTGCCACCTGCAGCCACACGGCACCGTCGGCACCGACCAGGCGCCACATCGGCCAGCCGACCACGGCGGTGAAGGAGCCCTTGCCGGCCACCACGATGCCGCCCAGGTAGAGCGCGTAGAGCCCGGCTGTGCAGGCCGTGGCCAGCCGTGACAGGGGAGTCCACTGCCAGAGCGGCGCGCCGCGGTTGATCGACAGGCTGGCCAGCGTCGCGGCCACCAGCACGGCGAGTGCGCCGAACAGGTCGAACAGCGCCAGCGGCTTGGCAACGCCGAGGTTCAGCACCACCAGCCGGCCGACGACGGCAGCGACGATCGCGCCCGCGACGGATACCCAGGGCAGCCAGCGGGCCATCCACTGCACGCGCGGCAGCCGCAGCGCCACCAGCGCCGCGGCGAGCAGCACGAAGCCAGTGCTGCCCGCGATGAGGCGGTGACCGAACTCGATGATGTCGTGCACCTCACGCTCGGGCCCGAACTGGCCCGGGTAGCAGCCCGGCCAGGTGGGGCAGGCGAAGCCCGAGCCGGTGGCGGAGTTGATGCTGCCGGTGATGATCGTCGCGATGCCGAAGACGGCGGCCAACATCAGCATCATCCGGGTGCGCGGGTGCGGTTGCGGATCGCGCGGCACAGGGGCGACGCGATGGTCGCTGGTCGGGGCTTCGACGTGGTCGGGAGGTGACTGGAGCGTGCTGGACATGGCTCTTCTCAGGAAGCAGGCGGTCAGTGATGCCGTCAATCTAGTCAGCCCGTGCCGCCCGCCCGGCGGCGGGGTCAGACCTCGCGCGCGGCCACCTCGCGGCGCAGCTCGGCCAGGGCGTCGTCGACCTTCGCCTTGCGACGCTCGCGCAGCGCATGACCGACCAGTACCAGGGCGATGCCCAGCGCCCCGCCGATGGCGGTCTCCACACCCCGGTCGAAGAGCAGCTGGGTGATCGGGCGCGGATGGGCGAGCTGCCCGTTGAGCAGCGCCAGCGGTGTGATGCACAGCATGGCCGCGGCGTAGTTGCTACCCACCAGGACCTCGGCGCCGAACTGCAGCAGGCCGATGACCAGCACCGCCAGGACGGGTTCGAGGTGCACCCCGAGCAGAAGCCAGGAGGGCATCAGCCCGGTGGTGGTGCCCACCACACGCTGGATGCCCTTGGCGACCTGCTGGGTGACGTGCGGCGCGCTCATCGGCGCCACCGCGGAGACCATCGCCCAATAGGGGTGCCCGATCTGCAGCAGCACCGCGATGGAACCGGACAGGAGCACCGCCAGGGCCAGCCAGGCCGGCTTCCAGCTGCGGGCGAAGACGAGCCGCAAGGGCTGGGCGGCGCGCAGTGCCCCCCCCGCACGCCACACGGGTCCCGCAGGATCCCCAAGGCACCCACCAGGACAGAGAACAGTGCCGCGCCCCCGGTCACCAGCACCGCGGTGCGCAGGTCGGCCAACCGGTGGGGTGCCGAGGAGATGGCGCCGAAGGCGAAGATGAAGAACAGCGGGCCGCCCGGGTGGTAGCTGTGGGCGCGGGCGAAGGCCTCGCCGGTGGTGGCGATCACGGCCGCCACCAGAACCTGCACCCAGGGGGAGTGGTCCAGTGATCCCACCAGGACCCCGGTGAGCACCGCGGCGGTCATCGTCACCGCCGCGGAGAGCTGCATCTGCATCCGCGTGGTGTGCTCGCTCGCACGGCCATAGAGGGAGGCGAAGGCGCCGAAGCAGGCATAGGGCGACCACTCGACGTGTCCGAGCAGGATCACCACCGCCAGCGGCACCGCCACGCTCACCCCGGCCCGCAGCACGACGCGGTGGGCCCCGTCCACCTTCTGGTAGCCCACGAGGTCGCTGGTGCGGGGCAGGACGGGTGTGGACACACTTCTCCTCGGGAATCGTCGTCGGGAACCAGCGCCTTGTCCCACGACTAGGCTGGCGGCCATGTCCGCACGTGAACTCGCCCTGCCAACCCTTCGTCCCCGACGCACCACCCAGTCCGTCGAACTGGACCTGCCAGAGGGCTGGGAGCCGGGCGAGGGCAAGGTGGCCATCGTCACCGGAGCCTCCTCCGGGATCGGGCGGGCCAGCGCCATCGCCCTGGCCCAGGCCGGCTTCGAGGTGTGGGCCGGTGCCCGCCGGGTCGCGCGGATGTCCGAGCTGAACTCCCATGGCATCCGCACCCTGCCCCTCGACGTCACCGACGAGGACTCCCGCACGGCCTTCGTCGAGACGGTGCTGGCCGGCAGCGGACGCATCGACGTGTTGGTGAACAATGCCGGCATCGGCAGCTTCGGTTCGGTTGAGGACACCCCGATGCAGGCCGGACGCGAGCTCTTCGAGGTGAACCTGTTCGGCGCGGTGCGCCTGGTGCAGCTCGTGCTGCCGACGATGCGCGCCCAGAAGTCGGGGCGCCTCGTCAACATCTCCTCGGTGGCCGGCCACACCTACGAGCCCTTCGGCGCCTGGTACCACGCCAGCAAGCACGCGCTGGAGGGCTTCAGCGACTCGCTGCGCCTGGAGGTCAAGCCCTTCGGGATCGAGGTCAGCATCGTGCAGCCCGGGCTGGTGAACACCGACTGGAGGCGCACCGCGCGCAAGGACCTGCTGCGGCTGAGCCGGGGCGGCGCCTACGAGAAGGCCGCCAAGCGGCTGTCGAAGGTGCTGGCCGTGGCCGACAAGCGCGGCGTGGGCAGCAACCCGTCAGTGGTGGCCCAGGCGGTGCTGGCGGCCTGCGTCGCGCCGAAGCCGCGCACCCGCTACGCGGTGGGTGCCGGGGCACGGGCCGCGCTGACCGCCCGGGCGGTGCTGCCCGATGCGGCCGTCGACCGTGTGCTCAGCGCAGTTGGTCCGAGGTGACCACCTGGATCTGCGGGGCGTAGAGGCCCATCACCTGCAGGGCTGCGGCGTGGTTCTCGTCGCTGGAGCCCGCGCAGGCGTCGGCCACGACTGTCACGGTGCAGCCGGCATCGGCCGCCGCCAGCGCCGTGGAGATGACGCAGCAGTCGGTGGAGACGCCGGCCAGCACCAGATGGGGATGCTCGCCGGTGACCGCAGCCAGTTCCGGGCCCCACTTGCCGAAGGTGCTGACGTCGACGGTCGGGCGCTGGGTCAGGGCGGTGGCGCTGGGCACCAGTTCGAAGAGCGCGTCGTCGTCGGGCCGGTCGGCGAAGGACCAGGTGTCGAAGTAGGCCTTCCAGGAGCCGCGACGGTCATCGCCCGGCAGCCAGCGGGTGGCGACGGTGCGTTCGCCGAAGCGGGCAGCAAGGCGCGCCACCACGGGCACGGTCTGTTCGAAACGCGGCGCGCACCACTGGCTGGCGGGGTCGGCGAAGATGCGCTGGTGGTCGATCACGACCAGCCAGGCCTCCCCCGGCACGGTGACGGTGCTCATGCGCGCTCCTCCTGCCGCTTGATGGTGCCGCCGTTGAGCAGTGCGTGGCCAAGCAGTCCGATCAGCAGCGAGCAGATGACGCCCAGGTTCGCCCACGGCCAGGTTCCGTCCCAGTAGCTGAAGACGCCATCCTTGAAGACGCGGGTGCCCAGGCCGAGCGGCTCCAGCAGGTAGCCCTGCCAGTTGTTCCAGCTCTCGCTGCTGAACTGGTTGATCACCAGGCCCCAGCCGAGCACCGAGGCGGCCACCATGATGGCGATCGACTTCCAGTTGACCGAACCGTAGCGGCCGCGCGAGTCGAACAGGGCGGCCTCGTCATAGGGGCGCTTGCGCAGCAGGATGTCGGCGATCATCACACCGGCCCAGGCGGCCAGCGGGACGCCGAGGGTCACCAGGAAGCTCTGGAAGGGGGCCAGGAAGCTGGTGGCGAAGAAGACGACGTAGATGGTGCCGGCAGTCAGGATGATCCCGTCGAGGGCCGCCGCTGCCGGGCGCGGAATGTCGATGCCCAGGCTCAACAGCGTCAGGCCGGAGGAGTAGATGCCCAGCACGGCACCCGAGATCAGCGTCAGCACAGCCACCAGCAGGAAGGGCAGCAGCACCCAGGTGGGCAGGATCGAGGCCAGGGCGCCGATCGGATCGTTGGGGATCTCGGCCTTCAGCTTCTCGTCGGAGCCGGCCAGCAGCAGGCCGAAGACCACCAGCAGCACCGGTGCCACCGAGCCGCCGAAAGTGTTCCAGAAGACGATGCCGGCCGCCGACGCGTCGCGGCGCTGGTAGCGCGACCAGTCGGCGGCGATGTTGATCCAGCCCAGCCCGAAGCCGGTCATCACCATCACCAGGGCGCCCACGCACTTGGCGAAGGAGCCGGTGGGCAGCGCGCTCACCGCGGACCAGTCGATGTGGCTGACCGTCAGGGACATGAACAGCAGCGTGAAGGCACCGGTGACCCAGGTCAGGATCGACTGCACCTTCATGATCGTGTGGTAGCCGAGCACCGAGCACAGCACCACGATCGCCGCGATCACCACGCAGGCGATGACCTTGGTGGTGGTGCCGTGGCTCCAGCCCAGCCGGTCGAAGACGGTCGCGGTGGCCAGGGTGGCGGTGATCGTCAGCGAGGTCTCCCACCCAATGGAGGTGAGCCAGCTGATGATGCCCGGCAGCTTCTGCCCCTGCACACCGAAGGCCGAACGGCTGAGCACCATCGTGGGCATCGAGCCGCGCTTGCCGGCGATGGCGATGATCCCGCACAGCGCGAAGCTGAGCACGATGCCCAGCAGTGCGACCCCGGTCGCCTGCCAGAAGGAGATGCCGAAGCCCAACAGGTAGGAGCCGTAGGTCATACCGAAGACCGACACATTGGCGGCGAACCAGGGCCAGAACAGGTCGCTGGGCCGCGCGGTGCGTTCCGAGTCAGGCACGACGTCGATGCCCTGCACCTCCACCAGGCGGCTGCCCTGCGGTGTCGCCTCCGGGAGGCCTGGCGTGGTCACGGGTGTGGACATGGACACATCATGTCACCCGGCCCCGACAGTTCCGGGCAGCATCAGGCGGTGTGCGTCACCGGCGGCTCGGCCGACCAGGGGAAGACGATCCACTTGTCGGTGCGACGCCACACGTAGTCCGGTTCGACGACGGTGGTGGGCTTGGCGTAGAGCACCACGCTGCGCACCTCGGCCTCGAACTTCTCCAGCAGCTCGATCACCAGCTTGAGGGTGCGGCCGGAGTCGGCGACGTCGTCAACCACCAGCAGCTTCTGCTTGCGGATCGACTCCGTGTCGAGCATCGGTGCCAGCAGCACCGGGTCGGGCAGCGTCTCGTGCACGTCGGTGTAGAACTCGACGTTGATCGCGTCGGTCAGCTTGGTGCCCATGGCATAGGTCAGGGCGCCGCCGGGCAGCATGCCGCCGCGGGCGACGGAGATGATGATGTCTGGCTCGTAGCCGGAGTCGACCACCTGCTGGGCGAGTTCGCGGCTGGCGTCCCCGAAGCCCTGCCAGGTGAGGACCTCCTTGTCGACGAGGTCACTGGAATCGGCGTGGTAGGCAGTCATGCGCGAAGCCTACCCAGCGGGGCGCGCGGGGCCGAGTCGGGTGCATCGAGCATCAGCTGCACGAGCACCGCGTCCAGCCAGCGGTCGAACTTGCGCCCCACCTGGCGCAACCGGCCGGTCTCCTCGAAGCCGAGCCGCCGGTGGAAATTGATCGAGGCCTCGTTGTCGGCATCCAACACCCCCACCATGGTGTGCACGCCGTTGCCGCGGGCCAGGTCCACCAGGGCCAGCATCAGCAGCCGGCCCACGCCCAAGGCGCGCGCCCCGTCACCGACGTAGACGCTGTGCTCCACGGTGTGGGCATAGCCGGCCTTCTCGCGAAAGACGCCGTAGCCGGCAAAACCCAGCACCTGGTCGTCCACGGTGGCCACCAGCACCGGGTGGCCGTCGGCGTGGTGGCGTTCCAGCCACTCGCGGCGGTTGTCGACGGTGACCGGCTCCAGGTCATAGCTGGCGGTGGTGCCCACCCCGGCCTCGTTGTAGATGGCGGTGATCGCCGCCAGGTCCTCGGATCTGGCGGTGCGGATCACCACGGACGAGTCGGGGGCGATCGACTGCGGGGAGGGGGAGAGAGGCTGTGAAGGGTTGGGTGACGGCGCAGGGCATGAGGCAGTGGCCATGTCAGCAGCCTAGTGCGGCCCGATGGCCCCCGGGCGCTAGATTTCCACTGTCCAGACCACCGCCCCGACGGGAGCCGAGATGTCCACCAGCACACTGCCAGGGCCCGACGGCGCCAGTCGCTCGCAGCGGTTGGAGGTGCTGCGCTTCGGTTCGGAGCACCGTCGCCTGCTGCTGGGCTCGGGCATCGGCTGGGCGTTGGACGCGATGGACGTCGGGCTGATCAGTTTCGTGATGGCCGCCCTCAAGGTGCAGTGGGAGCTGTCCGACACCACCACCAGCTGGATCGGCTCGATCGGCTTCGTCGGCATGGCCATCGGCGCCTCGCTCGGCGGCCTGCTGGCCGACCGGATCGGCCGGCGTCAGGTCTTCGCCCTGACCCTGCTCGTCTACGGCGTGGCCACCAGCGCCTCGGCCCTGGTCGGCTCGGTGGCCGCACTGATGGTGCTGCGCTTCATCGTCGGCCTCGGGCTGGGCGCCGAGCTGCCCGTCGCCTCCACCCTGGTGAGCGAGTTCGCACCGGCTCGCATCCGCGGCCGCATGGTGGTGGCGCTGGAGTCCTTCTGGGCACTGGGCTGGATGCTGGCCGCACTGATCGGCTACCTGGTGGTGCCGTCGGGCGACGACGGCTGGCGCTGGGCCCTGGCCGTCGGGCTGGTGCCGACGGCCTATGCCGCCTGGGTGCGCCACAAGCTGCCCGAGTCGGTGCGCTTCCTGGAGTCCAGGGGTCGCCACGAGGAGGCCGAGGCTGCCGTGCGCAGCTTCGAGGCCGGCAGCCCCGGACGCGATCCGCTGCTCGACGCGCCCGTGGAGGAGGCGGTCGAGGGCGGCATCTGGCACCCCCGCTTCGCCCGGCGCACCGCGGCGCTGTGGACCATCTGGTTCTGCGTGAACCTGGCCTACTACGGCGCCTTCATCTGGATCCCGTCGCTGCTGCTCAAGCAGGGCTTCGGGATCGTGCGCTCCTTCGGCTTCACCCTGGTGATGACGCTGGCCCAGCTGCCCGGCTATGCGCTGGCGGCCTGGCTGATCGAGGTCTGGGGACGCCGCCGCACCTTGGCGGTCTTCCTGGTCGGCTCGGCCCTGGCTGCGCTGGCCTACGGGCAGGCCTCCAGCGTCACCGCGATCCTGGTGGCCGGCTGCGCGCTCAGCTTCGCCAACCTGGGCGCCTGGGGAGCCCTCTATGCCGTCAGCCCGGAGGTCTACCCGACCGCGATCCGCGGCACCGGAACCGGCGCGGCGGCAGGATTCGGCCGGATCGCGTCGATCATCGCCCCGCTCAGCGTGCCCCTGCTGATCGGCTGGGGCGGCAACCCGCTGGCCTTCGGCGTCTTCGCCGCCTGCTTCGCGACGGCAGCGCTGGCGGCCCACTTCCTGCCGGAGACGATGGCGCGGCGGGCGGGCTGATCCAAGGACCGTCGGGCCAGCCCGCCGGTGCCGCCACCTGCGGGAGCGGTGTCAGCGACGGGCCAGCCGCCTGGCCAGGGCATCGGCCGAGGCGAAGGCGCCACACTGGCCGATCGTCTCGTCATCGGCCAGCAGCGAGCAGTTGTTGTCCTGCCCCTCGGTGTGGACCACCAGCCAGGTGAGGCGGTTGCCCGTCTGGACCACGGCGGCGTCCTCGAAGGCCCCCCACTCACGCTCGGTGTACCGCATCGACGCGCTGGCCGCGGTGGCCCGGACCGGGGCCGCCCGGAGGCGCTTCACCGCCGATCGCTCCAGGGGCAGGGTGCCGTCCACAGAGCCGATGGTGGAGTTGGTGTCGGCGTCGATGACGCAGTTGCGGTAGGCCTCGAGGATGCGCGCCCGGGCCGCGGAGGCCTGGCGGGCTGTGCCGAAGCCCAGCACCACCTGGGAGCTGTCGATGCGGGCGAAGTCGCGCACCAGCAGGGTGCGCTGTCCCAGGGCCTTCGGCTCGTCGCACAGCGAGAAGTCCTCGGGGAGCGCGGTGGCCCGGCGTGTGGTGGCGGGGCCGACCGGCTGGTCCTGCCGGGCGACCGGCGCCAGGTCGGCGGCGGTGGCCAGGTTCGCAGTGGTCGGTTGGGGGAGCGTGGTGGGGCGGGCAGCCGCCGGTGCCTGTGGGGTGGCCATGATGCTGCTGGCGAGCAGGGCCAGGCCTGCCAGGCCAGTGGCGGTGTGCCGTGCGATGGAGCTGGTCATGGTGACCTCCTGGGGGGTGGGGTCCGGCCTTTCCGGACCCTGTACCCACCTCCCACGAAGCAGCGGGCCAAAGGGTTGAGCGCTCGACGAGATTTCTTGTGGGAAAGGATGCCAGGGGCTTCTCGGCTCAGCTGGCCAGGCGATCGGCGATGGCCTGTGCCGAGGCGAAGGGCCCGCAGGCCCCGATCTCCGTGCTGGCCTCCAGGCCGCAGTTCTGCTCCTCTCCGTGGGCCTGGGCGACCCAGGCGATCCGGTTCCCGGCCTGGACGACCACGGCCTCCTCGTGCCGTCCCTGCGCCGTCTCGCTCGGTTCCCAGTAGGGATTGGCCGCCACCGCCACCACGGGCTCGACCCCGCGGGGCTTGACTGCCAGCCGGGCGCCGGTCCACTCGTCGACCTTGCCCTCGTGCGGGGCGCAGTTGCGGTACCAGCCCAGGATCTTCTGTCTGGCGGCGGTGGCCTGGGCGACGTCCTGGAAGCCGAGTACCGCTGCCGTCACCCGGGCATCGGTGAACTCGCGCACCTGCAGCGAGGACTCCCGCAGGTCCGGGTGGGGCTGGCAGAGCGTCGGACTGCCGGCCCAGGTGCCCGCCGGCAGGTCCACCTGGGGGCGCAGCGGGAAGTTGAACGTGTTGATCGGCGCCAGGTCCTTCTCCGTCGGCAGCTGCGCCGTGGTGACGGCGGGCAGCGGATGGGGCGTGGGGGAGCCGAGGGGGTCGCGGTCCTCCGGGCGCGCTTCCCGCAGCGCCCTGACCGCCACCAGCGCCCCGGCCAGCAGCGCCAGGCTCAGCACCAGTGCCAGCAGGGCGGTCAGGCCCCGACGGCGACGCCGCGAGCCGGCCTGCTGCATGGCGACCGCCGCGACATCGGTGGTGTCCAGGGGTTCCACGGATCGCAGCAGCCGTCGCAGCTCGTCCTCGTCGATCGGGCTCATGCCGTCCTCCCTGCTGGTGCCTGCTGTGGACTGCGCAAGCGGGCCAGGGCCTGCGAGCAGGTGGACTTCACCGTGCCGCGGCTGACCCCCATCTCCTGGGCCACCTCGGCCTCCGACAGGTCCGCGTAGTAGCGCAGCACCACCATGGTGCGCTCCCGCTCGGTGAGCCAGGCGAGCTGGCGCACGATGTCGTCCCGGTCGTCCACCTCGTGGTAGCCGCGGGCCGAGCGCGGGTCGTCGTCCCGGTCGGCCTCGTGCCCACCGACCGGCTCGTGGCGCGAGCGCCGCCAGCGGTCCGTGGCGAGGTTGGTCATGGTGCGCCGGGCATAGGCGAAGGCGGTGTCGTGGTCGATGCGGTGCCAGGCCAGGTAGACCCGCACCAGCGTCTCCTGCAGGAGGTCCTCGCCCGCGTGCCGGTCGCGCACGAGCATGACGGCCAGGCGTCCCAGCCATTCCCGCTCTGCCTCGACGAAGGCGGTGAAACCGGCCTCGGGGGAAGTCTCCATGACCACTCCTACGAATGAACCGGTTGCGAGGTTGCGTCCGCGCCGGGGAAGAGACTACCTGCGGCGGTCGATTGCAGCGCCTTGTGCAAGGAAGCGGTCCAGTGGGGCTGGGGGTGATCCCTCGTCGGCCGTTAGCTTGTAGGAGAGGTCCCACGCCGAGGTGAGCCCACCGCGACAGGGATGACCGTCCAGACTCTTGAGAAAAGGAAGATCCCATGGCAACTCTCGTCGTGCTCGGCGCCGGAATCATGGCCACGGCCCTGGCCACCCCCTTCTGCGACAACGGCAACACGGTCCGTCTGGTGGGAACCCACCTCGACCGCGAGATCATCGACTCGATCCAGAAGACCGGCATCCACCCCACGCTCGGCCTGAAGGTCCCCGAGGGCACCGAGGCCTACCAGCTGGAGGATGCCGCCAAGGCCTTCGAGGGCGTCGACCTGGTGATGAGCGGTGTCAACAGCTTCGGTGTCGAGTGGGCCGGTGAGCAGCTGGCCGCACTGCTGCGTCCCGGGATGCACGTCATCGCGCTGGCCAAGGGCCTGCGGGCCGACGAGCAGGGCAACTTCGAGATCCTTCCGAAGGTCCTGGCCAACCAAGTTCCCGAGCAGCTGCGCCAGCAGGTCAGCTGGTCGGCCATCGCCGGCCCGTCGATCGCCGGCGAGGTGGCCATCTGCCGCCACACCTGCGTCACCTTCACCGGCGAGGACCGCGAGGTGCTCGACATGTGGCGTGGCCTGTTCGAGACCGAGGCCTACCACGTCTGGCTGAACACCGACTTCAAGGGCATCGAGCTGATGGCCGCCACCAAGAACTGCTACGCCTTCGGCGCCGGTTTCATGCACGGCACCCTGCAGAAGCTCAAGGACGAGGGCGCGGAGTTCTCCGAGACCCCCTACGCCAACTACAACTACGGCGCAGCGATCTTCGGCCAGGCCTCCATCGAGATGCAGCAGTGGCTGCAGCTGCTGGAGTGCGACCCGCAGACCGTCATGGGCATCGCCGGCATCGGCGACTGCTTCGTCACCTCGATGGGCGGCCGCAACGTGAAGGTCGGCACCCTGGTGGGCCAGGGGATGACCTTCAGCCAGGCCAAGGCCAAGATGCCCGGCGTCACCCTGGAGGGCGCCACCTGCATCGTCGTGGTCGGCCAGGCCCTCAAGGCGCTGACCGAGCGCGGCGTCGTGCCGGCCGAGCAGTTCCCCCTGCTGCGCCACCTCTACGAGGTCGTCGGCGAGGACCAGGCCGTCGACGTGCCCTGGAAGAAGTTCTTCGGCACCGACGGCGCCGGACGCTGACAGACTGACTGCGGGTGTGGCCCTCGGGCCACACCCGCAGCACAGCCCCGGCCAAGGGGCATCGACATCCCACGCACCGAAATCCCACGCACCGAAATCCCACGCACCAAAATCCCACGCACCAAGGACACCCATGCACGCAAACGCCGCGCACGCGAACACCATCCACGCGCCCACCCTCCACGGTGCCTATGTCTTCGACATGGACGGCACCATCTACCTGGGTGACGAGCTGCTCGCCGGCGCGGCGCGGACCATCACCGAGCTGCGACGCCGCGGAATCCCGGTGCGCTTCCTGTCCAACAACCCCACCAAGGACACGGCCCAGTACGTCGAGAAGCTCGAACAGCTGGGACTGCCCACCCCCGTCGAGGACATAGCCAACACCATCGTCACCACCGTGCGCTGGCTGCAGGCCCACCACCCCGGGGCGGTGCTCTTCCCGATCGCCGAGGAGCCCCTGTGCCGGGCACTGGTCGAGGCCGGCTTCACCCTGAGCGAGGACCCGGCCGAGATCGACATCGTCATCGCCTCCTATGACCGCGGCTTCGACTACCGCAAGCTGCAGATCGCCTTCGACGCGATCTGGTTCCACCAGCGGGCCTTCCTGGTGCAGACCAATCCTGACCGCTACTGCCCCTTCCCCGGCGGGCGCGGCGAACCCGACTGTGCCGCCATCACCGCCGCCATCGAGGCCTGCACCGGCGTCACCTGCCAGGTGAGCCTGGGCAAGCCGTCGAGCGTCATGCTCACCGAGGCGCTGGCCGGGCTGGACGTCGAGGTGGCCGACGCCGTCATGGTGGGGGACCGCCTGGGCACCGACATCCAGATGGCACTCGACACGGGCATGCACTCGGCGCTGGTGCTCACCGGGGAGGCCACCGCAGCCGACGTGGAGCAGCTCGCCAGCGGCCAGCGACCCGAACTGGTGCTCGACCGCATCGACCGGCTGCTGCCGCTCGAGGTCTGGCAGGAGCTCGGCTGGATCGAGGACGACTCGGCCGCGAGCTGAAAATCCGTGCAACCCCCAGGGGGCCCATTGGCCCAGGCCATACCATCGAGGGTGACGGGCTTCCCAGAACCCAGACGCTACGAGAGGGATCACGTGAACACCACCCTGAACTGGACCGACCAGGACAAGCGCGCAGTCGACACCGCGCGCATCCTTGCCGCCGATGCCGTGGAGAAGGTCGGCAACGGTCACCCCGGCACCGCGATCTCCCTGGCCCCGCTGGCCTACCTGCTCTACCAGAAGGTCATGAAGACCGACCCCAGCGACCATCTGTGGCTCGGCCGCGACCGCTTCCTGATGAGCGCCGGCCACGCCTCGCTGACCCAGTACACCCAGCTCTACCTGGCCGGCTGCGACCTGCAGCTGCAGGACCTCAAGGAGCTGCGCACCTGGGGTTCCAAAACCCCCGGACACCCCGAGTACCACCACACCAAGTTCATCGAGGGCACCACCGGCCCGCTCGGCGCCGGCGTCTCGATGGCCGTCGGCATGGCGATGGCCGCCCGCAAGGAGCGTGGCCTGTTCGACCCCGAGGCCCCCGCCGGCCAGAGCCCCTTCGACCGCACCATCTACTGCATCGCCGGTGACGGCTGCATGCAGGAGGGTGTGGCCAGCGAGGCCTCCTCCCTGGCTGCCACCCAGAACCTGGGCAACCTGGTGCTCTTCTACGACGACAACCGCATCTCCATCGAGGGCGACACCAAGATCGCCTTCAGCGAGGACGTGCAGGCGCGCTATGAGGCCTACGGCTGGCACACCCAGCACGTCGACTTCACCAACGGCGGCACGAAGTACGAGGAGAAGGTCGAGGAGCTGTACCAGGCCATCGAGGCCGCCAAGCAGGTCACCGACAAGCCCTCCTTCATCAAGGTGACCACCGTCATCGGCTGGCCGCTGCCCAACAAGCAGGGCGACCACTCGGTGCACGGCTCCAAGATCGGCGCCGAGGAGATCTCGGCGCTGAAGCAGGAGCTCGGCTTCGACGACGAGCCCTTCGCCGTCGACACCGAGGCCGTCGAGCACGCGCAGAAGAATGCCGCCGAGCGCGGCAAGCAGCTGCGCGCCGAGTGGGACGAGAAGTTCGAGGCTTGGAAGAAGGCCAATCCCGACAAGGCCGAGCTGCTGGCCCGCGTCACCGACCGCACCCTGCCCGAGCTGGAGCTGCCCGTCTTCGAGCCCGGCAAGAAGGCCACCCGCGCCGCCTCCGGTGAGGTGCTCAACGCACTGGCCAGCCAGCTGCCCGAGCTATGGGGCGGCTCGGCCGACCTGGCCGGCTCCAACAACACCACCATGAAGGGCGAGCCCTCCTTCCTGCCCGCCGAGCGCGCCAGCGAGCAGTTCCAGGGCAATGAGTACGGCCGCACCCTGCACTTCGGCATCCGCGAGCATGCCATGGGCGGCATCGTCAACGGCATCACGCTGAGCGGCCTGACTCGTCCCTACGGCGCCACCTTCTTCGTCTTCGCGGACTACATGCGTCCCCCGGTGCGGCTCGCCGCGCTGATGGGCCTGCCGTCGATCTTCGTGTGGACCCACGACTCGGTGGGCGTCGGCGAGGACGGCCCCACTCACCAGCCGATCGAGCACCTGGCCGCCTACCGCGCCATCCCGAACCTGTCCATCGTGCGTCCCGCCGACGCCAACGAGACCAGCTACGCCTGGCGCGGAGCTCTGGAGCACACCGACAACCCGACCGGACTGGTGCTGAGCCGCCAGGACCTGCCGATCGTGGACCGCTCCGAGGGTTCCGGCTTCGCCTCGGCCGAGGGCGTGCTCAAGGGCGCCTACGTGCTCAAGGACGCCTCCGCCGAGCCGAACCTGATCCTGATCGCCACCGGCTCCGAGGTCTCCCTCGCGGTGGACGCCCAGGCACAGCTCGAGGAGCAGGGCATCCCCACCCGCGTGGTTTCCATGCCCAGCCAGGAGTGGTTCGACGAGCAGGACGAGGCCTACAAGGAGTCCGTGCTGCCCAAGAACGTCACCAAGCGGATCTCCATCGAGGCGGGCATCGCCCAGGGCTGGAGCAAGTACGTCGGCTTCGACGGCGCCTCCATCTCCATCGAGAGCTTCGGCGCGTCGGCCAGCGGCACTGTGATATTCGAGAAGCTCGGCTTCACCGTCGACAACGTCGTCGAGACCGCCAAGAAGGTCATCGGCTGACCCAGTCGCACTGGCGCCACACGCACGAGGACCGCACCCACCGGGGTGCGGTCCTCGTGCCGTTCCGGCTCGGATGCCATGCGGCCTCAGGCGAAGATGCCCCCGGGCGCGAAGACCTCGTCGACGAGCTGGTCGTACCAGCCAGCCTCACGGGCGACGTCGAGCACCGTGTAGCGGGAGCGGTAGTACATCGCCTTCGGGAAGGTGGCCTTGAGGCCCGCCACGTCGAGCCCGATGTCCTGCGGGCGGCTCGGGGCTCCGGCCAGGGCCAGCTGCTGCTGGAAGTCTGCGGCCGGCACCAGCTGCTCCTCCAGCCGCTCCCGGGTCTGGGGCCAGGACTCCTTCAACAGTCCCAGGCGCACCCGCAGCCCGTCGGCATCGACGTACTTGGCGCGGGTCTCGGCGACGGCATGGTCGGCCAGGGCACCGGTGAAGGTGCTGCGGATGTCGGCCTCCACCTCGTCCCAGGGGCGCCACGCGGCCAGGGCCGCCTCCACGTCGAGGGCGGCGACGTCGCGGGCCAGGAAGCGCTCGTAGAAGGCGAGCATCGCCAGCGTGCCGACGGCCACCTTGGCGCCGTGCGAGAGCGGCGGGTCCTGGTCGGCGCCCAGGTGGTCCAGCTCCCAGATGTGGCTGAAGTAGTGCTCTGCGCCGGAGGCGGGACGGGTGCCGCCGTAGACCTGCATCGCCAGCCCCGACAGGACCAGGCCGTCGACCAGGCCGGAGAAGGCCTCCGGCTGTCCCGCGGCCAGCTCGCGTGGATGGGCCAGGGCCTCGCGCACGCCGGTCTGCACCAGCTTCCAGACGTGCTCGTCGATGGGCTCGATGCCCACGGCGTCGGCCAGGATCCAGTCGGCGCCGCCGGGGATCTTGGCGGCCAGGTCGCCGTAGCCCGAGGCCACCATCCAGGCCGGGGCCTGGGCGGTGACGTCCAGGTCGAAGACCACCGCCTGGGGGGCGGTGCAGTTCATGGTGACCTTCACCCCGTCATTGCTGATCGGCGCCCCGGCGCCGGTGTAGCCGTCCATGCTGGCGGCGGTGCCCACCACCACGTAGCGACGGCCCAGCTCGTGGGCGGCCATCTTCACCAGGTCGTTGAGCGTTCCGGCCCCGACGGCCACCGGCAGCACCTCGCGGCCCATCGCAGCATCGGCCGCCGTGATCGCCTCCCGGATGGCGGCGGCATTGTCCAGCGAGGCGTACAGGGTGGGGGAGGCGGGGAAGACCATCGGCTCGGCCAGCTCCAGCCCCGCACCACGGGCTGCCGTGGCGGTCTGCGGGCCGGCGGCGGCCCAGGTGTTCTCGTCGGCGACCAGCAGCAGCGGGGCACCCGCACCCGCCTCGTGCATCAGGGGCCCGCAGTCGCCGATCGCGCCGCGGGCCACCACCACCGCCTCGGTCTGGTCTGCGTCCCGTACGGCCGTGGCAAGAATGTCGTCCATGCTCGATCCTCCCTGGGGTCCCGGCGTCCTCGCTGGCGCCGATGCTCACCCTCCACAGTAGGAGGGCCGGAAGCGGACAGAGGGGGAGTGTGGGCCGACGCTTTGCAGTGACTCCTGCGGATCAGCGGTTGCTTGCCGGGGCAGGACGGGTGTGCGGTTCAGTCCTCGATGGACTCGAGCATCGCGGCGACGGCCTCGAGCGCGGCGGCCTCGTCGCGGCCGTCGGCCAGCAGCATGACGCGATCACCGTGCGCGATGCCCAGGCCCAGCACCGCCATGCTGTCGGCCAGGCTCACCGAGCGGCCGGCGCGCAGGAAGACCGAACTGGCGAAGTTGCCCGCGAGCGCGGTCAACTGGGCAGCCACCCGCGCATGGACCCCGCGCGGCAGGGCCACGTCCACCTCCCGTGCCTGCATGGGACCCCCTCAGTCGATGTGACAGCGTTGGCGAGATCATCCCATGCCCGCGTGTCGTGCCGCAGCGGTCGGAGACTTGCGGACCGGGGCGCAATCGTCCGGCTGATTCGGCCGGGACGCCGAAGCTCCTTCGGCACTAGCGTGGCGGCATTCCACCAACGAAGGGGAGAGATGCAGCGTCCAGCGCAGATCCTGCACCAGCTCGAGACCAGCCTGTCGGCCGCTCCCGAGTCGCTGGCGCGTGCACTGGGTGTGGGGCTGCGCACCGTCGCCACCGAGGTCTCGGGGCTCAACGCGAGCCTGGGCGGATCGGCGCAGGTGCGGCTGATTGGTGGACGCTACCGCCTGAGGGTCGTCGACCAGGCCGCCTACCGGGCCCGGCGGGCGGACATCCTCGGGGTGCGCGACTCCTACAACGACCCGGCGCACCGCTGTGCCCACATCCTCGCCGAGCTGGCCGGCTCCCCGCTGCCGGTGCGCATCGAGTCCCTCGCGCACCAGATGCACGTCGGCCGCACCACCGTCACCGCCGACCTCGCCACGCTGCGTCGCCTGGTGGGGCCGCTCGGGGTCCGGATCGAGGGCAGGCCCCATGTGGGGCTGAACCTTGCCGGCGACGAGCTGGGGATCCGGCTCGCCGTGCTGCGCCACGCCACCTCCGCCGACCACCAGCAGCTCGAGGCCGGCTCGGCCACGGCGGCACTGCTCGACCAGACCTGCCGGGCCCACGGCCACGGCCGCGCGATGCGCGACGAGGTGGAGCGCTGGCTGGTGGTGCAGGAGCGCCGCCGCGGCCTGGGGCATGAACTGACCAGCCCGGCCACCGGCCACGAGACCATTGCCGACACCCCCGCCCACCGATTCGCCAGCGACCTGGCCGAGGGGCTGGCCCGGACCACGGGCCAAGAGCTGGACGAGGCCGAGGTGCTCTACCTGGCGCTTCCCGTCTCGGGACGCCGGCCGGCAATGTCCAGCTCCCGCACGACGATGGACCGGCTCGAACCGGGCATCCAGGAGCTCGTCGCCGAGGTCTTCGACCAGATCCGCGAGCAGCTCGAGGTGGACCTGCAGCCCCACGAGCTGCTGGGCGAGTTCGGCACCCACCTGCAGTTCATGCTCAACCGGCTGCGCTTCGGGCTGGGCGTCGAGGAAGGGCCTGACCTTCCCGAGCTGCGGGAACGCTTCCCGCTGGCCCACCGGATGGCGGAGGTGACCGCCGTCGTCGTGCAGGACCGCACCGGGCTGTCCATGGACGACACGGAACTGTCCCTGGCTGCCACCTACTTCCAGGTCTTCCTCGACGACCAGGCCTCGCGGCGTCGTCGCCCCTTCCGGGTGGGGATCCTGTCCCGCCGCGGGCCCGCCGCGGCGAGCCTGCTGCAGGCCCAGCTCACCAAGGCCCTGGCCCTGCCCACCGAGTACGTGCCGCTCACCAGTGCCGAGGAGGTGGACGCGGCCGGTGTCGACCTGGTGGTGGCCAGCCCCGGCAGCCGCCTTGACGTCACCGTGCCGGTGATCGAGCTCACCGAGTTCTTCGACCGCCGCGAGCTGCTCAACAAGCTCTCCCGGATGCGTTTCCACGACTTCGGCCCATTGCCGATGGACGACCCGGACGGCTCGATGCTGCTCTACCTGCTGGACGAGGACCGCCTGGTGCAGCTGCCCGCCGGAACCACCCATGACCAGGCCGTGGCCCGCCTCGCCGGCCGCCTTGCAGCATTGGGCATGGTCGACGATGGCTTCCTGGACGCCCTGTGCCAGCGCGTCGAGGAGCAGGAGCCGATCATCATCGGTGGTGGCCTGGGCTTCCCGCACGCCAGCTCCGAGGGGCTCAGCGCCGTCACCTGTGCCCTCGGCATCGTCGAGCCGGGTGGCGACGACGGCCTGCGGGCGGTCTTCCTGATGGGTGTGCCCGACAAGGCCGGCTATGACGACCGGATCCTGATCCGCACCTACGAGGAGCTGATCCGGCTCGGCACCGACTCCCGGCTGATGGACCGGCTGCAGACCATCACCACCTATCCCGAACTCCTCGGACTGCTCGAGGACATGCGCGAACTCAACCAGGGGAGCTGATCCACGTGTTCTGGCCAGTCATCATCGCCTTCGGCGTCGTCTACGTCGTCCAGACCTACCTCGCCCTCAAACAGGCGACCAACTACTCCAAGGCCTATGCCGTGATGCGGCGCAAGGGTCGCGTCGCCATCGGCAAGCAGAAGAACCTCATCGCCAACGGTGCCATCGTCATGTTCCTGCTCGACGAGCACGACCGGGTGGTGGAAGGGCTGCGACTGAGCGGGGTCACGGTCTTCGCCCGCTTCAAGAACTTCGACGCCTTCGACGGCCTGCCGATGGCAGAGGTCGACGCCCACAGCCAGCAGGGACTCAACAAGAGCGTGCGCGCCGCCGTCAGCAATGCCCGCGACAACTTCCTGCTCGTCTCCGAGGGACGCATCCCGCCCGAGCCCCCGGGACCGATCACCAAGATCGCCAGCCGCTTCAGCCGTCGCCAGCAGGCCCTGGCCTGAGCGCCCCACCACCCAGAAGCACCACACAGCACGACCGAAAGGAAAGATCATGGACATCTTCACCGATGCAGCCACATGGTTCATCGGGCTCTTCAGGGCCGGTGGTGAGACCTTCATCAGCTGGATGACCGGCATCGTGCCGCTCGTCCTGATGTTGCTCATCGCCATGAACTCGCTGATCCAGATGATCGGCGAGGACAGGATCAACAACCTCGCCCGCAAGGCCTCCGGCAACCCCGTCAGCCGCTACCTCGTGCTGCCCTTCCTGGGCTTCTTCATGCTGGCCAACCCGATGGGCTTCACCCTCGGACGCTTCCTGCCCGAGAAGTACAAGCCCAGCTACTACGCCAGTGGCGCCCAGTTCTGCCACACCTCGAGTGGCATCTTCCCGCACATCAATGCCGGTGAGCTGTTCATCTGGCTCGGCATCGCCAAGGGCATCGAGCAGCTCGGCCTCAACAGCGCCGAGCTGGCCATCCGCTACCTGGTCGTCGGCATGGTGCTCAACTTCCTCGGTGGCTGGGTCACCGACTTCATCACCCCCTGGGTCGCCAAGCAGCAGGGCGTCACCCTCAGCTCCGAAGTGAAGGTCTCGTGATGAGCCAGTACAGGACAGTCGTGGTCGAGAAGGGGCAGGGCGGCTATGGTGGCCCGTTGACCATCACCCCGACCCCCGAGAAGAACAAGATCGTCTACATCGTCGGTGGTGGCTCCAAGCCAGCCGTCGTCGACACCCTCGTCGAGCTGACCGGCGCGGAGGCCGTCAACGGCTTCCAGACCTCGGTGCCCGACGACCAGATCGCCATGGTGGTCATCGACTGCGGTGGGACGCTGCGCTGCGGCATCTACCCGAAGAAGAACATCCCCACCATCAACATCATCAACACCGGAAAGACCGGCCCGCTGGCACAGTTCATCCACGAGGGCATCTACGTGTCCGCCGTCGGTCCCGCACAGGTGCGCCTGGCCGACGGGGCCGAGACCGCCGCGGCCACGTCGGCCACCACCGGTGAGGATGCGGTTCTCGACGCTGCGACGGCCTCCGCCGGGGCCGAGCCGGGCGCCGCACGTCCCGACGGCGCCCCCCGCTTCACTGCCGACAAGAAGGTCTCCGAGACCTTGGCCGAGCAGAAGAAGCAGGGCCTGATGATGAAGATCGGCCTGGGTGCCGGCAAGGTCGTCGCCATCTTCTACCAGGCTGGCCGCGATGCCATCCAGACCATGATCAACACGATCCTGCCCTTCATGGCCTTCATCTCGATGTTGATCGGTATCATCAACGCCTCGGGCTTCGGCAAGTGGTTCACCAGCTTCCTGACGCCGCTGGCCGGTTCCGGCTGGGGCCTGATGCTGCTTGGCTTCATCTGCTCGATCCCCTTCCTGTCGCCGCTGCTCGGTCCGGGAGCCGTGATCGGCCAGATCATCGGTACCCTGATCGGTGTCGAGATCGGCAAGGGCAACGTCGCCCCCCACTTGGCGCTGCCCGCCCTGTTCGCGATCAACACGCAGAATGCCTGCGACTTCATCCCTGTGGGCCTGGGGCTTGCCGAGGCCGAGCCGGAGACCGTCGAGGTCGGCGTCCCGGCCGTCCTCTACTCCCGATTCCTCAATGGCGTGCCCCGTGTGGGTATCGCCTGGCTGGCCAGCATCGGCCTCTATTCCTGACGCACGCACCAATCACTGGAGCCTGACATGACCGAGATCTACCGCACCACCGTCCGCGAGGCCGGAGCGCAGGCAGCCGCCTTCATCTCCGACGGCCTGTTCGTCACCTTCGGCGAGGGCGCCCCCGAGGCGCTCAAGGACTACTGCTTCATCATCGACATGGAGCAGACCAGCGCCGACCTGGCCGTCGGGCAGTACTTCACCGTCGACGGCAAGCGCTTCCCGATCACCGCCGTCGGGGAGGCCGCGCAGAAGAACCTCAACGGCCTCGGCCACCTGACGGTCAATGTCGACGGTGGTTCCGAGGCCAGCCTCTCGGGCGCCATCCACATCCTCTGCGAGGACGGCAGCCCCGAGGTGGCCGTCGGTTCGGTGCTCGGCATCGAGCAGTGACCACCGCGTACTGAATGCACGAACCGGACTGCTCCGGTGGAGCCACTCCCACCGGAGCGGTCCCTTCTCACCCTCCGTGGGTGAGCAGGAAGGAGAAGACCGTGGACCACGAATCAGACCCGATCGGCCAGGTGAAACAGGCCGACTGGACCGTGGCACCCCTGCTCAGGGGACTGCTGGCCGACGACGCCGGCCTGCCGAGGCTCAGGTGGGTGCCGACGACTGCAGCAGGCGACGCCTGGCGGCCATCACCCGAGCTGCTCGACAGCCATGACCTTGAAGGATTGCGGGCCGACCTGGCAGGTCACCGGACCGGGCGCCGCGTGCCGGGCAGCATTGCGCTGCGCGAGGGCCACCTCGTGGTCGAACCCACCAGCGGCACGGGGCGCCTGGCGGGCCGGGTGGCCATGGTCACCGGCGCCGCCCAGGGCTTCGGCCGCGGCATAGCCGAAGGGCTCGCGACGCACGGAGCCCAGGTCGTGCTGGCCGACGTGAACCACGCCGGGGCCCGCCGGGCCGCCGAGGACATCGCCCAGCAGCACCCCGACGTGCGGACGCTGGCCGTCGCCATCGACGTCAGCGACCCCGACTCCACCGGGCAGGCCATCGCCGAGGTGGTGCGCCACTTCGGAGGCATCGACCTGTTCGTCGCCAATGCCGGGATCGTGCGCGCCGGGTCACTGGCCCAGCTCAGCCCGGAGGACTTCGACCTGGTGACCCGCGTCAACTACCACGGCTTCTTCCTCGGAGCCCGCGCCGTCGCGCCCGTGATGGCATTGCAGCACCGGGCTGCGCCGCAGTACCTGTTCGACATCGTCGAGGTGAACTCCAAGTCGGGCCTGAACGGGTCCAGCCGCAACTCGGCCTATGCCGGCAGCAAGTTCGGCGGGATCGGCCTGGTGCAGTCCTTCGCACTGGAGCTGGCCTCCCAGGGCATCAAGGTCAACGCCGTGTGCCCCGGAAACTTCCTCGACGGACCCCTGTGGACCGATCCCGACAAGGGCCTGCTGCGCCAGTACCTCGAGGCCGGGAAGGTCCCCGGCGCCCGGAGCGTCGACGACGTCCGCGCCCACTACGAGGCCCAGGTGCCACTGGGCAGGGGATGCCAGCCCCAGGACGTGGTCCGCGCGATCACCTATTGCGTCGAACAGCAGTATGAGACCGGACAGGCCATCCCCGTCACGGGTGGCCAGACGATGCTGCGCTGAGCCGCAGGGAGCAGGAGAACCATGAATGCCAACCCGATCCCGATCCGCATCCTCGTCGACTCGGCAGTCCGTGCCGAGGCGGAACCCTGGCTGCGCACCGGCGTGGCCAGCGGCGTGACCACCAACCCGACCCTGCTGCGACGTGCCGGTCTGGGCCTGGCGGACCTCCCCGAGATCGCCCATTGGGCGGAGGGGGAGGGGGCGACGGGGGAGGGCCAGCGCGAGGTCTGCTTCCAGCTGTGGGGATCGACCGTCGAGGAGCAGTACGCCTCTGCCATGCGGTTGCGCGAGCTCGCCCCCGGCGCGACGATCAAGGTGCCGGTCAGCCCCATCGGCGCCGCGGTCATCACCCGCCTGCACGCCCAGCAGGTCCCCGTGCTGATGACCGCCGTCTACTCGGCGCAGCAGATGGTCGTCGCCTCCGCCCTGGGGGTGCGCTACCTGGCGCCCTACTTCAACCGGATGCAGGTGGCCGGGCGCGATGCGCTGGAGCACATCCGCACCATGACCGAGGCCGTGCCGCAGGACGGCTCCGGCCCCCTGGTGATGGCGGCCTCGGTCAAGAGCGCGGAGCAGGTGGTGGAGCTGGTGCGCGCCGGCGTGCGGGTCTTCACCCTTCCGCCGGCCGTGATCGCCGACGTCTTCGCCGACCAGCTCACCACCGATGCCATCGGGGTCTTCGAGGACGACATGGCCGCGATCCTGGGCTGAAGCGGGTCAGCCCGCCATCCGCTCCAACAGCTCGACAGTCAGCCCGTCCAGGCTGTCGATGACGGTGCAGCGCGCCAGCACGTCTGCCGACGGCGGGTGGAAGGCCGGCGGCACGACGATCGTCGCCATGCCCGCGTCGAGTGCCGAGACGGCGCCATTGGTGGAATCCTCCACCGCAACGCACTCGGTGGGGTCTGCGCCCAGCAGTTCGGCGCAGCGCAGGTAGCCGTCGGGGGCGGGCTTGCCGCGCTCCACCTGTTCGGTGGAGACGTGGGCGCTGACCAGGTCTGTGATACCCAGCACCTCGATGGCCTTCTCGATCAGCACCAGCGGAGAAGATGAGGCGATCCCCACCGGCCCCAGCGCCGCCATCCGGGCGACGGCCTTGCGGGCGCCGGGCAGGATGGTGACGCCCTCTCCGTAGTGGTCGACCATGCCCTGGATGACGCGACGGGCGGCGTTCTCGGCGGTGCCCTTGAGCCCCACCGTCTCGGCCATGTAGGCGCTCCACTCGGCCGTCGACATCCCCATCATCGCCGGGGTGGCATCCTCGGGGTAGTCGACGCCGTCCTCGGCGGCCAGCCGGCGGCGCACCTGTTCCCAGACGTGCTCGGTGTCGGTCAGGGTGCCGTCCAGGTCGAAGACGACGGCGGCGAAGGGGCTCGTGGAAGACATGGGTCCATCCTCCCATCGTCGCGGGGTGCCGCAGACCCGGTGGTGCGAGGATGGCCGCGACGAAGGAGATTGATGACGCAGACACCAGCACAGGCAGCAGGTCCCACCCACGACGGCAGCTCGGTGCTCGCCGGCCTCGGCTGCTACCTCATCTGGGGCGCCTTCCCGCTCTTCTGGCCGCTGCTCAAGCCCGCCGGGGCCCTCGAGATCCTCTCGGGACGCATCATCTTCAGCCTGCTCTTCGTGCTGGCGGTCCTGGTGCTGCAGCGCAAGGGCTGGGGATGGGTCCGCACGGCGCTGCGGCCAGATGTGTGGCCCTGGATGCTGGCGGCCTCGGTGCTGATCGGCATCAACTGGTGCACCTACATCTGGGCGGTGAACTCCAACCACGTCGTCGAGGCCTCGCTCGGCTACTTCATCAACCCGCTGGTCAGCATCGCCCTGGGCATGCTGCTCTTCGGGGAGCGGATGGGGCGCTACGGCCAGGTGGGCTGCCTGCTCGCCGGGATCGGCGTGGTGGTGATCGCCTCGGGCAACTGGCGCACCCTGTGGGTCTCTCTCCTGCTGGCCTTCAGCTTCGGTCTCTACGGGGCGATGAAGAAGCGCGCCAGGCTGGGTGCCTTGCAGGGGCTGGCAGTGGAGTCAGCGGTGCTGACCCCGCTGGCCCTGGGCTGGCTGGTCTGGCTCGCGGTGCGCGGCGAGGGGCAGCTGGGCGTCAACCCGCGGATCTCGCTGCTGTTGGTGGTGGCCGGGGTGCTGACGGCGGTGCCGCTGTGGCTCTTCGCGGTGGCCGCGCCCGGCATCCCGCTGAGCACGCTGGGGATCATCCAGTACTGCTCGCCGACCATCCAGCTGCTGCTGGGCCTGTTCGTCTTCGGCCAGCGCGTGGGCGTCGGCTACTGGATCGGGATGGTGCTGGTCTGGGTGGGCTGTCTGGCCTATCTGACGGGTGCGGTGCTGACGGCGCGACGCTCCCCGGCCGGCGCCTGAGGGAGCATTTGATTAGCCCAGCTAACGAGCTAGGCTAATTGTTGATGACAGAACCACTTCTTCCCGACCTTGCCAACGACCTGCGCCTGGCCTGCCAGCGGATCGCCCGCCGCGTCCGCTTCGAGGGCACGCAGCAGGTGGCACCGCACCAGTTCAGCGTCCTGGTCCGCGTGTCCAAGACCCCCCTGACGCCCACCGCCCTCGCCGAGCGCGAGCGCGTCAGCACCCCGTCGATGACCCGCACCGTCAACGGACTCGTCGACGCCGGTCTTGTCAGCCGCGAGCCCCACCCCGACGACCGTCGCCAGGTGCTGGTCTCCATCACCCCCGCCGGGCAGCGCGTCGTCACCGAGACCCTCGCCGAGCGCGACAGCTGGATGATGCAGCACCTCCAAGGCCTCGACGCCGACGACCTCGCCCTGCTGCGCCGCGCCGCCGACCTGCTCCTGGAGGTGGCCGCCCATGAGTGAGGCCACTGCCCGACGCAGCACCTTCGCCAGCCTCGCAGTACCCAACTACCGGATCTTCTTCACCGGCGCGATCGTCAGCAATGTCGGCACCTGGATGTACCGCGTCGCCCAGGACTGGCTGGTGCTCACCATCCTCACCGACCACTCCAGCTCCGCACTCGGCCTGGTGACGGGGCTGCAGTTCCTGCCCATCCCCTTCCTGGCGCCGTACGCGGGGTCCATCGCCGACCGCTTCCCCAAGCGACGCATCCTCATGGTCAGCCAGGCCCTGCTCGGGTTCAATGCCCTGGCCATGTTCCTGCTGGTCGTCACCGGTTCGGTCGAGCTGTGGCACGTCTTCGTGCTCGCCTTCCTCACCGGTGTCGTCACCGCCTTCGACAACCCGACCCGCCAGGCCTTCGTCAGCGAGATGGTGCCGCTGAACCTGGTCTCCAATGCGGTGGGGCTCAATTCCGCCTCCTTCAACAGCGCCCGCCTGCTCGGCCCCGGCCTGGCCGGACTGATGATCGCCGCCTGGGGAGTGGCCCCCGCAATGGCGCTGAACGCTGCCAGTTTCGGGGCGGTGTTGCTCTCTCTGGCGCTGATGAAGCCCTAACTGCTCACCCCCGCGCCGCTGCGCAAGAACGGCAAGGGGGCAGTGCGCGAGGGGCTGCGCTATGTCTGGCGGCGCCCAGACATCATGGTGGTGATGCTGATGGTCTTCGTGCTGGGAACCTTCGGCATGAACTTCCAGATCACCAATGCCCTGATGGCCACCAAGGTCTTCGGCAAGGGCGCGGGGGAGTATGGCCTGCTCGGCTCCATCATGGCCATCGGCACCTTGGCCGCGGCCCTGGTCGCCGCCCGCCGGGAGCGCCCCCGGGTGCGGATCCTGCTCGCCTCGCTGGGTGGCTTCGCTGTGTGCACCGCCCTGCTCGGCGCGGCACCCAGCTACACCGCCTTCGCCCTGCTGCTGGTGCCCACCGGGCTGTGCGCGCTGACGATGATGACCTGCGCGAATGCCTCGGTGCAGCTGGCCAGCCACCCCGAGGTCCGCGGCCGGGTGATGGCGCTGTACATGGCCATCTTCATGGGCGGGACCCCCTTGGGTGCCCCGCTGGTCGGCTGGATCGGTGACGTCTTCGGCCCACGCTGGACCATCTGGGCCGGCTCTTTGGCCACCGGGCTGACCTTCGTGGGCGTCACCGTCTGGTTCATGGTTCACCGCGGCGTCCGGGTCCGGTTGCGCAGGGGGTGGGGCCGTGGCAGGCGCTGGCGCTTCGACGTGTGGACCACCGACGAGGTCCGCGCCGCCACGAGCTCTGCCGAGGGCGGGGTCCACTGAGCCGTTCACTGACCGCCGGTGCGCCGGGATTGCAGCACCGGCGGCGCACGACACGTTCACCTGTCCTTCGCCGCCGTATGTGCTGCAATCGCGGTCTCATGCAGCCGCCGGCAGGCCCCGCCGGTGGAGCCTTCGGGCCACCATCGCGAGGATGTCCGCCTCCACGGCGGGCCAGTCCTGCACCACCTGGCGGTAGGTGAGCCGAATCGGGGTGTAGCCCAGCGCCCGCAGGTGACGATCGCGCTCCCGGTCGGCTTCGTAGGCCCGCAGGCTCGTGTGGTGCTGGATGCTGTCCACCTCGATCACCAGGCAGCGACCGACCAGCAGGTCGACCCGCCCAACCCCGCGGATGACCACTTGGCTTCGCACCGGCACCCTACGAGCTCGCAGCCGGCTGCGGACCAGCGTCTCGGTGCCGGACTCGGCCAGGTCACTGCGCGCGAGCACCCTTTGAACCCGGCGCGGCTGGCTGGCCAGCAGTGTCTCCAGCTCGGTCAGGCTCTGCAGCCCGAGGTTGCGCACCGAGTCCAACACCACCAGGAGTTCCTCGTCGTCCAGGCACCGTGCGGCGCAGCGCAGGGCGGTGTCGAGGTCGTCCACCGCCTGACGGGGCGTCCCCTCGGACCGCAACCTCGGGCAGGTCTTCCATCCGGCGCCCGGACGGGGATGGGCGCGCGGTCCGGGCCGCAGGTGCTCGCGGGGGTCGAGGGTCCAGACCCCGTGTCGTCTCAGCACGGACACACAACTGAGGCTGCCCCCTTCCCGCACGGCGGTCTGGGCATGAGGGTCGGCCCCGGGCAGGGCGTACCGGCCGGGCCGCAGCCAGAGCAGGCCTCCCCGGGAGAGTTCTCGTCGGATGGTGTGCTCGGCATTGCCCCACCGAAGCAGGGCCGTGCGGCTCACCACCCCCAACTGTTCCTTGAGCTCTTGGTCACGTAGTCGCATGCAGCGATGATTGGACGCTCGCTCCCGCTATGGGCAGGGGCACTGGGAAATCTGTGGACAGTCACTCAGGAGCCGTTGGCCGCCGAGAGTGCAGCACGGGCGGCGCACGACACGTTCACATGTCCTTCGCCGCCGTATGTGCTGCATTTGCTGCTGCGCGCGGCCCAATTGCGGCTGCACTGCCCCTCAGGCCCAGGCCTCGAGCTGTCGAGAGCTTGTGAAGACCCGTTCGGTGCCGTCGATCGGGTCGGTGAAGCGCAGTTCGCGGGCCAGCAGCTGCAGGGGGCGGGAGAAGTCCTCCAGGGACTGGTCGAGCAGCTCGGGGTAGAGCGGGTCGTTGATGATCGGGATCCCCGCCGAGCTCATGTGCAGCCGGATCTGGTGCGTCTTGCCGGTACGCGGACTCACCCGGTAGCGGGCGATCGGCCCGTGCTGGGGGTGTTCGCGGTGGTCGATCAGCTCGATCAGGGTGTGGGCATTGGGCTCGGCCCCGGCCACTTCCTCGGCGATGATCGAGCCGCGTCGCTTGAGCATGTGGCTCGACAGGTCCAGCGGAAAGTCCAGGTCCTCGCGGAAGCGCCCCACGGCCTCATAGGTCTTGGAGGGCAGGCGCTGGTCGAAGAGCATCTGGTAGGGGCGGCGGTACTCCCGGTGCGTGGTGCACAGCAGCACCCCGGCGGTGAGCCGGTCGAGCCGGTGGGCGGGGGAGAGCTCCGGCAGTCCCAGCAGGTTGCGACCCTGCACCGTGGCCGAGTGGATGATGTGGCGCCCGCGCGGGATGGTGGCGGTGAAGTGCGGCTTGTCCAGCACCACCAGCCGGTCGTCCTGGTGGATCACCTGCAGCTCACCGGGCGGCGGGGCCTCATCGGGCAGGTCACGGTGGAAGAAGATGAAGCGGTGGTGGGCATAGGGGGCGTCGATCGGCACCGGGACGCCCTTCTCGTCCACGAAGCGTTGTTCCGCGAACATCTCATCGATCCGCTCGGGGGACAGCTGCGGGATCTTCCACACCAGGAAGTCGCGCATGGTCGCCCAGGAGTGCTCGCGAGGGGTGCCCACCCAGGCGGAGTTGAGGCCATTGCGCAAGGGCAGCGGGGAGCGGGGCATCAGCAGCCGCCCGGCAGGGTGGTCCAGCGCGTGCGAGCCTCGGCCGCCTCGGCGCCGATGAGCATCTCGGGTCGGCCGCCGACGATCCGGCCCGGCGCCCACTCGGCGCTCGGGGTACCGGAGGTGGGCACCCGCACCGTGAGGACGCCGGTCTCGCGAGTGGAGACCCGATCGGAGTAGAAGTTGAAGTTGCCCAGACCGTAGGCCACCAGGGTGGAGCCGATCGTCTCGGCCCGCTGCACCCGATGGGCGTGGGTGCCGACGACGATGGTTGCGCCGGCCGAGGCGAGCCGTTCGGCCATCGACTCCTGGAGACGGGTGGTGCACACCTGGTAGTCGATGCCCCAGTGCATGAAGACCACCACCACGGCCTCGGGATCGTCCTCCCTGGCTGCACGGACCGCCTCCACCAGCGCGTCGAAGCCCTCCTCGGTCTTGACCATCGCCACCCCGGGCCGGCCGTCACGGGGGCGCCAGTCCATGTTCGACTCGAGGATGTCATTGCCGGCCAGGGCGACGACGGGCCGTCCGCGCACCGCGCCCCTCCACGGACTGAAGGCCTCCTGCCGGGTCCTGCCGACACCAACCATCGGCAGCGTGGACGCGTCACGGATCGCCAAGGTGCGTTCCATTCCCTCGACGCCGTAGTCCATGGCGTGGTTGTTGGCGAGGCTGACGACGTCGACGCCCTCGCGCTGCAGCATCTCGGGGAAGGCCCGGCCGGTGAGGAAGGTGTAGAGCTTCGGCTGCTTGGACAGCCCGGACTCGTCGTCGGCCAGGGCCGTCTCGAGGTTGACCATGGACCAGTCAGCGGCAGCCAGCAGGCGGCCCGCGTCGCCGAGCCCCAGGCGAGTGGAGTCGCCGGCGGCCTTGAAGGCATTGGCGTCGCCGGCGAAGGCGAGCAGCAGGTCGCTGTCCGAGACCCGCGAGGCCGTGGCCGGCGACGCGGGGGTGGCGGGGGGCGTGGGGCTGGCGGCGGTGCTCGCCGATGCACTCGAGCTCTTCGCCCTCTCAGCTGCCTCCTGCACGACGGGTGGGGCAGCGGGGGTGGCTGGCTGCCCGCCGCAGGCGCCCACGACGCAGCACAGCGCGGTGGCGGCGACGAGCAGGGATCGCTGGGGCAGGGGCATGGGTCGACGATAGCGAACCGGATGCCTTGCGCCGCGTGCCAAGATTGGTGTCCATGGACCTCTCCTCGACGATGATCAGCCGTGTCCTCGCCCACACCCCTCTGGCAGGCCGTGCCCAGTCCCCGATGGTGGTGCTGGAGATCGACCTGGGTCGCGGCCTGGTCACCGCGCAGCCGGCCAATCCGCTGGCCGCGGTGCGGGCCATGAATGCCCCCACGCTGCGCGCCCTGCGGGAGAAGCTGCGCGAGGCGGCCCGCGACGAGCACGTTGCCGGCCTGGTCCTGCACGCCGGGACCGCACCCCTGACTCTGGCGCAGGCCCAGGAGCTGGCCGAGTCCGTCGCCCGTTTCGGCGAGCACAAGCCCACCCTCGCCTTCGCCCCGACCCTGGGTGAGATGGCCCATGACCTGGCCAGTTACCTGTTGGCCTGCTCCTGCCGCGAGGTCTGGGTGCAGCCGTCGGGGCAGGTTGCCATCGGCGGCGTGCACCTGGGCATCACCCTGGCCAAGGGGATGCTGGCCAAGGTGGGCGTCGAGCCCCAGATGGGCCAGCGGCACGAGTACAAGACGGCGGCCGACCGGTTGGCTGCCGACGAGGTCACCCCCGCCAATCGTGAGATGACCCAGGAGCTGGCCAATTCCCTGGTGGGCGACTTCGTCGAGCGGGTCGCGGAGCGTCGCGGCCTCGACCAGCAGGTGGTCTGGGATGCCGTCAACGACTCCCCGCTGACGCCCGAGCACGCCAAGGACCTGGGCCTGGTGGACTCGGTCGGCTACCGCGACGAGGCGCTGGCCCACGTCTTCGACTCCTGGGCGCCCGAGGGGCGCGAGCTCGACGCGGACAGCTTGCGTTATGTGCACCGCTGGCATCCCGGCAACCCGGCCGGGCAGGCGGTCAAGGAGGTCGTCG
Organism: Luteococcus sediminum; assembly: GCF_054783495.1. NCBI lineage: Bacteria > Bacillati > Actinomycetota > Actinomycetes > Propionibacteriales > Propionibacteriaceae > Luteococcus > Luteococcus sediminum. The sequence continues at coordinate 36,407 of NZ_BAAGQL010000005.1, read as the reverse complement.
AGCGACGTCAGCCCGCGATCGCCGTGGTGTCGGTGCGCGGCGGGATCGTGACGGGACGCGGCCGTCCCGGCGGGATGGGCGATCCCGAGTCGGGCGCCGACGTGGTCTGTGAGCAGCTGCGTGCGGCGGCCCGTGACGAGAAGGTGAAGGCCGTCGTGCTGCAGGTCGACTCGCCCGGTGGATCTGCGGTGGCCTCCGACCAGATCTGGCGCGCCGTGCACCAGGTGCGCGAGTCGGGCCGGCCGGTGATCGCCCAGATGGGCACCTACGCTGCCTCGGGCGGCTACTTCGTCGCGATGGCCGCCGACGAGGTCGTGGCGCTCCCGGCGACGCTGACCGGATCGATCGGGGTGCTGGCCGGAAAGATGGTCACCACCGGGCTGTACGACAAGCTCGGACTGGTGCACGAGGCGGTGACCAGCGGCGCGAATGCCGACATGCTGGCCAGCGACAGCCACTTCAGCCCCGAGCAGTGGGACCGGCTGAACTGGTGGCTGGACCGTATCTATGCCGACTTCACCCACAAGGCCGCCGCCGACCGGGGCATGGCCCACGAGGAGCTGGAGCCGCTGGCGCGGGGGCGGGTGTGGACCGGTCGTGATGCCCAGTCCCGTGGCCTGGTGGACCACCTGGGCGGCATGGAGGTGGCCGTCGAGCGGGCCTGTGACAAGGCGGGGCTCACGCGCGACAAGGTGCAGCTGAAGTACCTGCCCGCCCTGGGCATGCTGGAGCGTTTCCGTCCGGCCGAGTCGAGCGAGCAGCCGACGGCCGCGGGCGCCATGACCGTCGGAGTGGCGGACTCGTGGACGCCGGAGCTGATGCTCACCCAGCTGGCCCAGCGGCTGGGACTGGCCGCCCCGCGCGGTGCGTTGGAGATGCCTCGCCTGGCCGGATGGACGCATGGCTGAGGTCTCGATCTTCGCCGAGATGAGCGCCCTGGCGCTGCAGACCGGCGCGGTGAACCTGGGCCAGGGCTTCCCCGACGACGATGCCCCCGCCGAGGTGCTGGAGGCGGCGACGGCGGCGATCGCCGAGGGCCTCAACCAGTACCCGCCGGGCCGTGGTGTGCCGGTGCTGCGGGAGGCGATCGTCCGGCACCAGCAGCGCTTCCGGGGCATCGCGCTCGACCCCGAGCGGCAGGTGCTGGTGACCACCGGGGACACCGAGGCGCTGGCCGCGAGCCTGATGGCGCTGGCCGGCCCGGGCGACGAGGTGGTCACCGTCGAGCCCTTCTATGACGCCTATGCCGCGGTGCTGGCGCTGGTCGGTGCCCGGCACGTCACGGTGCCGCTGGTGCGCGACGGTGACCGCTTCGCGCTGGATCTCGACGCCCTGGCGGCGGCGGTGACGCCCCGCACCCGCGTGGTGGTGCTCAACAATCCGAACAATCCCAGTGGGCACCAGTTCAGCCGCTCGGAGCTGGAGGCGGTCATCGCGGCCGCGGCCGGGGTGGGGGCGACGATCGTCACCGACGAGGTCTACGAGCACCTGTGCTTCCACGCCCCGCACATCCCCGTCGCCAGCCTGCCGGGTGGCTTCGAGCGGACCCTGACGATCAGTTCGGCGGGCAAGACCTTCAACGTCACCGGCTGGAAGGTGGGCTGGGTCAGCGGCCCCGGGGAGCTGGTGGATCGGGTGCTGGGCGTGAAGCAGTGGCTCACCTTCGCCACCGGAACCCCCTTCCAGCATGCGGTGGCCGTCGGTCTGGGACTCGGTGACGGCTTCTTCGAGGCCGCCCGCGAGCGGCTCCGGGATCGTCGTGAGCTGCTGGGTGACTCGCTGCGCGCGGCAGGCTTCGGCGTGATGAGCCCCGATGCCGGCTACTTCACGCTCGCCGACGCTGCGCCGCTGGGCATCGACGACGCGGCAGCGGCAGTGCGCGCGATGGCCGTCGACCCGGGGGTGGTGGGCATCCCGTACAGCGCCTTCTGCCATCCCACGGCGGCCACGGGCCGCTCCTGGATCCGCTTCGCGCAGTGCAAGGACGAGTCAGTGATCGCCGAAGCCGCACGGCGACTGACAGGTTTCCAGTACCCCGCCTGAGGTTCGTACGGAGCCGACCGTTAGATTCGGGCCATGCGAATTGGTGTCCCACGAGAGTCCCGGCCCGGGGAGAACCGCGCGGCTGCCACTCCGAAGACCGTCACCGCGCTGCGTGACCTGGGCTACGACGTCGTGGTCGAGCACGGGGCGGGCAGTGCCTCCAGTGCCACCGACGAGGCCTTCGCCGCCGCCGGGGCAGCGGTGGACGACGCGTCGGCGGTGTGGACCAGCGACATCGTCCTGGGCGTGAACGAGCCGGACGAGTCCCAGCTGTCGATGATGCGCCCCGGGGCCGTCCTGATCACCTTCCTGGCCCCGCGCCAGAATCCCGAGCTGACCGAGCGCCTGGCCCGCCAGGGCATCACGGCGATGAGCATGGACATGGTGCCGCGCACCAGCCGCGCGCAGAGCCTGGACGCGCTGAGCTCGATGGCCAACATCTCCGGCTACCGCGCGGTCGTCGAGGCCTCGCACGCCTTCGGCCGCTTCTTCACCGGCCAGGTGACGGCCGCCGGCAAGGTGCCTCCCGCGAAGGCGCTGGTCTGCGGCACCGGTGTGGCCGGCCTGGCTGCGATCGGCGCCGCCAACTCGATGGGGGCCATCGTTCGGGCCACCGACGTGCGGCCCGAGACGGCCGAGCAGGTGGAGAGCATGGGTGCCACCTTCCTGCACGTGCGCGGCGCCTCGCAGGAGGTGAGCACCGACGGCTATGCGAAGGAGGTGGGCGACGACTACAACGCCCGCGCCGCCGAGCTCTATGCCGAGCAGTGCAAGGACTGCGACATCATCATCACCACCGCCGCCATCCCCGGCCGTCCCTCGCCCAAGCTGATCACCGCCGAGATGGTGGCCACCATGAAGGACGGCTCGGTCATCGTCGACCTGGCCGCGCTGGGCGGCGGCAACTGCGAACTGACCCGCCCCGGCGAGTCCTATGTGACCGACAACGGGGTCACGATCATCGGCTACACCGACCTGGCCAGCCGCCTGCCCGGCCAGTCCAGCCAGCTCTACGGCCAGAACCTGGTCAATGCGCTGAAGCTGATGACGCCCGGCAAGGACGGGCAGATGGTGATCGACTTCGACGACGAGGTCGTGCGCACCATGACGACGGTCCTCAACGGCGAGGTCACCTTCCCGCCGCCGCCGATCCAGGTCTCCGCGGCACCCGCCCCAGCACCCGAGGCGAAGGCCGAGGCCCCCGTCGCGGTCGCCGCCCCGAAACCTCCGAAGCCGTGGTGGCAGCCGGTGGTGAGCGTCGGTCTGGCCTCGGTGGTGCTGATCGCGCTGCTGTCCTTCGCTCCTGCGGGCTTCGTGGAACTCTTCGGCATCTTCGCGCTGGCCGTGGTGGTCGGCTACTACGTGGTCTGGAATGTCACCCACGCCCTGCACACGCCGCTGATGAGCGTGACCAATGCGGTCAGCGGCATCATCGTGGTGGGCGCCATCACCCAGCTGGGCAGCGACACCTGGGCGGTGAAGATTCTGAGCTTCATCGCCGTGCTGATCGCCAGCATCAACATCTTCGGCGGCTTCACCGTCACCCACCGCATGCTGCAGATGTTCCGGAAGGATGCCTGAGATGCTGCACAACTTCGTCACCGCCACCTATGTGGTCTCTGGCGTGCTGTTCATCCTCGCCCTGCAGGGACTGAGCAAGCACGAGACGGCCAAGCGGGGCAATGCCTTCGGCGCGCTCGGCATGATCCTGGCCCTGGTGGCCACCAACTTCGCGATGGGCTGGACCGACATCTCCGGTGACGGCGCCGACCTGGTGGCCGTGCTGCTGCTGGTGGTGGCTGTCGGCCTCGGCGGCGTGATCGGCGTGCGCAAGGCGCTCAAGGTCGAGATGACCGGGATGCCCGAGCTGATCGCCCTGCTGCACTCCTTCGTCGGTGCCGCTGCGGTGCTGGTGGGCTTCAACTCCTACCTGGACGCCCCACACGCCAACTCCTTCCACCTCACCGAGGTGGCGCTGGGCATCTTCATCGGTGCTGTCACCTTCACCGGTTCGATCGTCGCCTGGGGCAAGTTGAACGGCAAGATCGCCTCCAAGCCGCTGGCGCTGCCGGGGCGCAACTGGCTGAACCTGGCCGCCCTGGTGGCGATCATCGTGCTGACGGTGGTCTTCGTGCAGGCACCGTCGGTGCTGTGGCTGGTACTGATCACGGTCATCTCGCTGCTGCTGGGCATCCACCTGGTGGCCTCGATCGGCGGCGCCGACATGCCGGTGGTCATCTCGATGCTGAACTCCTACTCCGGTTGGGCTGCGGCCTTCAGCGGCTTCATGCTGAACATGAACGTGCTGATCATCACCGGTGCCCTGGTGGGTGCCTCGGGCGCGATCCTGAGCTACATCATGTGCAAGGCGATGAACCGCTCCTTCATCTCGGTGATCCTGGGCGGCTTCGGCGACCAGGCTGCCGTCGGGCCGGCCGTGGAGGGCGAGCACACCGAGATGAGCGCGCAGGAGGTCGCCGAGGCGCTGGCCGAGGCGAAGAGCGTCATCATCGCCCCCGGCTACGGCATGGCAGTGGCCCAGGCGCAGTACCCGGTTGCCGAGCTCACCAAGGCGATGGAGGCCAACGGCACCCAAGTGCGTTTCGCCATCCATCCGGTGGCGGGACGCCTGCCCGGCCACATGAACGTGCTGCTGGCCGAGGCCCACGTGCCCTACGACATCGTGCTCGAGATGGACGAGATCAACGACGACTTCGCCGACACCGACGTGGTGCTGGTGATCGGCGCCAATGACACCGTCAACCCGGCCGCGACCGAGCCCGGGTCTCCGATCTCGGGCATGCCGGTGCTGACGGTCTGGGATGCGCGCAAGGTGGTCGTCTTCAAGCGCTCGATGAGCGCGGGCTATGCCGGTGTGCAGAACCCGCTCTTCTTCCGTGAGAACACCTCGATGTGCTTCGGCGACGCCAAGGCGACGGTCCAGGCGATCCTGGCCGCGATGCCGCAGAAGGCGATCGGCTGAACCCCAGCGATGCAGCTCGCGACCCCGGGCCCGATGCCCGGGGTCGCGCCACGTCCGGGCGGAAGGGGTCGGGATGAGGGAACTCTGGTGAAAGTGTCGGTGGTGGCACCTACGGTGGAGCCATGAGCCAGAACCTGCCGCCGCAGCCCGACGAGCCCCCCGTCGACGAGTGGGAGCTGCCGCCGGACGATGCCTGGTTGCCGCCGGCCGACCTGGACTCTGCGGCGCCGGCCCGGGCGCACGAGGGAGTGCGAGGTCCTGGGAGCGGTGCGTCCGTGCCGCCGGGCCGGACGCAGTGTGAGCCGGAACAGCTGCCGGGTGCCGACATCACCGAGCAGGCGCTCGGGGTGCTGCGCCAGCTGGTCGGCCGTGACGATGCCGTCTTCCACGAGGGACAGCTCGAAGCCGTCCTGGCGCTGGTGGAGCAGCGCCAGCGTGCCCTGGTGGTGCAGCGCACCGGCTGGGGCAAGTCCGCGGTCTACTTCGTCGCCACCCGGCTACGACGCGCCCAGGGGGCCGGCCCGACGGTGATCGTCAGCCCGCTGCTGGCGCTGATGCGCGACCAGATCGCGGCTGCCGGGCGGGCCGGGGTGCGGGCCGTCACCATGAACTCGGCCAATGCCACCGACTGGGGCGAGGTGGCCGATGCCCTGGCCCGCGACGAGGTGGACGTGCTGCTGGTGAGCCCCGAACGGCTCAACAACCCCTCCTTCCGGGCCGAGCAGCTTCCTCGTCTGGCGGCCACCTGCGGACTGCTGGTGGTCGACGAGGCGCACTGCATCTCGGACTGGGGCCACGACTTCCGCCCCGACTACCGCCGGATCAAGGACCTGCTGCTGGAGCTGCCCTCCGACACGCCCGTGCTCGCCACCACCGCGACCGCCAACGAGCGGGTGGTGGCCGATGTCGCGGAGCAGCTCGGCGCCGGCGGCCACCAGGTCTTCACCATCCGCGGCGCCCTGGCCCGCGACTCGCTGCGGCTGGGCGTGCTGCAGCTGCCCGACGCAGAGGCACAGCTGGCCTGGCTGGCCGCCCACCTGGACGACTTCGCCGGTTCGGGCATCATCTACACCCTCACTGTCTCGGCCGCCGAGGACGTGGCGCGGGCCCTGGCCGAGGCCGGTTTCGCCGCGAAGGCCTACACCGGGCGCACCGATGCCGCCGACCGCGAGCAGCTGGAGTCCCAACTCAAGGCCAATGAGCTGAAGGCGCTGGTGGCCACCAGCGCGCTGGGGATGGGCTTCGACAAGCCGGACCTGGGCTTCGTCATCCACCTGGGTGCCCCCAGTTCCCCGGTGGCCTACTACCAGCACGTCGGACGCGCCGGTCGAGGCGCGGTCAATGCCGACGTGCTGCTGCTGCCCACTACGGCGGACCGGGAGATCTGGCACTACTTCGCGACGGCCTCGATGCCCGACCAGGAGCAGGCCAACCGCGTCATCCAGGCCCTGCAGGAGTCCCCGAAGGCGCTGTCCACGGCGGCGCTGGAGACCCTGGTGGACGTGCGACGCACCCGGCTTGAGCTGCTGCTGAAGGTGCTCGACGTCGACGGCGCGGTGCAGCGGGTCAAGGGTGGCTGGACGGCCACCGGCCAACCCTGGCACTACGACGTCCAGCGCTACGGCCGGGTGGCGGAGGCCCGTCGCCGCGAACAGCAGCTGATGCTCGACTACGTCTCCTTGCAACCCAAGGGCGGGGCCGGAGACGGGCCCGACGGGGGCGGGGCCTGCCGGATGGCCTTCCTCACCGCGGCCCTGGACGATCCCGATTCGCATGCCTGCGGTCGCTGCGACGTGTGCGCGGGGCCCTGGTACGACCCGAGCATTCCGCTGGAGGCCGCGCAGGCAGCCGGGAAGGCCCTGCACCGCTCGGGCGTGCTGCTGGAGCCGCGCGGCATGTGGCCCACCGGCATGGACCGTCTCGGCGTGCCGCTGAAGGGAAAACTGAAGGCCAGGCCCGAGAACGGACGGGTGCTGGCCCGCCTGACCGACCTGGGGATGGGGCAGCGGCTGCGCGCCCTGCTGGCCGAGTCGGACGCCCCGGTGCCCGACGACGTGCTGCGCGCCTGCATCCCGGTGCTGCGCGAGTGGGACTGGCAGCAGCGCCCGGTGGCCGTGGCCTCGATTCCCTCACGCACCCGCCCGCAGCTGGTCGGCTCGCTGGCCAGCGGCCTGGCGGGGCTGGGCCGGATGACCGACCTGGGCCCGCTGCAGCTGGTCGACGGGGGCCCCACCGGCCAGGCCGGCGGCAACTCCGCCTTCCGGCTGGCCGGGGTCTGGGGCCGCATCGCCGTGCCGCCCGCCATGGCGCAGCAGCTCGCCGCGCTGGACGGCCCGGTGCTGCTGGTCGACGACCTGGTGGACTCCCGCTGGACCATGACGGTCGCCTCGGTGGCGCTGCTGGAGGCCGGCGCGAGTGGCGTGCTGCCCTTCGCGCTGGCCCTCCAGGGCTGAGCCGCCAGTTCTGGTCAGCGGCCGGTGGCGTCCTGTCCGTCGACCGGCGGCGCCCAGTAGGGGTCGCGCCCGATGAAGGCCATCAGCTTCTCCTCGCTGGAGGCGTCCTCGGCCACCGGCTGCTGCTGGCCGAACTGGCCCGAGGCACGCAGCCGCTGCTCGTCGCCCTTCATGCCGCGGTACATGGCGAAGCACTGTGCCTGGTCCAGCCCCGGCTCCTGCCCGGTCGCCTTGGCCAGGTCCCAGGTGTGCATGAAGACATCGGGCACGTAGTACTGGTCCACGGCCTCCTGGAAGGTGGTCTTGCTGAAGGGCCCCGAGGGCAGCGCCACCCTCTCGATCTCGGGATGCTCGAGCAGCAGCTGCATCTGCTCGGTGTGGCGCTGCCAGCAGGCCAGCGGGTCCTCGTCGACCGAGGGAATCTCACCGAAGGTGATGCCCTCGGCCTGGCCCAACATGCTGCGCGACCAGTCCACCAGGTGGCGCACCACGTCGCGGGCGGTCCACTCGGCGACGGGGGAGGGGACGTCCCAGTCGGTGACGGCCGCGACCTTCTTGGTGAAGGCGGCGGCAATGGCGGCGTGACGCTCGGCCAGCTCGGCGGCGTCGATCTCGTTCTTGCTCATGGGGCAAGTCTGCCGGATAGCCTGCCCGGCATGAGCCATCACAGCAGTCTTCGCCACGAGCAGGCCCAGGAACGTTCCGGGCTGCTCTTGGTCGCCGAGGTCGACATCCACCTGGACCTGCGCGAGGCCGCACGCCAGTCCACCTTCACCAGCACCACCAGAATCAGCTTCGATTGCACCCGCCCCGGCGCCGAGACCGTCGCCGACCTGCGCTGCGAAGAGCTCCTCCGACTGCGCCTCAACGGAACCCAGCTGGAGCCGCAGTGGGTCGACGGGCGCCTCCTCCTGCCGGGGCTGCAGGCCCACAACGTGCTGGAGGTGGAGGCCAGGATGGCCTTCAGTGGGGACGGGGAGGGGCTGCACCGCCACATCGACGCCCAGGGCGAGACCTACCTGTACGCGATGAGCTTCCTGGACGCGGCCCCGCGCTGGTTCTGCTGCTTCGACCAGCCCGACCTCAAGATGCGCCTGCGGCTGGTGGTCGAGGCCCCCGAGGAGTGGATCGTGCGCGGCAACAGCCCGGCCACCCGCCTGACCGACGGCAGCTGGCAGACCGAGCGCACCGCGCCCATCTCCACCTACCTTGCCACGGTCGTCGCCGGCCCCTGGGTCGAGCTGCGCCGCGCACCCGAGGGCCAGCCCGGCCAGACGGCGCCGGAGCTGGGACTGCTCGCGCGCCGGGAACTCGAGGGCGAGCTGCGTCGCGATGCCGAGGAGCTGTTCGCACTCACCGGGCGGCTGCTGCCCGCCTACCGGGAGCTCTTCGGCGTCGACTACCCCTTTGGGGACTACCTGCAGGTCTTCGTGCCCGACTTCAATGCCGGCGCGATGGAGGATCCGGGCTGTGTGCTGCTGCGCGAGCAGTTCCTGCACCGGGGTCAGGCCACCGCCCAGCAGCGGGCGGGCCGTGCCTCGACGATCGCGCACGAGTTGGCTCACCAGTGGTTCGGCGACCTGGTGACGCCGCACTGGTGGGACGACCTGTGGCTCAACGAGTCCTTCGCCGAATTCCTCGGCCACGAGATTGGCGCGCGGGTCGGGTTGGAGGACCTGTGGCTCGGTTTCGGCCTGGACCGCAAGCCGTGGGGCAGTGCCGCCGACCAGGGTCCCAGCACTCACCCCGTGGCGGGCAATGGTGCCGACGACGCCGCCGCAGCCCTGGCCAGTTTCGACGGCATCAGCTACGCCAAGGGTGCGGCGGTGCTGCGCCAGCTGCTCGCCTGGATGGGGGCGGACGCCTTCTGGGATGGGCTTCGCGAGCACATCCGCCGGCACGCCTTCGCCACCGCGACGATGGCCGACCTGGTGGACTGCTGGCGCGCGCAGGGCGTCGAGGACCTGGACGAGTGGCTGGAGGCCTGGCTGGGCACCACCGGCCAGGACCGTCTGCAGGCCGTGGTGCTCGACGGACGGGTCGAGGTCTGCCGGCAAGCAGCGAGGCCGCGTCCGCATCGGCTGCGGGTGGCAGTGCACGACGAGGACGGGCGCCTGCTCGACAGCCAGCAGCTCACCGTGAAGGCCGAGCGGACGACCACGCGGCTGGTGGCCGGCGCCGGCCAGCTGGTCCTGCTGGACCCCGACGACCTGTGCTGGGCGCGGCTCAGGCCCCTGGTGGTCGACGGCAGGCTCACCGATGCTCCGATGGCGGCCCTGGAGCCGGCGTCGGCCCGGTCGATGCTGCTGCAGTCCCTGGTCGACCAGGTGCGCTCGGCAGAGTGCGACCCGATGGCTGCCCTGGAGATGATGCTGCGCGCCGCCACCCACGAGCGCTCGGACCGGTTGCTGGTGGCCGAGCTCTCGCGGGCCCTGGACTGGGCCAACCAGTGGTCGCCGCCGGCCGAGCGTGCCGGTCGCCGTGCGCGGGTCGCCGCAGTCGCCCGCGAACTGCTCCGCGCGACCGAGGCAGGCAGCGACCGCGCCCTGGGCCTGCGCCGGATCCTGGCCTCGGCCAGCGACGAGCCCGAGGAGCTACGCGGCCTGCTCGGGGAAGCGGATGGCAAGCACCCACAGGAGCATCCCCGTCCGCTCGGCCCGGACGACCGGTGGACCGTGGTGCGACGCATGGTGGCGCTGGGGCAGCCGGAGGAGGTCGTCGAGGCCGAACTGGAGCGTGACCCGTCCTCGGCGGGGCAGCGCGCAGCCCGCACGGCCCGCGCCGCCCGGCCCGATGCCAGCTCGCGGCGTGAGGTGCTGCAGCGGGTGCTCACCAGCGACGCCCCGGCCAGCCAGGTGCAGGCCGACGCAGCTGGCCTGTTCGCGCCGGAGCACTCGGTCGACCCATCCACCGAGGAGCTGACGCGCGAGCTGGCCCGCGGTTGGTGGCGTGGCATCGAGGCGACCGCACGGCTGCGCACCGGCTGGGGGCTGGCGCAGTGCGTCAAGGCCGGGATCCCGTGGACGGTGGCGGATGCCCAGACCCTCGCTGTGGCGCGGGAGGCCGTCGAGTCCTGCCAGGAGCCCACGGTGCGTCGGGTGCTTGCCGATGCCCTGGACGAGCTGGGCCGCCATGGCGCGGCCATGGCGACAGGTCCGGTGAGAAGAAACTGACTGGACACCTGGCCAACAGCCTAGAATGGGTGCCACCGTGGCGCGAGCAGGACGCGCCCCTTGTGGTCAGGGGACCCATCTGTGACTTCCACCGACTCCGCCAGCAGCATCCGCACACCCGACGAGCCCACCCGGGGCCGCGGGAAGGGACGGCGCATCGCACTCGCGGGCCTGGGCACGCTGGCCTTGCTGACCGGCGGCGCCTATGCCGCGGGCTATGCGATGGCCGGTGACGAGCTGCCCCGCCACGCCAGCGTCGAAGGAGTCGCCCTGGGCGGGGTCGACGAGGCCACCGCCATCACGCGGCTGAAGGAGTCCATCGGTCCCCGCGCCGAGGCCCCCATCGCCCTGGCCACGAAGGACAAGTCGGTGAAGATCACGCCGGCCCAGGCCGGCATGAGCGTCGACTACGCCGCCACCGTCGAGCAGGCCGGTGCCGGCAAGTCGCTGAATCCGCGCCACATCATCAACGTGCTGCGCGGCGGCGGCGAGATGGACATCGTCGTCGACAAGGACTCCGACAAGCTGCAGGCGGCCGTCGCCAAGGCCGCGCCTGCCTTCGAGGTGAAGCCGGTCGACGCCAAGGTCACCATGACGCGCGAGAAGATCACCCCCACCGAGGCCGTCGTTGGCCAGAGCCTGGACCAGAAGGCCGCGGCCAAGAAGCTCGACGACGCCTGGATGACCAGCAGCCGGGTGGAGGCACCGATCACCAGTACCGAGCCAGAGCTCACCACCAAGGAGCTCACCACCTTCGTCGACAGCCAGCTCAAGCCGCGCGTCAACGCCCCCGTGAAGGTCAAGCTCGACAAGCAGACGGTGGAGCTCACCGGGCCTGGCATCGGGGAGCTGACGAAGATCAGCACCAAGGACGGCGGCTTCGTCGCCACCACCGACATGGACAAGCTCTTCAAGGCAGCGCAGCGCAAGGCGAAGGAGGCCGGCATGCAGGAGCCGGTCGACGCCCGGTGGGAGCTCAAGGACGGCAAGCCCGCCCTGGTGCCCGGCAAGCCCGGCAAGGGCATCGAGCGCAAGGCCTTCGACGAGGTCGTGGCCCCCGCGCTGGTGGCGCAGGGCGCCGCCCGCACCGTCACCGTCCCGGTGGTCACCCAGCAGCCCGAGATCACCACCGAGAAGGCGAAGAAGGCCCCGGTCAGCGAGGTGATCGGCGAGTTCACCACCTACTTCCCGCATGCCGACTACCGCAACACCAACCTGTCGGTGGCCGCACGGCGCATCTCCAACTCCTACTTCGCGCCGGGGGAGACCTTCAGCGTCAACGAGGCGATCGGCCCGCGCACCGCCGGCTCGGGCTTCGTCGACGGGTGGGTGATCACCGGCGACCACCTGGTCAAGGAGAATGCCGGCGGCATCTCGCAGGCCGGCACCACCGCCTTCAACGCCCTGTTCTTCAGCGGCCTGGAGCACGTCGAGCACCAGCCCCACACCATGTACTTCGACCGCTACCCGGCCGGGCGTGAGGCGACGCTCTACTACGGCAGCATCGACGTGAAGTTCAAGAACAACAGCCCCTACGGCGCGCTGATGCAGGCCTGGGTGAACCCGTCGAGCCCCGGCAACAAGGGCTCGATCACGGTGCGGGTGTGGGGCAAGAGGGTCTACGACAAGGTGACCTCCAGCGAGCTGTCGAAGTCCAACTTCACCACTGGCCGCACCATCCACCGCTCCGGCGAGAAGTGCCACGCCCAGGCGGCTGCTCCCGGCTTCACAGTGAACTACTCGCGGCTGTTCCACAAGGGCGGCCAGGTGGTCAAGCGCGAACCGTACCGCTGGACCTACCAGCCCACCGACGAGATCATCTGCGACTGAGACTGCCCCCGGACGGATGGTCCGACCTGGCGTGTGGCGTTGTAGAGTGGCGATGCCGACGGATCTGTTCTGCCGGCCCAGAAGCCCAGTTTTGAGGAGACCCCAGTGACCTACGTCATTGCGCAGCCCTGTGTGGACGTCAAGGACCGTGCGTGCGTCGAGGAATGCCCCGTCGACTGCATCTACGAGGGCAACCGCATGCTCTACATCCACCCCGAGGAGTGCGTCGACTGCGGCGCCTGCGAGCCGGTCTGCCCGGTGGAGGCCATCTTCTACGAGGATGACGTCCCGGCCGAGTTCAAGCAGTACTACGATGTGAACGTCGACTTCTTCGACGGCATCGGCTCGCCCGGCGGCGCGTCCCGCATGGGCGTCATCGACAAGGACCACCCCGTGGTCTCCGCGCTCCCGCCCCAGGGCGAATGAGCACCAGCACTGCCGGATCGGGCAGGCGTGCGCCGCTGGCGTCGCGCCTGCCCGATTTTCCGTGGGACTCCCTGGCAGGTGCGAAGGCGAGGGCCCAGGCCCATCCGGACGGCATCTGCGATCTGAGCGTCGGCACGCCCGTCGACCCGACCCCTGCCGTCGCCGCCGACGCGCTGGTGGCCGCGGCCGGCCGCTGGGCCGGCTACCCGACGGTCTGGGGCACACCGGCCCTGCGCGCGTCGATCCTGGGCTACCTGGAACGACGCTGGGGAGCCACGGGCCTGACGGAGCGCAATGTGCTGCCCGTGGTGGGCACCAAGGAGCTCGTCGCCTGGCTGCCCACCCAGCTGGGCCTGGGGCCGGACGACCTGGTGGTGATCCCCAGCACGGCCTACCCGACCTATGAGGTGGGTGCCGCGATCGTCGGTGCCAGGATCCAGCGCTGCGACGACCCCTCACAGGTCGACGGCACGCCGGCCCTGGTGTGGATCAACTCCCCGGCCAACCCGCACGGCGCGATCCTGTCCAAACAGGAGCTGCGCGCCTGGGTCTCCTTCGCCCGCCAGAGTGGTGCGGTGCTGGCCAGCGACGAGTGCTACGGCGAGTTCGCCTGGGATGCGGAGCCCTTCAGCGTGCTGGACGCCCAGGTCTGCGACGGCGACGTCACGGGGCTGCTGTCGGTGCAGTCGTTGAGCAAGCGCTCCAACATGGCCGGTTACCGCGGCGGTTTCATCGCCGGCGACGAGGTCCTGTGCATGGAGCTGCTGGAGCTGCGCAAGCACGGTGGCATGATGCTTCCCGGCCCGGTGCAGGAGGCCATGGCGGCCGCCCTGGACGACCACGCACACGTGGAGGAGCAGCGGGAGCGTTACCTGGCCCGGCGCGCCCTGCTGCGCCCGGCGCTGGAACAGGCCGGTTTCACCATCGACCACTCCGAGGGTTCGCTGTATCTGTGGGCGACGCGCGGCGAGGACTGCCGCGCCACCGTCGACTGGCTCGCAGAACGCGGCATCCTGGCCGCCCCCGGTGACTTCTACGGCACCGAGAGCACCCGGCACGTCCGCATCGCACTGACGGCCACCGACGAGCGGATCGCTGCGGCCGCGCAGCGGCTCACCGACTGATCGTCACTGACCGGTCATCATCGCCGGGGCGGTGTTCACGCGCGCAGCGTGAGGACCGCCTTCGTGGGCTTCGGGGTGGCGGTGCCCTCCCAGCTGCCAAGGTGTGTCGACTGGGAGGTCCACGTCATGGCTCCGACCTGAACGGCGGTGACGCCGCTGGTGCGGGTGGTCATCATCGCCAGCTGGGTGGCGGCCCACAGCGAGGTCTCGTCGTTGGAGGTGATGGTGATCATGGCCTGGGCGGGCGTCACCTGCACCGTCGAGCCGAGGGCGCGCTGCAGCAGCTCGACGGTGTCGCCGGCCTGCGGGCTGGTCTTGCCGCGGTCGATGCAGCGCACCGCGGCGGGGGAGTGGCCGGTCAGGGCCGAGCCCCAGGCCCGGGCGCGCTCGACGTGCTTGCGGTAGCCGTCGGGAACGCCGGAGCGCTGCACCTTCTGCGCGACGTCGTTGATGTCGCCCGACTCCCAGCCGTCGACCTGCACCAGGTGGTCGTAGAACTTCCCGGTCGAGTACCACGGGTCCATGATCTGCTCGACGCTGCCCCAGCCCTGGCTGGGGCGCTGCTGGAAGAGCCCGACCGAGTCGCGGTCTCCGTAGTCGATGTTGCGCAGGTCGGACTCCTGCATCGCCGTGGCCAGGGCAATCGAGACGGCGCGCGGCGGCAACTCGCGGTGCAGCGCCTCGGCGGCGATGATCGCGGCATTGCCCGACTGCTCCAGGGTCAGCTGGTCGCCGACGTTTCCCACCCGCACCGCGCACTGCTGCGCGGCGGGCACGACGCTGGGCTCGCGGTTACCGATCTGGTTGATCGCCCAGGCGAAGAAGACCAGCAGGGCCACGACGAGCGCCAGCAGCACCAGCAGCGGGTAGAGCCGTCGGCTGCGCCGCTGGGGGGCGTGCTGCCTCGAGTGCCGGGCCACGCGTCAGTTTTTGTGCAGGTCCGAGTTCAGCGCGATCTTGTGGCCGGCACGCGGCTTGGCCAGCACGGCGCCGGACTGGGAGTCGCGGATGAACAGGATGTCGTCGCTGCCGCTCAGCTCGGTGGCCTTGACCACCTGGCCGTCGGGCAGCTGCACCTTGGTGCCGGAGGTGACGTAGAGCCCGGCCTCCACCACGCAGTTGTTGCCCAAGGAGATGCCGACGCCGGCCTCAGCGCCCAGCAGGCAGCCCTCCCCGATGGAGATGACCTCCTTGCCGCCACCCGACAGCGTGCCCATGATCGAGGCGCCGCCGCCGATGTCGGTGCCGTCGCCGACGGTGACACCGGCCGAGATGCGTCCCTCCACCATCGAGTGGCCGAGCGTGCCGGCATTGAAGTTCACGAATCCTTCGTGCATGACGGTGGTGCCCTCGGCCAGGTGGGCGCCCAGGCGTACCCGGTCGGCGTCGCCGATGCGCACGCCCGAGGGCAGCACGTAGTCGACCATGCGCGGGAACTTGTCGATGCCGAAGACGACGGTGGTGCCGCGCACATTGCGTAGGCGCAGGCGAACCGACTCGAAGTCCTCGACGGCGCACGGGCCGGCGGCGGTCCACACCACATTGGGCAGCACGCCGAAGATGCCGTCCAGGTTGAGCCCGTGGGGCTTGACCAGGCGGTGGCTGAGCAGGTGCAGGCGCAGGTAGGCGTCACTCACGTCGGCCGGGGCGGCGTCCAGGCCGATGGCCACCTTCACCAGGCTCACCCGCACGTCACGATTGGGGTCCTCGGTCTGGGCCGAGACCATCTGGGCGGGAGCCTTGGCATCGTCGGCGGGGGTGCCGAACTCCGGGGAGGGGAACCAGGTGTCCAGGACCTGCCCGGAGGAGTGGATGGTGGCCAGTCCCCAGCCCCAGGCAGCACGAGTCGCGTCAGTCATGCGTGCAAGCCTAGCTGGCCTTCCGCCCGTGACGCCGCCAGGAAGTGCACGTCGATCCCGCGGTCACGGGCGACCAGCAGACCATGGCCGTGGGTCGATTCACGGCGCACCAGAACCATCGGAACGCCGGTCGGGTCCAGCTGCGCGGCGGTGACGGCATCCAGCTCGTCGAGCAGCAGCACATGTCCGGACGGCACCTCGTCGAGCGACAGGTCCAGGTCGGGGGCCAGGGCCCTGAGTACCAGGCGTTCCAGGCTACGCAGGTCGGTGGCGCGCTCGCGCAGGTAGGGATTGGCCATCTGCTCGAAGACGGCGATCGTCTCGGTCATGGTCTGGTGCACGGCGACGGCCGCGTCCTGCCCCTCACCGATGCGCCGGGCGAAGCCCTGTTCCAGCATCGGGTCGTGCAGCATCGTGCGGATCGCCCACAGCACCGCACGGGTGACGCCGCCGTCGGGCACCTTCGCGGCAAGACCCTCCAGGAAGCCGTCGGCGGCGGCCAGGGCGGTCTCCAGGCGCGGTTGCTGGTCGGCCGTGGGCTCGGCCGGTGGCAAGGCTGGTGCCAGGGACAGCTCGTGCACGGGGGACTCGGGCTCGGCCAGGGCGTGCGGACCGGGCCGGGCGAGCCGTTCCCCGAAGTCATTGGCGGCCAGCGTCCCCAGCGCCGTGCGAGCCGCCGAGGCCTGCGGCCCGGTGATGGAGGCCAGCAGCAGTTCGCCCCGGCGTACGGCCAAGGCTTGCAGCGACATCACGCTGCGGGCATCGACGCCGGCCTCCGCGGGGCTGCCCTCGCGGCGCACCAGTACGGTGGCATCCAGACCGGCTACCGCGGCGACGATCGCGGCGCAGGGCCGGGCGTGCAGGCCGTGCGGATTGCGCACCAGCAGTTCCAGTTCAAAGGCCTGCTCGCCAGCTTCCGCGCGCGCACTGCCGGCTGCGGGTTGGGGCGGCGGCTGCGGGGCCGGTGCGGACTCCTCCTGGCCCAGCTGGGCGGTCTTTGCCTGCAGCGCGCCTCGTGCCTGGCGGTCGACCTCGTCGATGTCGGCGCCGCTGGAGGCGGTGACCAGCGCGGCCACCAGGCCCTCCACCAGGGGCGCCGGGCTGATCCGCACCCGGGCAGCCAAGTCCGGGTCGACGAAGTCCAGCGCCATCTCGGCCGAGAGCAGGGCACTGCCCAGGTCGGTGAGCACCAGGATCGCATCCTGGTCCTGCAGCTCCTCCAAGCAGGCCGCCACGGCGGTGGCGTCGGTGCCCAGCTCGGGCGCGCCCGCACCGCCTTCGCTCGCATCGGGGACGCCCGGATCGCTCCCGTCCAGGCCGGCCGCCACCCGCACCGGCACCCGCTGCTCCACTGGCACCATCTGCTCGGCCAGCTCCACCGCCGCCCGGGCCAGGGCGCGGCTGTGCGAGACGACCACGACTGCTGTCACGACGACACCCCCGAGTCCTCGTGGTTCAGTTCTGGGCGGCCAGGGCCGCCTCCAGCAGCAGGACGGCGCTCGCGGCACCCGGGTCAAGGTGTCCGGCGCTGCGCTCGCCCAGGTAGGAGGCGCGTCCCTTGCGCGCCACCATCGCCCTGGTCGACTCCAGCCCTTCCCGGGCAGCCTCCAGACCTGCCTGCAGGCAGGAGGCGACGTCCTCGTGGCCTGCCTCCATCGCTTCCACGGCCGGTTGCAGCACGTCGACCATCGTCTTGTCGCCCAGACCCGACTTGCCGCGCGAGACCACACCGTCCAGGCCACCGCGCCAGGCGGCGGCCAGCTCGGCGGGGGAGTCGGCCCGGTCGCCGGCGGGCAGGGCTGAGGCGAAGCGGAGCAGGAAGGTTCCGTAGAGGGGGCCGGCGGCGCCGCCGACGGTGCCCACCAGGGTCATGCCGGCCTTCTTGAGGTAGTCGACCGCATCGGGCTGCGACGCGGCGTCGAGTGCCAGCACCGCCTTCATGCCACGGTCCATGTTGGAGCCGTGGTCGGCGTCACCGATCTGCCGGTCGAGCTCGGTCAGCCGGACGGCGTGCTCGCCCACCAAGCGTGCGAAGGCACCCATCCAGTCCATGGCCTGTTGCTTTTCCACGTCATCCACCCCATCCCAGTCCGGGCGTGTCGACCGGCGCGTCCCACAACGTGAGCAGCTGGTCGTCCGCCTCCAACAGTGTGAGCGAACAACCGGCCATGTCCAGTGACGTGGCGTGGTTGCCCACCAGTCGACGCGCCACGGACACCCCGCGCGCGGCCAGTTCCTTCTCGACTTCGTGCTGCACCACGTACAGCTCGAGCAGGGGTGTGGCGCCCATCCCGTTGAGCAGGCAGATCACCGGCCCCGACGGCTGCAGGTCGTCCAGTACCGGCTTGGCCAGCATCCGCGCCACCTCCCGCGCACTGGCCACCGGGAGACGTTCGCGGCCCGGCTCGCCATGGATGCCGATGCCCAGTTCCATCTGGTTGGCGGCCAGTTCGAAGGTGGGCCGTCCCACGGCGGGCACCGTGCAACTGGACAGGGCCAGGCCCATCGAACGACCGCGTGAGTTCACCCGACGCGCCAGTTCGGTGAGCTCGGCCAGCCCGGCCCCTTGCTCGGCGGCCGCCCCCACCACCTTCTCCAGCAGGACGGCCAGGGCGACGCCGCGCCGTCCGGCGGTGTAGAGCGAGTCGCGCACCGCGACGTCGTCGTCGACCACCACCATCTCGGCCTCGATGCCCTCATCCCGGGCCATCTCGGCGCCCATCTCGAAGTTCAGGACGTCGCCGGTGTAGTTCTTCACGATGAACAGCACCCCGGCGCCGGAGTCGACGGCCCGGGCCGCGGCCAGTACCTGGTCGGGCACTGGCGAGGTGAAGACCTCACCGACGCAGGCCGCATCCAGCATGCCGCGGCCCACATAGCCGGTGTGCAGGGGTTCGTGGCCGCTGCCGCCGCCGGAGACCAGGCCCACCTTGCCAGGCCGGGGCGCACCGGCGCGCACCACGATCCGTGCCTCGTGGTCGACGCGCCACCGCTCGGGGTGTGCGCAGGCCATTCCCAGGAGCGCCTCGGCGACCACGTCGTCGGGGGAGTTGAGGAGCTTCTTCATGCCTCCATCAAAGCACCGCCGTCCGACAGTGATGCCTGCGCGGCCAGATCGCGCGCGGCGGGTGACGCTCTGATCAAGGCATCGCCACCCGGCCCAGAGCCACGCAGAGCCAATTGCCCGGCATCGGCGCTCCCGTGGAACTGTGCTCCCCCCCCAAAGACCTTGGCGGTGTCGTCCGCTGTCACCCACGCCGATTTGTCGACCGATGACTCATGGTTGCTGTCAGTGGCAGCATCTACGGTCCTCGCATGGCGCGATTGAACACACGCGGTGAGAAGAGTCCGACATGGGATCTGCCATCCTTGACGTCCTGACCCCCAAGAAGGCGCGCGCCGAACTGGCTGAACTCAAGCACACTCTGGGGTGCGATCTGGAGCAGGCAAGGCTCTTGTCATGTGCCGGGCTGCTGACTGACGAGCAGGAAGCAGCCCGACGGCGGGCCGAAGAACTCACCTGGCTCCTCGAGCCGTGAGGGACGAAGGCCCACCCCTTGAGCGTGCTGCGAAGGCTTTGGCGAAGTCACTGTCGGACCTCGTGAGTGCATTTCGTGGTGAGCCCACGCCGTTCAAGGCAAGCAGCCTCGGAAGCAAGTTCTCCGTGACATCGGAGGAACCGCTTCCACTGACTGTCGGTTCGCGAGAATTGCTGAGCGTCCACGTCATGTACAGGTGCATCGTCGACGCGGCAGGGCGCTAGCTGTACTGACCGGAGACGTTGATCGAAGCGGCGGTTAAGCTGCTGGATGGGCAATTTGAGTCTTGGTCTGAGAGCGCATTGACCAGTTTCGTCATCGCGGATTGGGCTGGTTCGCTCACTGTCGGCCCGACTGCGGCCAAGCTGCTGATCAGTGCTGCGATTTCAGCGAAGTCCAGTTGAACCGGTGCTGGCTCAGTGGTGGCTTCGAGTAGTGCGCCACCGGCGCGTCCTGGTGTGACGCTGATCGGGACACCGGAGTGGCGTAGCCGCTGGATGTCGCGCGCGATGGTCCGTGGGGTGACGCCCACTTCGTCAGCGAGCTCTTGGAAAGTGCGACGGGGGCCCTTACGAGACAGGATCGTTATGAGGTGCTGCTGTCGCTCGACCCGTCGGAGCGTCAAGTGGGCGTCCCGTGAGGCGGCCGCTGCTGTGGTCATCACCTGCATAACGCAAATCCTAACCATGACATGGGCGTGTCCTGATTGGTGGTTAGTGTCAGAGGCATGACTGAACACTTCAACGCCGAGCAGGTGGCGGGAGCCTTCTTCGCCACCTACGCAGAAGCACTGTTGCGGCGAGACGCGGACGCCATCGCGGAGCACTATGCGACCCCCGCCCTGATCGAGTTCCCCCAAGCTGCGATCCCCGTCAGCGAGCGGGCTCAGACACGCGACTTCTTCGAGACGGCCTTTGCCCAGTATCGAGACGTCACCCAAACAGACCACACCATCAAAGTGGCCGCCTGCGGCCCCCACAGCATCTGGGCCGACGTGAGCTGGAATCACCACGGTGGAGCACCCGACGAACGCCTCATGTACCAGCTGACCCACCACGAGGGAACCTGGCGGATCGCCGTGCTCACGCCCCTGTCCAACTGAACTACGAGTAGAGAACGTTCGATGACCGATCGCACGAACAAGATGATCAGCGACTTCACCGCGAAGCCCCAGACTCAATCCCACTACGAATCCATCGACGCCTTCGTCCAGGGACTCGGCCCTGTCACCAAGGCCGCCAAGGCCCAGGTCAGCTATGCCGTGAACCGCAAGTTCCTCTGGCTGTGGGCTTACGAGAAGACGGCGGACGGGACGCTGTATCTGAACGTGACCCTCGATCACCCAGAACACCACACCGGAGTGCACAACCTGACTCAGGTCAGCCGCAATCGGTGGAACCACCATGTCGAGGTGAAATCAGCCCGAACCGCGCAGAGCGAATGGCTGCGGGCGCTCATCGCCACCGGGTTCGAGTTTGCGGCGCGATAACGCCTCTGAATCCATCACCGGGCCAGCACTCCACAAAGTGCTGGCCCGTCTTCATCTCCAAGGACACCTATGTCACACGCCAATGCGGCACTCACTCCCCGGCATCGCCAGATCGTCGGCCAGCTCGTGGTCGACCAGGGCTGGCCCGTCAGCGAGGTCGCCGCCCGCTTCCAGGTCTCCTGGCCCACCGTCAAGCGCTGGGCCGACCGCTACCGCGCCGGCCAGTCCATGCAGGACCGCTCCTCACGCCCCCACCACTCGCCGAACAAGACCAGCCAGGCCACGACCAGGCGCTGCATCCAGCTCCGCCTGCGCCTGCGCGAAGGGCCAGTCCAGTTGGCCTGCCGGCTCGGCATCGCCCCGTCGACGGTCCACCGGATCTTGGCCGACGCACACCTGAACCGCCTCTCGCACGTCGACCGCGCCACCGGGGAGCCCGTCCGTCGCTACGAGCACGACCATCCCGGGGCGATGCTTCACGTCGACGTGAAGAAGCTCGGCAACATCCCCGACGGCGGAGGCTGGCGCTACGTCGGCCGAAAACAAGGCGGCCGCAACCGTGCCGCCACCCCGGACAAGCCGCGCAACAAGTACCGGGATCCGCTCATGGGCAAGGCCTACGTCCACACCGTCATCGACGACCACTCCCGCGTTGCCTACGCCGAGATCCACGACGACGAAACCGCGATCACCGCCACCGCGGTCCTGGTGAGGGCCGTCGAGTGGTTCAACCAGCGGGGCATCACGGTCGAACGCGTCCTGTCCGACAACGGCGGCGCCTACCGATCACACCTGTGGCGCGACACCTGCGCCGAGCTCGGTATCCGGCACAAGCGAACCAGGCCGTATCGTCCGCAGACCAATGGCAAGATCGAGAGATTCCACCGCACCCTGAGTGACGGCTGGGCCTACGCCCGCTGCTACACCTCCGAGACCGAGCGCCGTGGCGAGCTCGACGGCTGGCTGCACTACTACAACCACCACAGACCCCACACGGCATGCGGCAACCAACCGCCGTTCTCACGATTGACCAACGTCCCCGGTCGGTACAGCTAGCTCACCGTTGATGAGTCGAGCATCAAGCTGTTCGCGGGCCTGCGCGCGAGCGGTGACCCACTCTTCCGCTATGAGTACCAACGGGACATGGCTGCAGAACTACCTGCAGCGCACGTCCACATCCATGCCCATCGCGATGACCTTGTCGCCGCGGTACTGATTGCGTCGTCGCCCCGGGAACGCTGTTCGTAGCTTGGCACCGAGCTCCGAGACAGCTGCCCGCACCACTTCGACGTCACCCAGGACCACGGCTGGGCAGCCGCCTCAGCGGCGCACCTCGCCGATGTCCTGCGTGAGCAGCCGCTCGATGCGCAGCCACGGGGCGCGACGATGCCAGTCGAGCCGAACCCGGATGCGGTCGTTCACCATGATCGTGGCGGTCAGCGCGCAGAAGATGGCACCCACGAAGACCACACCCCAGCCGATCGTCCAGCGCGGCCCGAAGGCGTCGCCCACCCAGCCGACCACCGGGCCGCGGCGAGGGCACCGATGCCCATCGAGGAGCCGATGATGCCGTAGTCGCCGGCACCCCGGGCGAAGGCCTGGGTGGCCATCACCGCATTCGAGATGCCGTAGTTGAAGCCGAGCCCTCCCACGGCCAGCCCGACGGTGAGCAGGGCCAGCAGGTCGGGGCGGCGTCGCACATAGCGCAGCCCGGCGATGAAACCTCCGCCCTTGCCCTTGGTGGGCACGGCCGGGCGGAGCAGCTCGGTGCGCATCATCAGCAGGGCGGTGATCATCACGGCGAAGGCCACCACATTGGCGCCGATCACCCAGCCCGTGCCCACCGCCGCGATCAGGGCGCCGCCGATGCCCGGCCCCAGCAGGCGCGCGGCATTGAAGCTGGCCGAGTTCAGGCTGATGGCATTGGGCAGCATGGAGGTCTCGACGATCTCGCTGACGAAGGCCTGCCGGGCCGGGTTGTCGAAGGCCATCGCCAACCCGTCCACCAGGGACAGGGCGAAGACGTGCCACAGCTCGACCCGGCCGGTGATGGTCAGCGTGGACAGCACCAGCGCACTGGCCAGGCCCAGGCTGCAGGTGGCCAGCAGGATGTGGCGCTTGCCGAAGCGGTCGGCGACGGTGCCGGCGACGGGGCTGAGCAGCAGGCCGGGCAGGAAGACTGCCGCCGTCTGGTATCCGAGGGCGCGGGCATTGCCGTCGGTGAGCACCACCAGCACCAGCCAGGCCTGCGCGGTGCGTGCCATCCAGCCGCCGATGTTGCTCACCAGCCCAGCGATGAACCACGTGCGGTAGTTCGGGTTGCCGAGCGATTCGAAGGTGCGCGATGCGGGTCGGCTGGCGGGCAGGGTGCTGGACACCGGTGGCTCACTGTTCCTGGTCTGGTCTGGGACGGGTGGGGCGGGATCTTCCCGACCTCCAAGCCTAGGCCTCGTGCCCGGCCCGCGCTGTCGGGGGCGCGCGATAGCGTCGGGCAGGTGACGATGCGCCTGTGCACCCCTGAGGACCTGCCCACCCTGCTTCCCGACGCGCTGGCCGGGCGCATCGTGCTGGCGCCGGCGGCACCCGACGACCAGCGCACCCTGGCGATGCTGCGCCCCGAGCTGCCGGTGGCAGAACCCGACGCGGCCGTCATCGTCGCCACCAGCGGTTCCTCCGGCGTCCCGAAGGGAGTCGTGCTCTCCCGGCGGGCCCTGCTGGCCTCCGCCGAGGCCTCGCAGCAGCGCCTGGGCCCGATGAGCTGGACCTGCGTGCTGCCCACCGGCTATGTCGCCGGGTTGATGGTGCTGGTCCGCGCGCACGTGGCCGGACGCACGGTGCGCTTGGCCTCCAGCGATCTGTCCGACCTCGCCCTGGCGCCCGGTGCCAATGCCATCTCGATCGTGCCCACCCAGCTCTTCCGCGCGATGGAGCGGCCCGAGGTGCTGGCCACGCTGACCCGTTTCGACGTGATCCTGCTCGGCGGGGCGGCTGTGGACGACGACCTGCTCGCAGAGGGCCGGGGCCGCGGACTGAACCTGGTCACCACCTATGGCATGAGTGAGACCTGCGGCGGCTGCGTCTGGGACGGCGAGCCGCTGCCCGGTGTCGAGGTGGGGCTGGACGAGGGACGCATCACGCTCACCGGCGAGATGGCCTTCAGCGGCTACCGGCTGCAGCCGGAACTGACCGCCTCGACCCTGGACGGGCGCACCGTGCTCACCCAGGACCGGGGTGAATGGCTCGACGGACGCCTGCGGGTGCTGGGCCGCCTGGACGACGTGGTGGTCAGCGGGGGAGTCAACGTCGACCTCGCGGCGGTGCAGCGCGCCGTCGACCAGGTGGAGCCAGGCTCCGGCGTGGTCCTCGCCGTGCCCGACCTCCAGTGGGGGGTGCGGATCGTGCTGGTCACCACCAGCAGCCACGGGCTCGACTGGTGGCAGCGCGAGCTGGCTGGGCACCTCGGCCGCGAGGCGCTCCCGCGTCGCCTGGAGCGTCGCGACGTGCTGCCACGCACCAGCTCTGGCAAGATCGACCGGCAGGCGCTGCTCGGCAGCCTGGATGCTCAGGAGGGTTGACGTGGCAACACTTGGTGAATGGATCGAGGGGGCACGTCCGCGCACCCTCCCGGCGGCGCTCTCCCCGGTGCTGGCCGGATCGGCGATCGCCTGGTTCGAGCACGGCTTCCGACCCTGGCACGCCCTGCTCGCCTTCCTCGTCGCCCTGGCCCTGCAGATCGGCGTCAACTTCGCCAATGACTACTCCGACGGAATCCGCGGCACCGACGAGGACCGCGTCGGCCCGATGCGGCTGGTAGGTTCGGGTGCTGCCCGCCCCGCCCAGGTGAAGACGGCCGCCTTCACCTGTTTCGGCATCGCCTCCGTCCTCGGACTGTTGCTGGTGGCACTGACCGGCCACTGGTGGATCACCCTGGTGGGTGCCGCCTCGATCCTGGCCGCCTGGTTCTACACCGGCGGTGACCACCCCTACGGCTATGCCGGGCTGGGCGAGGTCTTCGTCTTCATCTTCTTCGGACTGGTCGCCGTCTGCGGCACCACCTATGTGCAGCTCGACCGGGTCCCGGCCAGCAGCCTGGCCGCCTCCGTCGCCATCGGGATCGTCGCCTGCCAGATCCTGGTGGCCAACAACCTGCGCGACATCGACGGCGACCGCGAGGTGGGCAAGCGCACCCTGGCGACCCGCCTGGGACACCAGGGCACGCGCCGCTTCTTCGCCCTGCTCACCGTGCTCGCCGCCGCCCTGGTCGTCGTGACCGCGGCGCTGAGCACCTGGTGGGCGCTGCTGGGGCTGGCGATGCTGGTGCTGCTGGCGCCCGCGACCAGGGTGGTGCTCTCCGGCGCCACCGGCCGGCCGCTGATCGGCGTGCTCAAGCAGGTGGGCCTGGCCGAGCTGCTGTGCGCCGTCGGCCTCTTCGGGGGTTGCGTCATCGGCGCCTGATCCAGGCGCCAGGCTGCTGGCCCCCCGGCGCCGGGAGCGCTCAGCCTCCGGCCGGCGCCAGCCGGATGTTGTCATTGAGCACCGGCTGCAGCCCAGTGGCCCGCAACATCGAGACGACCTCGGCCAGGCTGCGCTCGTCGCTGATCTCGAACTGCTCGTCGCCGGTGGGCGCCTCCTCGACGTGGTGCCCCACACCGGTCGAGACCGAGGCGGACAGCTTGGTGGCCACCAGCCCCGCCACCGCATCGCGGAAACCGGGGCGCTCCCGGGTGGAGACGGTGATGGAGGCCTGCGGCGTCGCCAGCCGGTAGGCGCACAGGATCTGCAGCAGCAGGCGTTCGTCGACCGGGTCGCTGGCTGCCTCGGTGTCGGTGCCGGTGGGGCGGATCCGCGGGCAGGACAGCATGATCTCGGCGTGCGGGAAGTCGCGCTGGATGCTGCGGGCATGCACCAGCGTCGCCAGGGCGTCACGTCGCGGATCGGCCAGGCCCAGCAGGGCCCCGAAGGCGACCCCGCGCATGCCGGCCAGCAGCGCCCTCTCCTGGGAGTCGAAGCGGTAGGCGAAGCTGCGTTTGCGTCCGCCCAGGTGCACCTGCTCGTAGCGGTCCAGGTCGTAGGTCTCCTGGTAGACGCAGACGTGCTCAGCCCCGGCCCGGTGGATGCGCCGGTAGTCGTCGGTGTTCATCGGCTGCACCTCGATGCCGACGGTGGCGAAGAAGCCGGAGGCGCGCTCGACGCAGTGCGCCACGTAGTCGACCGGCGAGAACTTCGGCGACTCCCCGGTGAGGATCAGCACCTCCTCGATGCCCTCCTCGGCCAGGGCGCGGAACTCCGCGTCCAGCGATTCGCCGTCCAGCCGTGCCCGCTGGATCCTGGCGGTGGCGGTGAAACCGCAGTAGGTGCAGGCATTGGCGCAGTGGTTGGCCACGTAGAGCGGGCTGAACAGGTGGACCGAGTTGCCGAAGCGCTCGCGGGTGAGCTGCCGGGCACGACGGGCCAGCGCCTCCAGGTGCCGGCCGGCGGCGGGGGAGAGCAGGACGGCGATGTCGGCCTCGTCCAGCTCGCCCTTGGCGAGCACCCGGGCGACGTCCTGGTCCGTCACGGCGTCGAAAGACGCACGTTCCCGCGCCGCGAGCACCTGGCGGCGGCGGCTGCCGTCGGACTGCTCCTGCCCGCTGAAGTGGTCCAGCACTCCGGGGCGGGCCATCAGGCCTCCTTGCGATCGCGGTGTTCGCCATCACCGCCGCACACCCCAGCTCCATGGCCAGCGCCGCCTCGGACGGCCGTCCGAGGCCCGCATCCACGATCACCGGAAGGTCCACCGCGTCGATGATGAGCTCCACGAACTCGCGGGTCACCAGCCCCCGGTTGGAGCCGATCGGCGAGCCCAGCGGCATGATCGCCGCCGCCCCCGCCTCGGCCATCTGGCGTGCCACGACGACGTCGGGGTACATATAGGGCAACGGCACGAAGTCCAGTGCGGCAAGGGCTTCCACCGCTTTCAGCGTCTCGTGGTTGTCGGGCAGCAAGTGGCGGTTGTCGGTGATGACCTCGATCTTCACCAGGTCGCCCAGGCCCATCTCACGCGCCAGCCGGGCGATCTGCACGGCCTGCTCGGCAGTGTGGGCGCCCGACGTGTTGGGCAGCACCGTGACGCCCTCGGGCAGGTGGTCCGGCACATTGGCCGACTGGGCATTGGCCCGTCGCAGCGCCAGGGTGACGATCTGGGCGCCGGCATTCTCCACCGCCGCCTTCACCAGGTCGAGGCTGTACTTGCCGGAACCCAGGATGAAGCGCGAGGTGAACTCGTGCCCTCCCAGGACCAGCGGCGTGTCCTGGACCATGCTCATGGCTGGTCTCCTTCGTCGCTCGGGTCTTCGTGTGCCCGGTCCTCGGGTGCCAGCGCGGGCAGTCGGAAGGTCTGCCACTGCGCCGTGCGGGCGTCATAGGTCTGCAGCCGGCCGCACAGCGTCTGGGGCTCGCCCAGCAGCAGCTTGATGGTCTCGGCCGCCATCACGGTGCCGATCACGCCGGGCAGGGTGGCCAGGATCCCCACCTCGGCGCCGGTGGGTGCCTGCTCGGGCAGCTCGCCGAAGATCTCCTCCAGCTGCCGGCCCGGTTCGAGCACCGTGACCTGGCCCTGCCAGGCCATCACCGCCCCATAGACCTCCGGCACCCGGGCCTCCTGGCAGGCCCGCGCCAGCACCGTGCGGGTGACGAAGTTGTCGGTGGCATCCACCACCACGTCATGGCCACGCACCAGCTCCAGGGCGCTGGCCTGGTCCAGGCGCGTGACCACCGGCACGGCCTCGACCTCGGGATTGATCGCCAGCGCGCGCTCGGCGGCCGACTCGGCCTTCGGCCGGCCCAGGTCGGCGGTGGTGTGGATCACCTGGCGCTGCAGGTTGCTCAGCGAGACCAGGTCGTCGTCGATGATCGTGAGCCGGCCCACACCGGTGGCCGCCAGGTAGGTGATCACGGGCGAGCCGAGGCCGCCGGCGCCGAGCACCATCACCCGCCCAGCCGCGATGAGCTCCTGGCCCTCCGCGCCGAAACCGTCGAGCACCAGGTGGCGTGCGTGCCGGGACTCCTCAGCCACCGTGCACCGCCGTGACGACCTCGACCCGCGCTCCCTGGGCGAGTGTGTGCTCGGCCCAGCGGATGCGCGGCACGATCTCGCCGTCCAGGGCCACGGCCAGCGCCAGCGGCCTGCCGTCGGCGGCCTGGCCCTGGGGCGTGAGCTCCCGGTCGGTGTGGTGGGTGACCAGCATCGACACCGTGGCTCCATCGGGAAGCTCGGTGGTCTGGCCGTTGACATGCAACTGCATCAGTTCTCCCTTCGGCGGTGCTAACCGCATCAGGTTCGACGGTCGGCATCGATGCCCTCTCAGCCCCGGCGGGGCTCCCGTGAATCTGTGGACCACCCCAACCCCATGTGTGCAGGAATCCAGCGGCGGGGTCCATGGCGGCAGCGCAGGTCGCCGTAGTGCGCCCGGATCGGCAACCCTTGGCAAACAGTCCCCAGTTGGCGCGCCCTGGGGAAGTCTGGAGGAAAGCAGACCCAAGGAGCGGCAATGACGCAGATCCCCCCGGCAGCCCAGGTGCTCGTCGACTTCCAGCCCACGAAGGACTACTTCGTCGGCATCGACTCGGACGGGTGCGCGATGGATGCCATGGACATCAAGCACACCGAGTGCTTCACCCCCTGCTACATCAAGTACTTCGACCTGCAGCCCGTCTCGACCCTCGCGCGCGAGACTGCCCTGTTCGTCAACCTCGGCTCGGTCACGCGCGGGCTCAACCGCTGGCTGGCCCTGCGCCAGCTGCTCGACCTGCTGCGCGACCGCACCGAGGTCGCCGAACGCGGGGTCGTCATCCCCGAGTACCCGGAGCTCAGTGACTTCATCGACTCCGGTCATCCCCTGTCCGACAAGGGCATCGCCGCCTATGCCGCAGAGCACCCCTCGGCCACGATCGACCGCTGCATCGCCTGGGGCAATGGCGTCAACGCCACCATCAACGACATGGTGCACGGCTGCGGGCCCTTCCCCGGCGTCCGCGAGGCCATGCAGGCGATGGACGCCGCCGGCGTGGACCAGATGACCGTCTCCGCCACCCCGCTGCACGCGCTGGAGAAGGAGTGGAGCGAACACGGCCTGGCCCAGTACATGAAGGTGATCGCCGGGCAGGAGATGGGCGGCAAGGCCCAGCACGTCCAGTTCGCCGCCAAGGGCAAGTACGACGACGACAAGATCCTGCTCATCGGCGACGCCCCCGGCGACCGTGACGCCGCCGCCACGGCCGGCTGCCTCTACTACCCGATCAACCCGGGTGCCGAGAAGCAGTCCTGGCACCGCTTCGTCGCCGAGGCCCTGCCGAAGTTCCTCGACGGCAGCTATGCCGGCGACTACCAGCAGGCCCTGATCACCGAGTTCGAGACCTACCTGCCCGCCGAGGTCCCGTGGCCGACCCTGTCGGGCAACCGCACCGTCAGCAAGCCGGTCGTCCGGGCCTGACCAGCAGCCCGGACCAGCCCCAACCACCACCATCCAGGAGCCCCAGATGCCCAAGCTCGTAGACCTCACCGCCAGCCCCTACACCCTCGACGAGGGCCAGATTGCCTGGGTCGAGAAGACCATTGCCGAGATGACCGACGAGGAGAAGGTCGGCCAGCTCTTCACGACCCTCTTCTTCTTCGGGGAGGATGCCTACAGCGGCAACCAGCTGACCAACAAGCAGATCCTCGAGCAGTACCACATCGGCGGCGCCCGCTACCAGGGCGGCACCTCCGAGCAGGTGCAGCAGCTGATCAACCAGCTGCAGACCGACTCGAAGATCCCGCTGATGGTGGCCGCCAACTGCGACTCGGGCGGCAACGGCGCCTGCAATGACGGCACCTACATCGCCTCCGGCGCCCAGTGTGAGGCCAGCCGCGACCCGCAGGTCGCCCGCAATGCCGGCTACGTCTCGGGCCGCGAGGAGAGCGCCCTGGGCGTCAACACCAACTTCGACCCCTGCGTCGACATCCTGTTCAACTGGCGCAACACCATCGTCAACACCCGCGCCTACGGCACCACTGCCGACGACGTCATCACCTACACCCAGGCCTACATCGACGGCATGCGCGAGAGCGACGTCAACATCTGCATCAAGCACTTCCCCGGCGACGGCACCGAGGAGCGCGACCAGCACCTGGTGCTCGGCGTCAACGAGCTCTCCGTCGAGGAATGGGACGACAGCTTCGGCAAGGTCTACCGCCACCACATCGACAACGGCGTGGAGATGTTCATGGCCGGCCACATCGCGCTGCCCGCCTACCAGAAGAAGCTGGTCCCCGGCCTGCAGGACGCCGACATCCTTCCCGCCACCCTGGCGCCCGAACTGGCCACCGGCCTGCTCAAGGAGCAGCTCGGCTTCAACGGCATGCTCATCACCGACGCCAGCCACATGCTCGGCATGACCGCCGCCATGCAGCGCAAGGACTACGTGCCCCGGGCGATCGCGGCCGGCTGCGACATGTTCCTCTTCTTCAACCAGATCGACGAGGACTTCGGCTACATGCTCGACGGCTACCGCAATGGCGTCATCACCGAGGAGCGGATGACCGACGCCCTGCGCCGCATCCTGGGCCTCAAGGCCAAGCGTCGCCTGCACGACAAGAAGGCCGACGGCACCCTGACCAAGCAGGCCAGCGAGCTCGAGGTCGTCGGCTGCGAGGAACACCTGGCGATGCGCAAGGACGCCGCCGACAAGGGCATCACCCTGGTCAAGAACACCCTCGACGAGCTGCCGCTCAACCCCGAGCAGCACCGGCGGATCAAGCTCTACTACGTCGCCGGCGAGAAGGGTGGCATCTACTCGGGCAATGACAGGACCGTCGAGATCTTCGTCGACGAACTCACCGCCCGCGGCTACGAGGTCTCGGTGCAGGAGGGCGGCAGCCGCGTCAAGGGCTCGATCGAGAAGTACAAGGCCGAGACCGACGCGGTGCTGTTCATCGCCGAGGTGATCGGCTACGGCGCCCAGAACAACTACCGCATCCAGTGGAGCGCCGCCATGAGCAACGAGATCCCCTGGTATGTGCACGAGGTGCCCACCTTCGCGGTGAGCCTCAACTTCACCACCCACCTGCACGACCTGACCATGGTCAAGTGCTTCGTCAACGCCTACAACTCCAATCCCGACATCATCACCGGGGTGCTGGACAAGCTGGAGGGCAAGAGCGAGTTCAAGGGCACGCCCAATGAGCTGGTCTGGGCAGGCAAGTGGCAGGCCAGGCTCTGAGGCTCGCCCATCCCGGGACGGTCGAGGGCAGAGACTAGGCTTGACCCATGCCCACGCACGTCTTCCAGATCCCCCTGCGCACTCGATTTCGCGGCATCACCGTGCGGGAGGGGGTCGTCTGGCAGGGCGATGCTGGCTGGGGCGAGTTCAGCCCCTTCCTCGACTACTCGGGTGACGAGATCCGTCCCTGGTGGCAGGCGGCGCGGGAAGCAGCAGACCTGGGCTTTCCCGCGCCGCTGCGTGACCGCATCCCGGTCAACGCCACCGTCCCGGCCGTCGGCCCACAACAAGCGCACCGCATCGTCCGCGATTCCGCCTGCACCACCGCCAAGGTGAAGGTGGCAGAACCCGGCCAGACGCTGGCCGACGACCTGGCACGGGTCGAGGCGGTGCGTGACGCCCTCGGACCCGGCGGCAGGGTCCGGGTCGACGCCAATGGTCAGTGGGAGCTGGACGAGGCCGTGGAGAACCTGCGCCAGCTCGGCCGCTTCGAGCTGGAATATGCCGAGCAGCCGGTGATGGACACCGAGGAGCTGGCCCGCCTGCGCCGGGAGCTGGCCCGTCGCGGCATCGCCGTGCCGGTGGCCGCCGACGAGTCGATCCGCCGCTCCGGCGACCCCGAGCGGGTCAAGCGCCTGGAGGCCGCCGACGTGGCCGTGCTCAAAGTGCAGCCGCTCGGAGGAGTGCGCCGCTGCCTGCAGCTGGCCGAGGACCTGGCAATGCCGGTGGTGGTCAGCTCCGCACTCGAGACGAGCATCGGCATCCGGATGGGGGTCGCCCTGGCCGCGGCCCTGCCCGAGCTGCCCCATGCCTGCGGGCTCAACACCCTGGTCCTGTTCGAGGGCGACGTGTGCTCCCGGCCCCTGGTCGAGGCCGACGGGTGCCTGCCGGTCGGCGAGGTGGCCCCCGACCGCGAGGCGCTGGTCGCGGTGCAGGCGCCCACCGATCGGGTCGAGTTCTGGGCCGAGCGAGCCGCCGAGGCCGCCCGATCGCTGGTGACCCGATGAGCTCCTGGCTGCTGGCCCAGTGCGTCGTCGAACAGCTGCGCCAGGCCGGCGTCGAGCACGTCGTGCTGGCGCCGGGTTCCCGCAATGCGCCCCTGTCGATGGCCCTGCACCGGGCCTCGGTCCAGGCGGGCGCGGACGGCCCCGACCTGCACCTGCACGTGCGCATCGACGAGCGTTCCGCCGGCTTCCTGGCCCTGGGCCTGGCCCGCGCCAGTGAGTCTCCGGTGGCGGTGGTCACCACCTCGGGAACCGCCGTGGCCAACCTCGCTCCCGCCGTGATGGAGGCCAATGAGGCCGGTGTGCCGCTGGTGGTCGCCTCGGCCGACCGGCCCCTGACCATGGCACATTCGGGGGCCAACCAGACCGGGACGCAGTTCGGCCTGTTCTCCTCCCAGGTGCGCCACCAGGTGCAGCTGACCAGCGACGGCGAGCCCACCAGCTGGCGCTTCCAGCTCAGACGAGCCCTCGCCGAGGCCGCCGGCAGCCGCACCGGCGCTCCCGGCCCGGTCCAGGTGAACCTGCACCTCGACGTGCCCCTGATGCCCAGCGACGAAGAGCTGCCCCCGCCAACCCCATGGCAGCTGGAGCCCGCCGCCCCCACCCGCGCGGTGCTGCTCGACGGCGCCCGGCGCACGGTGGTGCTGGCCGGGGACGCGAGCCCTGCCGTCGGCCGTCGAGCTCTGCAGGTGGCCCATGCCGGGGGAGTGCCGCTACTGGCAGAACCGTCCAGCAATGCCCGCGCGGGCCGGGCCGTCAGCACCTACCGGCTGCTGCTGGGCAAGGAGGGCCTGGGCGACCGCATCGAACGCGTGATCGTCTTCGGACACCCCACGCTGTCCCGGCCGGTCACCCGGCTGCTGTCGCGCGAGGACGTCGAGGTCATCGTGGTCGCCGACGGGGCGCGCTGGCCGGACCCGGGGATGCGCGCCTCCCGCGTCGTGGGCGACGTCGACCTCGCCCCCGCCCCCGACGAGCACTGGCTCAACCGCTGGCTCACCGCCGACTGCGACCTGCAGACCCGCCTGGGGCTGGCATCACGCCCCGAGTCCGGTGAGGAGCCGGAGCCCACCGGCCATGCCGTGGCCGCGCTGGTGGTGGAGCGCACCGCCGGGCAGGTGCTGGTGCTGGGCTCGTCCAACCCGATCCGCGACGCGGACCTCGCCCCGGTGCCCGATGCCCTCTACCAGGATCCGGAGGCAGCCACCCGCGTCTTTGCGAACCGTGGCCTGGCAGGGATCGACGGGGTCATCTCCACCGCGGCCGGGATCGGCCTGGGCCTCGACGAGCCCGTCACCTGCCTGCTGGGCGACCTCACCTTCCTGCACGACTGCGGCGGGCTGTGGCTGGGGAGCCTGGAGGAGCAGCCGCGGCTGCGGCTGGTGGTGCTCGACGACCGCGGCGGCAGCATCTTCCACAGCTTGGAGCAGGGCGGCGAGCAGCACGAGGCCAGCTTCGAGAAGGTCTTCGGCACGCCGCACCAGGCAGACCTGGCCGCCCTGGCCGCCGCCCATGGCTGGAAGGCCACCACGGTGAGAGACCTGGAGGAGCTGGGCCAGCGGCTGCGGGTGCCGGTGCGCGGCCCCGAAGTGCTCGTGGTCCCGGTGGCCCGTGACGGGCGCCGCGCCTGGGCCCAGCGCGTCGCCGGGCTCTGAACCGGCGGGTGATGGACCCGCGGGTCCGGTGGGCGAGGGCCTGGTCGCCCCGACCTCAGGACTGGGGGACGCCCGCGTCCGGCTTGGCCTCGTCGAGGGTCCGCAGCCAGGCCCGCAGCTGGTGGGTGGCTCGCACGTCGTCCTCGTTGTACTCCAGCACCCGGGTGCGGGCCCGCTCGCGCACCTCTGGGTCCTGGTCCTGGACGGCCTCGCGGAACCAGGCCTGCGAGTTCAGGCCGCCCGGGTCCTCGTCGCGCCACTCGAAGCCGGGCCCCGAACGGGCAACCACCTTGAGCCCGAGCCCATGGGTGCCGAAGAAGTGGCCCTTGACCAGGTCGAAGAGGTCGACGAAGTGGCGTCGCACCCGTCGGGCCGCGGCCAGTACCTCAGGCTTGGAGCAGCGCTCGGCCAGGCGCAGCAGGTGCACCACCTCGTAGTCGGAGTAGTGGTAGACCCGCGCATCGGGGTGCAGCCGCAGCATCGTGTCCAGCCAGATGATCGCCTCGGCGGCCAGTGCCACCTCGGCGGCATTGTCCATCTCGGCGAAGCGCGAGAAGGACTTGTAGTAGGGCTCGCCCGCGCGGGTGCGGTCGTCGACCAGGAATCCCCACAAGTAGACGCGGTCCGCCGCGGAGGTCTCGATGTCCAGGTCGATCTCGAGGCTCGCCTCGGGCAGGTCCACCGGATCGGTCGTCAGCCTCTCCAGCTGCACCCCGGCGAGCATCAGCGAGGCGCGCCGCGCGGCCAGCCGCAGCCGCGAGTCGGCGCCGCTGCGGTGGCCCACCTCGGGCAGGTAGCTGTCCATCAGGGACTCGACATCGGCATCGGCCAGATCGGCCAGGGTATTGATGCCGTGGCTGCGCAGCACGCTGATCTCGCGCACGTCCAGCGGCGACTTGCTGATCCGTAGGCTCAGGTCGTCGTCGTCCAGCTGCGGCTTGCACGCCTCCCACCAGGTGCACTGCTCGCACTCGCGGATCACGATCGGCTGGACCATCGGGCGGGGGTCGTCGACAGCACCGGTGCGGCGTGCAGCCACCTGCGCCACCTTCAATCGGAAGCCGAACTCGTGCTCGTAGCGCTCCATGGGGCTGCGCAGCTTCCAGCCGGTGGCCGCGGTGCGCGAATAGGTGCGGATCATCTTGCGGTCCAGCTGCACCCAGCTGACCACCAGGCCCGCGTGGCCCTCGACGCGGTCGGTGCCCACCAGGCCCGCGACCATCGACGGATCGGCATGGCCGCAGGCCTCCAGCAGCCGCCAGTAGTGGGCCAACTGCAGCAGGTCGGCTTCGCGCGAGGCCTTGATCGTCATCTGCCAGGCCACCGATTCCGTGGTGGGGTCGGCCAGCGGGCTCCAGTGGCAGGGGTGCTCGCCGTGGCCCATCTCCTGCACCCGGTGCCGCTTGGCCTCCACCGGACGGTAGCCATGGCCGGTGTCGTCGAGCGTGCAGGAGCGCACCAGGGCGTCAGGGCTGCCGGTGCGGTGCCCGACCGGATCGTCGGGCAGGCGGGGGCACAGCACGACGGCGCGTCCCGCCGCGAGGGCCTCGAGGGTGAGCCGTTCGGCCTCGGCCGGGTCGTCGACCCCGCGCAGGTCGGCCACGTCCTTGCCTGCGGACAAGAGCTCCAGCACCTCGCCGCCGAAGGTCCTGCCACCGGCGAAGAGCTCGGTGAGCGCCTCGTCTGGCTGGCTGCGGGGTCGCTCGACGGTCCGGTCATGACGGTTGTGGGTCTTGACCGGGCAGGATCGCGCCGCATAGGGGTCGAGCAGGATCTCCATCGACGTGGGCTCAGGCCTTCCAGCCGCGGTGCAGGGCGACGATGCCGTGGCTCAGGTTGCGCCAGCCGACGGCCTTCCATCCCACCTGGTCCATCATCTCGGCCAGTTCCTGTTGGGCCGGCCAGGCCAGGATCGACTCGAAGAGGTAGCCATAGGCAGCCGGATTGCTGGAGAACCTGGTCAGTGCCGGGATGGCGCGCGGCAGCCACTGCTCGTAGACGAAGCCGAAGGCCTCATTGGTGGGCTTGCTGAACTCGCAGATCACCACCTGGCCGCCGGGACGGGTGACGCGCAGCATCTCGGCCAGGGCGCCCGAGGTGTCCTCGACATTGCGCAGGCCGTAGCTGATCGTCACGGTGTCGAAGGTGTCGTCGGCATAGGGCAACTGCAGCGCGTCACCGGCGACGAACTGCAGCCCGGGCTGGCGCTCCCGCCCCACGCGAAGCATGCCCAGGCTCAGGTCGGTGGGGAAGACCTCGGCGCCCTCCGCGGCAAAGGTGGCAGCCGAGGTGCCGGTGCCGCCGGCAAGGTCGAGCACCAGCTGACCGGGCCTCGGGTCGACGGCCTCGACCACATCGCGGCGCCACTGGCGCTGCAGGCCGAAGGTCATGACGTCATTCATCAGGTCGTAGCGCTGGGCGACGCCGTCGAACATCTGGGCGACGTCGGCGCGGCGCTTGGCAAGGGTGGCACGGGTCTCGAACACGCAGTCATTCTTCCACGAGCCGCCGACATACATGATGGTAAGAGCCTTGGGGAGTCGTGACCCTGCCTCTGACTGGTGCCCTGCTGGGCTACCGACAAACTGAT